>JAAWNJ010000043.1 GCA_022798895.1 Clostridia bacterium | reverse complement strand
AATCCGATAAATCTTCAATCCTTTTTATAACGATCTTCGTTCGACTTGCATGTCTTATGTGCGCCGCCAGCGTTTATCCTGAGCCAGGATCAAACTCTCAATTTTATGGTTTATTTACTTCGACTATTTCTAGCCTACCTAAATAACTTTTATAATTTTAAGTTTTTTGACTCTTAATTATTTATACTGACCATTTTTTTATAGATGGTTTGCTTCCATCTCTTTGAATTATTTGGTTTCTCTCAAAGGTTTATTGTTTACTTTTCAATGTGCTTCATTCTATTATATAGAACGATTTTTATTGTACTACTTTTTTTCGCATAAGTCAACACCTTTTTTATATTTTTTCAATTTATTTTTTCAACATATTATAAGGTCAAAAAATAATAAACTAGTATTTGTTGTAAAATAAAACATGCACTTATCTTTACTAATTTATCTTTATATAATTTATTAGTGTTTTCTCTTGTGATTTCGTACTTTAATTATCTTACCATATTGTTTTCATAAAGTCAATACATTTTTCGTCTTTTTTTATGATTTTTTTTATTCAATTTGGCTTATCTATTTTTCCTCCTTGAACTTCTTTTATTGTACCATATCTTCTTATGTAAATCAATATTTTTTTCTTAGTAATTTTTACCATTTATTCTTTTATCTACTTTATTATTTTATGCACTTTCTTACTATATTATTACTGAATATCTACTAATATAACATCTTCTCCTATGCATTTAATATTTTCCCATTGTATCACAATATCATTACTAGATGATAACATGCTTAAAAATCGATTACTTCCTGGCACTATAATAGATGTCGTGGTTGCATGATTGATAGTTGTTCTCTTTTATAGAGCTTTCATTGTTGTTGCTGTTACATAAAAGATACTTTTCAACATTAATAATATATTCTTGTTTTTCCTGCTTTCTTAAATTTCCTTCTAATGTAATTGGCTCTCCTATTTTAAAGTAAATTTCTAATTTAATATGCTTTCTATCTCCATTTACTTTTGACACATATATTTTATCTACTAATAGTTTTATTAAGTCTTCAATATTTTCATCTATTTTTATTTCTTTTTCTAATGCTCCTTTTATTTGTTTCATGTTGTCTTCTATAGAAGATAAGTTTTCTTTTTCTTTTTTTAATTTTTGTAGTTTTTCTTGCTGCCCCACAATCTCTTTGTTTAATTCTTCATTCCTTTTATAAAATTCCTCATCAGACACAAGTCCTTTAATAGTAAGTTCTAATAGTTTGTCTTTTTTTGTTTGAATACCTTTTATATTTTCTTCTATTTTTAATATATCTGTTTCACAGTCTTTGTCTAAATTGAATTTTTGATACTTATTTAATAAATCTTTTATAATTTCTTCTTTATTAGATAGAAACTTACTTAAAACTGTTTTTAGTATTTCTATTAATTCCGCTTCTTGCAAAATTGGACTCTCACATTCTTTTAGTCCATATGTAATATATTTACTACATGCCCATGCTGGATTCCCGCTTCTCTTCTTTCCTGCTATTCTATTAAATCCTGGCATATGTTCTTCTATTTGATGTTCTTTGCAAAATATTAAACCACTAAACACATATCTATTTTTAAACACTTCTTTGTTTTCTACTTTATTTAATATGCTTGCTGATTTTTTGTCTAATATTCTATTGCATTTTTCCCATAGTTCTTCTGATACAATGGCTGGTATGTTTTCTTTGCACTCAAATACTTGCCACTCTTCTTTTGGCATTTTTTGCGCTTTATGTAATTTGTAGTCTACTACCTTTACAGTTCCAGTTCTATAGTAGCCTTTATATTTTGGATTTCTTATCATCCTTCTTAAACTTTGTGATGAGATGGGTGTTCCATTTTTTCCTGTATAGCCTTTTTGTTTAAAGTATTCTGAAATTTTATAAAATCCCATTTCACCTTTTGCATATAATTCGAATAATTCTCTTATCATTTGAGCTTCATCTTCTTGTATGACTAACTTCGTTTTGTCTTTTCGATAGCCGAATATGTTGTTATTTCCTAGTACTCTTTTCTTTTCTACAGATCTGCTAAAACCAAATTTTACTCTTTCTGATAGCTTTCTTACTTCATCTTGTGCCACACTTGCCATAATCGTTAGTCTTAGTTCTGAATCTGGCATAATGGTATTGATATTATCTGATTGAAAATACACTCCCACACCATTTTCTAATAATTTTTGGGTATAAGAGATACTGTCTAGTGTATTTCTTGCAAAACGTGTTACCTCTTTTGTTAGTATTAAGTCAAACTTTCCTTTTTTACTATCTGTTATCATTCTTTTAAAGGAATCTCTTTTATTTACACTTGTACCACTTATACCCTCATCTACATATCCTTCTACATAAGTCCAGTTAGAAACTTGTTTTATATGGTTTTCAAAATAAAATACTTGATTGCTTAATGAATTTAACTGCTCATCTTTTTCGCTTGATACTCTTGCATAGTATGTTACTTTTAATGGTAAGTCATAGATGCTTTTGCCACTGTTTATTTCTTTTCTCATATTATATAAATCCATTTTTTTCGCTCCTTTCGTTTTATCTATTATCTATTTTATATTTCTATTTATTGTTATTTCAATTTCAAAAAAAATTTATTTTTGCTTTTCTATCTCCTTATTAATTTCCTTTAATAATTCATCTTGCACTTCTTCATAAATTTCTCTTTCTATCACATTATTTTGAAACAGCTTTCTGTTTAGTATTAACTCTATCTCTAACTTGACATGCTTATTAGATACAATTTGCTTTTCTTGCATTTTGCTGTCACCTCTCGATTTAATACATATTCAAAGTTAGATTAATCTATTCTATCAAATCATATATATCACCACCTCCTACTTTTTTAGCACACAAAAATAGCAAGTCTTATTTTTAACTTGCTATTTTTGCTACTTACTATTTACTTTTGGACACAATATTCCCTTTGGAATTTTTTCATTAGAGCAACTTAAGCGTAATGTATTTACACCATTTTGCTCCTTTACCCTTGCCTAAAAACGCAAAGTACTTACTTTACCTTTGTTTGCACAAAGTCAATACTAATGCAAAATCAGTTTACCCATTCTTCATGGTCCCAACTATATACATAAATTATATAGTGTCTATTTCTTAATACAGCCTTATTATACACTATTCTTGTTTAAAATGGAATATATACGACTATATTTTTTCTTTTGCTTGTAGCTGTAATATCTTTATCGCTTCAATATATCCACTTTTTACATTGTTCAAATCTACTATCAATATGCCTTAATAACTTTCTAATATTTTGATATTAAATACAAAGATGTGATAAAAATACCAAGAAATATTAATCCCAAAATACATAATATTATTCTTTTTATATACAAATCTTTGATTATACGTCCCTTATAATTATATGTATCGCCTAATGGATTTTTCAATTTTACAACTTTTATTTTAATTTCACTTCCTATAGGATATTTCTTATTTCTAGTTTTTTCGCTATATGGAAGTGCTGTCTGTACTATTCCCTTTTCTTCTTTACCATTAATTTTAAATTTTACAATAATTTTATCGACTTTTGTCATATTTAATGTTTCAGCTTCAGCTAGACCATCTATTAACTCAATTATTGTTCCATACACAACTTTTCCTTTTTCTTCATAAAATATCTTTCTTATAAAACAAAACACTAAAGGTATAATAACAAATAGTATCACTCCAGTTGCAATAATAACTATTTTTATTGTAGAAAAAGTAGAAGAAACATCATTAATTTCCATTATATCATAATCTCCTTTCTCAGAATTTATTGCTTTTTACTTTAACTTGAATTTATTTTAATTCAAAAATTTGTATTTTACAAGTTATTTATGCATTTTCATTTTACTTACACCTATTCATATATTTGTTGAAACAACTTATTTGATTTTTAACTTTTACTATAATATCATCTATTTCAATAATATTTGTTTTCTTAGCTAATATTTCGTCAATTTTCTTTTTATTCTCTTTTAAAGTTAATATATCAATTTTTCTACTTGTCTCTTTGTTATCTTTATAAGCAATATTTAGTTTGTGTAGCTTTGCTGTATCTATAAATGGCATTGAAATAATATATTGCTTGTCATCTGTTACATAATCTGCTTTATCCCAGTTAGATAATAATACTTCTTTTCCTTTGTAAACTTCTTGTATGACATCATAAATATCTATATCATTTAACATCTTCATTATTTTTAAATTTTCTTCTGTTGGATTAATTATAATTACTAATTTATCGCCTATCACAAAATATCCATTTCGTTTGTTTATCAAGTTAAAGTTTTCCCAAAACACCATTACATTCTTATATGTAAACATTCTCTCAATATCAGTTACTACTTGTTTGGCATATAGTGAATTATTTTTGTTTGAAATATAATAAGTAATGTATTTTCTATTATTATATTTTAGCTCTCCGATATATTTTCTACCAAAATTTGTATAAACTTCGCTTTCTTTTAACTCCCAACTTGGTGTAAACTCAATATTTTCTTCAAATCCTAAAGTAGCAATTTTTATGATGTCATTTATTCTTTTTTGATAATCCTTGTTTCTGCATAAATTATAATTTCTGACTCCTAATTTCTTTAATAATTTTCTTCCTTCTATATCAGTTTTTATGTGCTTTTTTCTCTTTTTACATATCTTGCTTTTTCTAAGGCTTTTAGTCTCTTCAAATAATAATCTTTCGACTTATAAATCTTCTTACAGTCTATCGCCTTTATTTGTTTATATCTTCCTAAAAAATATATTAACTTTATGTCTCTTTCAGTTAATCTTGCTTTCATTTCTATCACCTTCCTTACTTTCTACCATACATCTCTCTTACTCTATTTTATCTTTTGTTTGTATTGTACCTCTTAAATTCTATACAATGTCTTTGTTCTACTTCTTACAATTTCATGCTTTTCATTGTGGTCATTCTATCCGATTTTTTCAATGTAAAAATTTCACAAATCGGATACTTTTTTGGTATAAAATTTTGATATTTTGTATCCGATTTTAGTAATTGTTTCATAATTTTTCTTCAATTAATATTCCTATAAAATTTAAATCAAACATAAAAATAGAAGATACAAATCTGCATCTTCATTTTTATATTCTCCACACTTAAACTTTTTATCTTTAGTATTTCTTACTTCCATCCCATTTTCATATTAAATCCCATTTGCGAATTAAATACTGTCATAGCTGCTCTATTAACATCTAATATTTCATAAAAGTCTCTTTTTTGTCCTCTTATTCCAATTCTTCTTAATTTATCAGTGTATTGTTCTGCTTTATTTAATAGTATTTCTTGCATTGCATAAGTTTCTTCATAATTGTTTCTTTTTAAATTTTCTACCTGATATTTAAAACAATTTATATAATGCTTAAATGAAGTAGTTTCATTAAAATTTGTAGTAGATGGTTGTGCTCCTTTAAATAATATATCACTATATTTTTGTTCTTCTAGACTATTAGGTTTTAATAGTTCTAATTCTTTAGTTTGATAAGCAATATCTAAAAATGGTCTTTTATATTCAGATAACGAATTAGGGCAATAGTACCATGTTGACTTTCTTTTTGTATCTTCAGAGTTAAAAAGATTATTACTATCAAATGCTCTCACATTCATATAATTTCCTGTTGCTAATCCATCAATATTTGCTATACTCAATAAATATAATTGATGATTTGCATAACTTACTATAATTTCTTTATCTCTTAACTTTAATGTAGCACATAAATTAAGTAAATTACTAATCCATAATGGTTCTTCTACTAAATATTCACCCTTTGGATGTTCTGGAATAATATAAAATCCATCCACATCCCAATTTTCAATTTCAGCAATAATTTTTTCCAATTGCATTTCATCTTGTAAAATTTTGCTTGTAACACATAATGTAGCATATCTCTTTTTGTCATTCATAATTTCGTTACAAGCTTTTATCCAGTTTCTTTGAATTTCAAACCATATATCATCTGCTTTAGAGCACATTGTACTTGGAAAAATATAAGCATCTACATTTATCTCGTCATTATATTCTTTTATTATCTTAATATTTTCTCTTATTTTGTTAGTATCTGTATAAATATTTGTAGAATATTCTCCTTTAAACCAATATCTTTGCGAATTTAATATCGGCTTATCTGATCTTGGTACATAACAATGTGGATCAAATAATACTGTTGCATTATTTTTTTTGTATGTTTTGCTACAACTAATTAATTGTTCTTCGTTTAGCACACGAGGATTAAGAATGATATCTCCACCATTCCAATCTTTTAATAAATCTTCTGTCATTTTCATCATTCCATGTCCCATTAAAATATATGGTTTCATCTTTTCCTCCTAATATTTTATTGTTGGCAATATAGCCTTAAACCATTGATATGCTGTCTTTGCATCTTTTGGTCTCCTCGATGGCATCTTAGACATTAACACAGAAAGATATGACATTAATTGCTTATCTGTATCTCCTTCTATTTGATATTCCTGAGGAAAAATTGTTGCTGTTCTATATAATACATCTAATGGATCTACTGCGTTTTTTCTAAAAGGATTTTCTCCTGTAATACATTCATATACTGTTACTCCAATAGAAAATAAATCCGTTCTAATATCTATGTTTTTCTTAAAGTTCCTAAATTGCTCTGGTGGTGCATACCCTGGTGTATTTGGTCCTATTGCTAATTCTGTCATTGTTAATGATTTCATATTAAGTACCCTAACAATGCCAAAGTCTATTAAATAAAATTCATGATCATTTTTCATTATGATATTGTCTGGTTTTATGTCTCTATGTACAATTCCTATTTTTTCAAATTGTACAGCTAATGATAATAAGGTATCTAATAATTTTATACTATTTGCTAAATTCAATTTTTTATCACTAAGTAATACCTTCCTAAGTACAGTGCCTTCTATAAATTCTTCAATTGTATAAAGATATTTTTCACTTTCTTTTTCTAAAAATCCATATTCATAAATTTTTGGAACGTTTGAAAGTTTATTTGATATATTTATATCAATTTCTCTTTTTACTCTTTCTTCTGTATTATGCTCTTTTACTACTTTAATGACTACATTGCCATATTTACTATGGCTCGCTTTGTACACTTCTCTTTGTCCTGCATCTACATTTAAGTTTTGTACATTAGAAATATTTTCTATCTGTTCTATAATTTCTTTTTCAAAGTCCATAGTATTGGTCTCCTTTACATATTTACTTTTTTTCCTATCCATTCATTAAATAATAATGAAATATAACAAGTTGGTAAACTATGCATTTTTGCCTCTTTTAATTTAATAAAATCCTGATCTAATGCATACATACCAACACCAGTTTTTTCTAACTTTTGCATTGTCTTTTCTGTTGGATGATTAACATTTGAAAGAATAAATGTTTTCGAAGCAAACCAATTATTCACATTTGCTTGTTCTACTACTGTTGTAATATTATTTATTTTTGCTTCAAATGCTTCTAATTTCTTAATTCCATAAATTAAGTCAAGACTTTTAGGTTCATAAAAACCATTTTTTCTAACTATTAAATCTGCATCATATAATTTTTCTAATATAGGTAGTAAATCGTTATCTCCTGTTAATCCTAATTGTGTTTTTATTTTCTTACTTGTTATTTTTTTACTATTTATAATATGTTGTAAAACTTTCAAATCATTTGTTTTTAATTTTTCCCTTTTATCATTCCAATTAGCATATGTTTCTTCATTGTATTCTGCAAATACAATGTCTGGAAATCCACTTTCTATATATGGCTCACAGAAAATTGCTAATTTAGTTTCTGTTTTTTTAGTTTCAAATTTATTTGCATAGTATTCAATAAATTTTTTTACCAAATCTAATTCTTCTCCTTTTGTTTGTTTACGAGTTTTTAATCCTATCATGTTATCATTTTGTTCTAAAACACTTATCTTTTGCAATTTTCTCACCTCTACTTATTATTTTTGTTATTATATCATAAGAATTCTAAAAATTGTATAAATTTTGATTATTTGTTTTGATTCTTTTTATAGTATTTTGTTTACCATCACTTTCCAATAATAAACTACCATTTTCATCTGTTCTATAAATAGTAGTATACAAATTTTTTAATCTATTTAATACATCTACACTTGGATTTTTATATTGGTTATTTAATCCAACTGAAATAATTGCAATTTCTGGTTTTACTTGATTTAAAAATTTTTCTGTACTGCTGGTATTTGAACCATAATGTCCTACTTTTAAAACATTTACTTTATTCCAGTTTCTTGAATTTTCTACTTCTTTTTCGCTATCTCCCATAAACAAATAACTTTGTTCTAAATAATTCATTTGTATTACTATTGATGAATTGTTCAAATCTTTTGCATCATTATCAATGGCCATTACTTCACAATCTACTAATCCATTTTTGAATTTTTCTCCTACTTCTGGTACTTCATAATTTAAATTCTTTCTTTCCATTACATCTAAAAATTCTTCTACTTGTTTATCTGTATTTATTGTATCTGGCATATAAACTGTTCCTATATCGAAATTATCTATAATATCATCTAATCCACCAATGTGATCTGCATGTAAATGAGTTGCTATTACTGTGTCGATTTTAGAAAGTTTTTGAGATTTTATGTACTTTACTAAATTATCTCCATCCGAGTCATTGCCTCCATCAATTAATGTAGTTTTCCCATTATTCATTATTAATGTACTATCTGCTTGCCCTACATCAAAATAAATAATCTGCAATTTTGATTCATCAACTATATACTCAAAATTTTTATCTATTACATTTGAAATTATTGCTAATAGTACAATTAGCAATATTAAAATACTTATACTAGCAATTCTCTTTAATATTTGGTTTCGTTTATCTTTCTCCATTTGTTTCTCCTTTTTTCATTATTATATTGTATTATTTTACTTTTTTCAATCTAAATTAGATCTTTTTACATTTTTTTACAAAAACATTGAAAAATGTTGCTTTTGCATATATAATTATTTCAACATTTTAATTTGAAAGGAGGTTCTTCAATATGAATCTTGATTTTTTATTCAATAATTTAGGCAAAAATATATCTTCAAATAGTTCTAATAATTTTATAGACAATTTTATAAACGAACTAAAGAACTTTTTAGATAAAAATTCTAACTCTATATATACTCTTGACCGTTTTGAAGGTAATTTTGCTATTTTAGAAAATAGAAATACAAAGAAAATGACAGACATTCCTATTTCTAATATTCCATCTAATGCAAAAGAAGGTGATATTCTAAAACTTTCTAATGGTTCTTATGTTATTGATTATGAACAAACTAACATTGTTTCTGATAGAATTAAAAATAAGATGGATAATCTAAAAAAATCCAAATAATTTTTTATCTATTATTTTTTCACATTTTAAAAGAGCATATTTTCATATACTCTTCATAACTTATAATTCTACTTTACAAATCACATCATAAACATATTCTTCTTTTACTACATAGCCTGTCCTTTTTTGTTTCTTTCTTGTAATATAGTCTTTTTTCTTACTAACTCTATCAAATGCAAAACTCATATATCCACTTTCTATCAAGCATTCGCTAAATCTATATCTATTCTCTTTCTTGCAACCATTATAGATGTAATTGTCCCACTTTCCAAATCAGCACAAACATCTTGCACATAGCCTAACCTTTTTCCATCCTTTATATTAATTACTTCTTTATGTTTAAAATCCATCCCCTTTTGCCCCATCATCTTCCTCCATATTATAGATTTCTTTTTTCATTATATGTAGAAAAGAAAAAAAGTTGCCATCATTTCGCAACTTTTTACTTTGTTTTCAATTACTATTAAAATCTTTCTTCATCTAATGCTGTCTGTTTTCCTCCTAATAATATTTCTGATGCTACCATTTCGGCTGTCATAGCAGAAATATTAATGGTTTGAAGATTTTTTAGAGCTTCTTCTGTTGTCATTTTTCCCATACGAGTACTTTGTAATATTTTTTGTAAGTTATTAGCTCCAGTCTTTAATGCACCGCTATATCTACTACTAGATTGTTGTAACATAAAATTATATAGTTCATTAGTTGCCTCTTCATCAGTAGCTTCATATTTTTCTACTAATTTATATGCCTTTGTTACTTGCTTATATAAATTCTGTGCATCATTTCTTATTTTTTCGGCTCTTTCAGCTGGCTGCAACATCTTTTTTCACCCTTTCTTTTATCAATACATTTCCTATTATATCATAATTTACATAATATTGCAAATCGTTTTTATTTGCGTGTATTTAATTTATGATAAAATCACCTTAAAAGTTTGTAAGCGAATATTTCACCTTAAATGTATTTAGTTTTGTAACTTCATCTTTATTAACCCATTGCAAATCTCCCTCATTACATTCCATGATATTTCCTTCAAAATCATCTGAAGTAAAAACATACATATATTCAGTTTCCCAATTAGTAGATACATAAGTTACAATACATCTTAATTGATAAGATTTTAAATGCAAACCAGTTTCTTCTTTTACTTCTCTTATAATGCACTCTTCTGGGCTTTCATTTTCTTCAAATTTTCCACCTATTCCTATCCATTTATCTTTATTAATATCATTTTTCTTTTTGGTTCTATGTAACATAAGATATTGATTATCTTTTTCTATATAGCATAATGTTGAAAGTATCATCTTCTATCCTTCTTTCTTTAATTACTTTAATTTATATCATATTACTAATAGGCTTGCAATAAATTTTGCATTTAAAAAGAGCATATTTTTCATATGCCCCTTATTTATAAATCCTTCTAATATGTCCAATTGCTAATCTTTCTAACCTAGATACTTGCGCTTGTGAAATCCCAATTTCTTCTGCTACTTCAACTTGTGTTCTTCCCTCAAAAAACCTTTTGTTAATTATCATCTTCTCTTTATCATTTAATCGCTTCATTGCTTCTTCAATTGTCAAATTTTGTGTCCAAAGCTCATCTGTATTTTTCTTATCTCCTATTTGGTCCATTAAATAGATATTCTCTGTACTCTCACTATAAGCTGGTTCTTGCAAAGAAACTGGTTCTTGAATAGCATCTAAACTAATAATAACATCTTCTTTAGTCACTCCTAATTCTTCTGCTATTTCCATTACAGTTGCTTCTCTTTGTTGTTCATTATAAATTCTCTCCTTAATTCCTAACGCCTTGTATGCCAAATCTCTAATAGACCTACTAACACGAATTACATTATTATCTCTTAAGTATCTTCTAATTTCTCCAATAATCATTGGTACTGCATACGTAGAAAATTGAACATTCTGTGAAAGATCGAAATTGTCAATTGCTTTAATAAGACCTATACACCCTACTTGAAATAAGTCATCTGCATTTTCTCCTCTTCCACCAAAACGTCTAATAATACTAAGTACTAATCTTAAGTTTCCATTAATGAACTCTTGTCTTGCCTCTTCATCTCCTTGTTTAATCTTTGTCATCAGTGCCACTTTTTCTTCTGGTGTTAATAATGGTAGCTTTGCCGTATTGACACCAGAAATCTCTACTTTGTTCATTTAAGAAAAACTCCTTTTAAAAATAATTTGTTATTCTCATTATTTCCAAAAGGAGTTTTAACTATTCGATTATCGTATGACATTTTTCAACAAAAAACTAGCTAGAGATTTCTCTCCAGCTAGTGAATGAGTATTTGTCATCCAAATCTCCATTTTTTGACCAAGTAATCTTCTGGAAGTATGGTTTGCTTTTTAGAGATAAAGTCCGTGACGATCATGTAACCTTCAGGAGTAAAGCCTTCCAGTCGGACGCCCCTTCCTCTGTTCCATTCGTCACATTTGATGATGTGCCCTACATGTGTCTTTAGATATCCAAGATTTTTCTTCCGACTAATTTTCTTCATGACTTAACACCTCATTCTTTCATTCGCCTATTGGCAACTTCTATTTTCTATTTTATCATATTTTACATAATATTTCAAGTTATTATCCTGTTTTGCTCATAATCTCTTTCTTCATTTTGCTAATAATCTTCTTTTCTAAACGTGATATGTAACTTTGTGAAATACCGTAGCATATCAGCTACTTCTTTTTGTGTTTTTTCTGTACCACTAATAAAGCCAAAACGAAGTTCCATAATATTTCTTTCTCGATTATTCAATTTCTCAATAGAATCTCGCAGTAAGCTTTTGTCTACCTCATCTTCAATTCTTCTAGAAGTAACATCTGGATCTGTTCCTAAGATATCTGATAATAGTAGTTCGTTGCCATCCCCATCTTGATTTAAAGGTTCATCAATAGAGACCTCTCCTTTGATTCGATTGCTTCTTCTTAAAAACATTAGAATTTCATTTTCAATACATCTGGAAGCATAAGTGGCTAATTTGATTTTCTTATCTGTATTAAAAGTATTAATTGCTTTCATTAAGCCTATAGTTCCAATTGAAATTAAATCTTCAATTCCTACCCCTGTATTTTCAAACTTTTTAGCAATATACACAACTAGTCTTAAGTTTCTTTCCACCAAAGTTTGTCTGACACTTTCATCTCCACTAGCTAATTTTGTTAACACTTCCTCTTCTTCTTCACTGGTTAAAGGTGGGGGCAAAGTTTGACTCCCTCCTATATAATAAATAGGAAGATTTTCTATTTCTTCATTTCCAATATATCGAACATATAA
>JAAWNJ010000042.1 GCA_022798895.1 Clostridia bacterium | reverse complement strand
TTATATCATTTTGAAGTTAATCTTACAAATTTAACTTTGTGTAAAGTTTATTTCCATATTTATATATTACTTTTGGAAGTTACTTTGTAAATTTACTTCATAAAAAAAATTGCAGGAAATATAAAATTGGTGTTGACATTGAAATACGAAATGTGCTACAATAGTCATTGACATTAAGAATATGCGGATGTGGCGGAACTGGCAGACGCGCTGGTCTTAGGAACCAGTACCAACGGTGTGGAGGTTCGAGTCCTCTCATCCGCACCAATGACGTTTCTGTTCGAACTAAATTGAACCAAAAGATATAAATATCATCTAGAAATGGATGGTATTTTTTTTCTTTTAGGAAATAATTGCTTCGCAGAGACCTTGAGTTGTATTTTTTCAATTACCATTGTCATATCTTCCAAACTCACTGGAAAAGAAATAATACCAACACCTCTGTGTTAAATCAGTTGTTTTCTTTTCAGTATTGTCTATTTCCTTTGATAATTGTTCTATCTTTGTAGGAACGAATTGTATATTTAAAATTAACAATATCTTCAATATATTCTTGTCTATCTAAAATACTTGCTACTGTTGTAGCATTCCACTGATGCTTAAATTCTTGTAAGTTAGCAAGTGAAATTCCAGATTCGCCTTTACTTTTTAGAACTGATCTAACTTTTTGTTTTGCTCTGGATAAAAACTTTTTAAATATTCTGTAATTTCTTCATTGCTCATTTTAGAAAGCTTATTAAAAAATTCTTTCTTTAAATTCTCTAAAATAAGTCAAATACTTTTTGTGGTGCAATTTTGATAGCATGGAAATAATCTTTTGTTTTTTCTACAATGTCATCATATAAAGATTTCCACTTATCTACTGCATTTCTTAAATTATCAATCTTGCGATAGATAATTTATGTTGGCTTCGCCAAAGCAAAAGAATATATTTAATACCGTTCATATATTCTTTTGCTTATCTTAACAATTTATTTACATATCAAAAATAAATTGTCTTGTGAACCTATTGAAACTCGGAATTATAATTCAATGTACAACATAACCGAAATCAAATCTAACAATTGGGTCTATGTGGATACTGAAACTAATGTTATGTACTGGTATTCTGGGCATGGTTATGGTGGTGGCTTAGATGTTATGATTGATGAAATCGGAAATCCTAAAATTGCCAACAAAAAAAGTACACAGAGAATCTTAAAGGTTCTCTGTGTACTTTTTTAGTTTAAATATAAATAAATTCTTTTAATATAATTTCTTCAACACAATGCTTATAGTTATTCATAAGTCCAGTCCATTTTAAAGGGTCAGTACAGCAAAGAACAGATGTGAGTTTTTATTATTTATGTAGTTGCTTATCAACCCAGTTCTTATAGAGAACTGCAGCTAAGGCAACGTTTAATGTTAAAGATAAGATAAAGGATATTATAAAAAATAGTATCACATGCATTTTATAATTCGATTGATAATCCTATCAATTGTCAATAGAACCAAAAAGTTGTAAACAACTATGCCAATTGCACCAAAGAACACTGAATTTCAACATTTTTTTTGGTAATTTCATCATATTATATTGTCATAGATGAAAAAATATAATATAATAGAAGAAGTCGGTCTATGACCGTTTAATATAGTAAGTGGTAACTCAGTACTTGAGTTACCAAACATCAACGGCTAAGAAGAATTGGAGGTAAAAAAAATGCGTAAACTCAAAAAACTCGCAAATACCTGTCTGCTGCTAGCAGCTGTTATGCTGTTATTCAGCACTACCATTCCAAGTGCCTATGCGACATCTTCTGTCAACCGGCAAGTATCACCAGAGCAAGTGGTGCAAGTCGATTTTTCAGAAGGATCCCAGCCTCTCGAGCTGATTAACGGCAAGAATTATCTTATTTCTTGTCCTGTCACTGGAGAAGGATGGCAAATCTCTGAGATCCATTTGGGGATTAAAGGAGGAAAGTGGCTACTTTTAGACGGAGATATGGAAAACAAGTACATTTCTGTCGAAAAGTGCCAGCAGAACGAACCTGGCAAAGTTCAAATGTTCATCCATTGTAAAAGCACCAATCTGGTTGGCCTAAAAGTTGGTTTGGAAAATAAAATAACTGGTGAGAAAAAAGGTTATTCCTTTACACTTACCGTTTCATTAGCCCAACCAACTGGCTCTCACTTTGTTGTTTGGTACCCATCTTCTGATGACGGAAACAGCAGCCCCAGTACTCCTCCTAGTGGAGGTACTGATGAGAAGCCTCTTATCGTCATTGACACTACGGGTTGGTCTTTTGACTCCATAACCACAGTCTATGACGGAAATGAATACACAGTTGAAGTTACAGGTCTACCAGACTATGTGACTCCAGTGTATACAAACAATACCAGAACAAATGCTGGTACCAGTACAGCTCATGTGAGCTTTTTGGTCCCTGAAGGATATGCAACTCCCGAAAGTATGGAAACCACCATTACAATCGAGAAAGCTCCTCTGTGCGTCATCAATGATAAGAATTTGATCGAAACCGCAGACGGAAAATTACAGTTCTTAATTCCTGATGGCGCTTTGCCCAATGGTGTTAACTATACATATACAGTTAACGATGTTGTGGCAGATGATGACTACACTTTTGCTCACAAGGGCATGTACGTTGTCAATACACAATTTGAACTGCCAGAGGACTTTTCAGAAGATATGAAGCAAAATTATATCACAGATTCTTCTGTGATATACAATGTTCTAGATCACGAAGATGTTGAGCCCAGTCAATATGGACTTAACTTTGTACTAGAACTGGCACAAGCAGAAAGTCAGAGTCCTGATGAGGTAAGAGTCACAGTCAGTATTAAATTCGATTCTACTTCTGGTAGGAATTCTGTCTTAACCTATCGCCCAGTTTTTGATTCTTCTGTACTATCCTATGTCGGCTCTGAATTGCCTGAGGGTATGGGTGCTGGAAAGATCAATGCCCAAGGAATAGTCGCTGCATATACAGAAAACTTTGGTCTTTTAAACGATGGACCTTTGACTACTTTTATCTTTAAGGTGAATGAGGGTGCAGACATTACGAATCTCCCCTTCACTGTTACAGAAGTTTCTGGCATATGGATTGCCCCTGATCCTTCTGTGATCGATAAATCCACAAGTTATTCAGCAGCCATCGTCTTGAATCCATCAGTTGATACTGATCAATACACTGTTACACTTCCACCTCCTTCTGGTACACCTTCTACAATTCAAAACTGTGAAGGAACCCCTTCGTTTAGTGAGGATGTATCTGAAGAGCAGGCCGATTCGATTCAACTTGACACCGAGCAAACATCTACCAATGACTTGGTAGATGAACAAGCAGATACTACACCACCTCCTATCGAGGAGTTGGTAGACGTACCATCGACTGTTACGCAAACTTCTGACCAAGAACTTGTCAATGAGCAAACGCCTCTCAACGAAGAAATTATTCCCATTGAGAATGCTGTTTCTACCTCAGAGGAGATTCTCTCTGAAGAAGTTATCTCATCTGACCTCATTGACCAATAATGTCAAAACCTTCTTAGCATTACAGCAGGTGGTGTCCTTTCTTAGGACACCACCTGCTCTTTATATATCTTTTAAATAACCAGCCTTTCCTAGTAGTTTAAACATATTCTTCTTATACTTTTCTACTCCTGGTTGGTCAAATGGATTAATACCTAGAATTTTTCCTGACATAGCACATGCAAGTTCGAAAAAGTAAATCAAGTGTCCTAGGGTAAATTCATTTAATTTATCCATAGTAATCATGATATTTGGAACTCCTCCATCCACATGTGCACTAATAGTTCCCTCCATCGCCTTCTTATTAACATAGTCCAAATCTTTATCAACTAAATAATTTAACTCATCTAAATTATCTTCATCTTGATGAATATTTAAATTTGAACTAGAATCTTTAATATTGATGACTGTTTCAAATAAATTGCGTGTTCCTTCTTGAATAAATTGTCCTAAGGAATGTAAATCAGTTGTAAATTCTGCTCCTGTAGGATAAATTCCCTTTCCTTCTTTTCCCTCACTCTCTCCATAAAGTTGTTTCCACCATTCAATCATATAATGCAATTTTGGCTCATAACTAACTAATATCTCAATATCTTTTTTATTTTTATGTAAAATATTTCTCGCCACTGCATATCTATAACAATCGTTATATTTTAGGTTTTTATCTAAATATTTCTCTTGTGCAAATCTAGCACCATCTAATAACTTTTCAATATTAATTCCTGCTGTTGCAATAGGTAATAAACCTACTGCAGTTAAAACTGAATATCTACCACCTATATTATCAGGAATTACAAAACTAGTATATCCTTCTTCATCTGCAATTTGCTTTAACGCCCCTTTCTTTTTGTCTGTTGTTACATAAATTCTCTTTTGAGCCTCTTCTAATCCATATTTGTTTTCTAGTAATTCTCTAAAAATACGAAAAGCAATCGCAGGTTCTGTGGTAGTTCCTGATTTGGAAATTACATTTATCGATAAATCCCTATTTCCAATCAGTTCTATTAAATCATTGATATAATTAGGGTTTAAGTTGTTTCCCACATACAAAATTTGAGGTCCTTTTCTTTGTTCTTTTGGCAAATAATTATAGAATGTGTGAGTTAAACCTTCAATAACCGCTCTTGCCCCTAAATAAGACCCACCAATTCCAATTACTACTAAAACTTCTGAATCCTTTCTAATTTTTTTAGCAGCTTTCTTAATATTTTCTACCTCTAACTTATCATAATTTGTAGGTAATTCTAACCATCCTAAAAATTCACTTTTATAATTTGCTTTTTGGTGTAATTCTTCATGTATCATGGTTACTTGGTCTGCATATTTCATTAATTCTTTTTCTAAAATTGTACTATTTTTTAAATTCAACTTTACATTCTGCATTTATTTTCCTCCTCTTTTGTATTTATTCCTATTTTATATTAAGTATTCTATTTTTTCAACACTTCATCCATTACTTTAGCCAAATACTTCATACTAGTCAAAGCTTGCTCCATAGTATTTCCTGTTGAGCCTACTTCAATAATACTCGCCCCTTTTGCTGTTTGTTGATTATAGCTTGCATAACGTAAGATAATTGGCTTAAATAATCCTGGATACATCTCATTTGCTTTTTGCTGTATTTTTACTGCAAACTTTAAGTTTTGTTGCCAGTTAGGATGTTCTTTACTAATATTTCCTCCAATAACAAACATTAGCTGTGCTGCATATTCCTCCCCTATTTTTACAGTTGGAGCATAAGAATAATCACTAATAGCATCTCTATGTAAATCAATAACAATATCTGTATTCTTGTTTTTTTGTAATAAATTTGTTACCGTTTTATATGAATTCTCATAAGAACCAGTATAAGAAGGGTAATCATGATAAGTCTCACTATGTGTCACCTTATACCCATAATTTTGTAATTGTCTATCTAATTCTCTCCCTACTCTAACTACTGAAAAATTTCTGTCTGTTGTCCTGTAATTTCCTGTTTGTTTATACTGATATTTCTCACTTGGTGTATAACTTTCACAAGTATGTGTATGAAAAATCAAAATATTATCTTTTTTAACTGTAACATTTGGAGTTAAAATTTCTTCTGTCAACTTATATTTTGTCTCATTTCTTATTTTTACTCCTTTATATTCTGAAGTATACTTTTCTGGCACATTGTTTTTTTGTACTTCTGTTTCCAACCCTGTCTCTGCCTTTTGTAAAGGCTCTTCTATATCCTGTTTTGCTTCTTGATCTGTCTCATTTGTTTGCTTATTATCTTCTTCTTTTTTGTTTAGTGATTTATCATTTAAACTATTTAGCATTCCTAAATTTAAATACAGCATTTTTTCTAGTGGTGAAATCTTTGTCTCTTCTATCTGTTTATCTTGCTTATCGCTTGCAATTCCTGGTATTGTTACATCCAAACAACTAGTAAAAGAAACTTCTTCTAATCCTTCTGCCCTTTTTGCAACACTTGCTTTTACTGTAGAAAAATACTTAGTTAGTCCTATTACTATCGCAATTATTAAAGTGATTTTAATAAGATATTTTACAATATCTTTTAAATTTAATACAGCCATATTAATCATAACTTTAAGCTTATTCTCCTTTGTCCTATTTTTCCCCTTATATATCAATATATGCTTAGGACTAGGAAAATATGTTGAAATTCATACTATTTTTTCATAGTTGCTTTAATTTCCTCTGCTATTAAATTAATTTGCACTTCTTCACCAGTTTCCATATTCTTTACTTTTACTTGGTTAGAGTTAATCTCATCCTCTCCAATCACAAGAACATATGGAATTTTCAATTTATCTGCATACTTCATTTTTGCCTTTAATTTCTTATCATTTAAGTATACTTCTGTATTAATATCCAATCTTCTTAATTCACTTGCAAGTTCAATTGGCTTATCCATGTTTTCTGTCATAGGAACAATTAAAATATCTGCCATAGAATGTTTTTCTGCTTTAATTAATTCTAATTCATTTAATTTATAAAACAATCTAGTTAGCCCTATTGAAATGCCCACTCCTGGTAGCTTTTTATCTGTATAATATTCTGCTAAGTTTTCATATCTACCACCTGAGCAAACACTCCCCAGCTCACGATAATTATTTAAAAAAGTCTCATAAACAGTTCCTGTGTAATAATCTAATCCTCTTGCAATGGTTAAATCCACACTAAAATTAGTATCTGGCACACCAAAAATACGAATGTATTTTACAACTTCGGCCAGCTCACCTAATCCTATTTGAAAAGTTTCATTTTGAATACCTAAATTTTGTAAGCTTTTTAGCTTTTCATCATTCGTTCCTGTAATAGTGATAAAATGGATAATTTGGTCAATAGATTTATCATCTACTCCAAGAGTTTGTAACTCTTCTTTTACTGCTTCTTTTCCAATTTTGTCAATTTTATCAATAATTCTCATGATAGCCACACTATTTTCTTTTTGGTTAATCTCTTCAAATAGTCCATTTAAAATTTTGCGGTTATTAATACGAATAGTAAAATCATCAAAACCTAATTCTTTCATTAATTGATAAATAACACTTGGAATTTCAGCATCATTTATAATGCTTAACTCACCATCTCCAATAATATCAATATCACATTGATAAAACTCACGAAATCTGCCTTTTTGTGACTTCTCTCCTCTATATACTTTCCCAATTTGATACCTTCTAAATGGAAAGCTCAAATTCCCATAATTTTTAGCAACATACTTTGCAAGAGGTACAGTTAAATCAAATCTCATAGAAATATCAGTATCACCTTTTTCAAAACGATAAATTTGTTTTTCCGTTTCTCCCCCTGCTTTTGCTAACAAAATTTCTGATAATTCTAAAATCGGTGTATCTAATGGTAGAAATCCAAATTTTTGGTACACCTTCTCGATTTTTTGTTTCATTTGTTCAAATAGAATTTGCTCATTTGGCAATAACTCCATAAATCCTGGTAATGTTCGTGGCTCTATTATCATAATTTTTTCTCCTTCATTTTGTCGCATTGGGGACGTATGTTTGTGCGACATCTGTCCCTTAGTGCGACATTTCACTCTTCTCTTGGTTGCAATTCCAAGTAAATTGGCTTTTCTTCTTCTATCATAGTAGATTTTCCATGTCCTGGATATACGATTGTATCTCCTGGCAAAGTTAATAGTTTTGCTGTAATCGCTTGGATAATATCTTGAAAACTACTTGTAGGTAAATCTGTTCTTCCCCATGTTCCATGAAATAACGTATCTCCTGAAAAAAGTAATTTTTCTTTTTCACTATAGATACAACTTCCTCCTGCTGTATGTCCTGGTGTATGAATAATGGTAAATTCGAGATTTCCTATATGTATGATATCTCCATCATCTACTCGCGAATCTGCTTCTAGCCTAATATCATGAATTCCAACATACTCTGTCAAGCTAATATCTTTGTTATATAACCCTTCTACATCATTACGATGAATTAAAATCTTTCCGCCTTTAGCTTCCTTTAGTTCTTTTAATGCTCCAATATGGTCACCATGACAGTGGGTTAGATAAATATATTTTAAATTAGCTTCTAAAATATTTAGCATTTCTATAATCTTTTCTGGTTCTCCTCCCGGATCAATTACCATAGCTTCTTTTGTTTCCTCATCTTGTACAATATAGCAATTCGTTTGTTCTACTATACCGCTATTTACTTTTAGTCTTTTCAATATCATTTCTTTTGTCTCCTTTTTTGTCGTACTTGGGGACACATGTCGCACTTAACAAACGTCCCCATGTGCGACATTATTTTTTCCTTTTTACTTCATATACACTGTCAATTTTACGTAATTGTTTTAAAATCTTATTTAAGTCTTCAATATTTTCTACTTCTACTGTTACCTCTGTAATTGATATCTTTTCCTTGGTTGCTTTTGATGTCACTGCTACTAGCTTGCTTTTCGTACTTTCAATTTCCTTAATAATGTCTGCTAGTAATCCACCTCTATCGTTTGCTTCAATTTCAATTTCTACATTATATTTTGCTTTTTCTGCTTGATACCAATAAACATCTATCATCCTATTTTCTTCTGATACCAAACTCTTTACATTAACACAGTCCTTACGGTGAACTGATACTCCTCTTCCTTTTGTAATGTACCCTACAATTTCATCTCCTGGTACTGGGTTACAACATCTAGAAAGTTTGACTAAGCAGTTATCAATTCCTTTTACGACAATACCGTTATTAGAAGGCTTATGGTTTCTCACCTTTTCTTTTGACAACTCTTCTAGTTTTGCTTCTAGGTTTTCTGTTTCATGATCTTTTCTGTATTCTTCTAACATCCTAGCAATAATTTTTCCAGGTGAAATTGCTCCAAATCCCACACTTGCATACATATCATCTGTAGAATTGTATTTATACCTATCTAGTGCTGCTTGTATATAGTCTGATTTTGCTAGTTCACTATGTGTCATTCCAATTTTCTTAATCTCTTTTTCAATTAGTTCTTTACCTTTTACAATGTTCTCTTCTCTTTCATTTTTTTTGTACCAGTATAGGATTTTGTTCTTAGCTGCTGAACTTTTAATGAATTTTAACCAATCACGGCTTGGACCTTTTGCTTGGTCTGATGTAATGATTTCTACAATATCTCCGTTTTTGAGTGGAGTGATAATTGGCATGATTCTACTATTGATTTTAGCTCCTGTCATATGATGTCCAATTTCTGCATGGATGTTATATGCAAAATCAATTGGTGTACTTCCTTTTGGAAGTGAGATAATTTTTCCTTTTGGTGTAAATACATACACTTCATCTTCAAATAATTCTGTTTTTAATGTATTTAAGAACTCATCTGGATCTTGCATATCTTTTTGCCACTCTAAGGTTTCACGAAGCCATGAAAGCTTGTCTTCTTCTACTTTAACATTTGCTTTTTTTCCTCCTAAGAAGCTGGCCTCTTTGTATGCCCAGTGAGCAGCAATACCATATTCTGCAATTCTATGCATATCCCAAGTACGGATTTGTACTTCAAAAGGAGTTCCTTTTGGACCTATTAGTGTCGTATGTAAAGATTGATACATATTAGGTTTTGGTACAGAGATATAGTCTTTAAATCTTCCTGGCATAGGGTTATATAGTTCATGTACTACACCTAGTACTGCATAACAATCTTTAACTGAATTGACAATTACTCTTAAGGCAAACAAGTCATATACTTGGTCTAAAGTAATATTATCTCTCTTCATTTTGCGATAAATACTGTATAAATGCTTTGCCCTTCCAGTTACTTCCGCTTCTACGTGTTGCTTTTTTACCGCTTGTCTGATTTCGTCCATAATCATATCAATGAATTTTAAGCGTTCTTCTCTTTTACGATTAATGCCTTCTACGAGTTCTCGATAATCTTCTGGATATAAATATTTGAAAGATAAATCTTCTAATTCCCATTTTAGAGAATACATACCTAAACGGTTAGCAAGTGGTGCATATAAAGACATGGTTTCATTTGCATTTGCTATTTGTCTATCACGACTTAAATATTTTAGGGTTCTCATATTGTGTAATCTATCTGCTAGTTTGATAAGAATAACACGGATATCTTTTCCCATAGCTAAGAACATTTTTCTGTAATTTTCTACTTGTTGTTCTTCCATACTGGCATATTGCAATTTATTTAATTTGGTTACCCCATCTACTAAATCAGCTATTTCTGGGCTGAAAGTTTGTGCTAAATCTTGTTTTGTAATATCTGTATCTTCTACTGTGTCATGTAATAGCGCAGCACAAATCGTACTATCATCTAGTCCTAAAGTAGATAAGATATATGCTACTTGAACTGGGTGAATAATATATGGCTCTCCTGATTTTCTTAACTGGTCACCATGATGTGCTTTTGCATATTCATATACTTTTCTAATTAATTTACTATCTGATTTTCGGTTATTCTTTTTGGTGTTGCTAATTACCTCTCCAATTGTCATATCTTTTACATCAGACATATTATCCCCCCTTTTATCCCTTATTCTTTCTAATTTGTTGACTTCCTCATGTCTTTAATGACTAATTGTACTTGTTCATTTCCATTAAAACTATTTATTTCTAAGCTTCCTACAACATCTACTTTATCACCTATTAAATAATGCTCTGCCCATTCGCCTACTCCAAAACCAATAGCATCTATCATATAACTATCTTGTCCCAACCTTACTTTTAAATGTTTTCCTTCAGATAAAGTACGAATAGACTGAATTTTTAAACTTCTAATAAGAAATAGCGGTACTTTGTTTGCTTCTCCATATGGTTCTAGTAAGCTAAGTTCTTTCACTGTTTCTAAGCTAACATTTTTAAGTGTTGTTTCTTCATCTATTTTTATAATTGGTATTATATCACTAATTCCTTTACTTTTGGCATATTCTTGGAACTCTTTTTTGAAATTCTCAAAATTCTCTTTTTTGACACTAATTCCAATTGCCATACTGTGTCCACCAAATCTTTCAATATATGTGCCACAATTCATTAATGCTTCATGTAAATCAAATCCTGGAATACTTCTTCCTGAACCTTTTCCTTCTTCCTCTTCAAAACAAATGAGAATACTTGGTTTAAAATATAGTTCTGTTACTTTTGAAGATACAATTCCAATGACTCCATGATGCCATTTTTCATTTCCTACTACTAAACAAGGACTATCTTTTTCGCTTTGTTCAATTTGTTGTACTGCTTCTTCAAAAATGGCTTTTTCTGTTGCTTGTCTTTCTTGATTATATTGATTTAATGTTTCTGTAATTTCATCAGCCTCTTCTTGGCTTTCTGTTAATAATAACTTTAATGCTTCTTCTTGTGCTCCCATTCTTCCACAAGCATTGATACGTGGTGCTACTCCAAAAGAAATGGTATTGGAATCTATCCTTTTATATCCAATTGAATTTAATAAGGTTCTTAATCCTACATTTTTTGTCATAGCTACTAGCTTTAACCCTAATTTTGCAATTACTCTATTTTCATCTACTAATGGTACAATATCTGAAATGGTGCCTACACATACAATATCTAAATATTTCAAATATTCTTTTGCATCTAATTCTAACTGAATAGAAATGGCTTGTATTAACTTGAAAACAACTCCTACCCCTGCTAATTGGTTAAATGGATACTGGTTGTCCTTTCTTTTAGCATCAATTACTGCTAAACAATTTGGGATTTCTTCTCCTTGTTCATGGTGATCTGTAACAATAACTTCCATCCCTAACTCTTTAGCATAAGCAATTTCTTCATTACCTGAAATACCACAATCGACTGTAATCATTAAAGTATATCCTTGCTCATGAATAGATTTTACCGCTTCTTTATTTAAGCCATATCCTTCTTCTAAGCGGTTAGGGGTATATTCTCCTGCTTCTAGCCCTCTATCTAATAGAAATTTCTTTAATACTGTAATACTTGTTATGCCATCTACATCATAGTCACCATAAATCATAACTTTTTCGTTTGTATTGATTGCTTTTAAAATTCTATCTACTGCCTTGTCCATATCTGGCATTAAAAAAGGGTCATGAAAATCATTCCTTGTTGGATTAACGAATTGTTCTACTTTCTCACTAGTATTAATATTACGATTGATTAATATACTAGCAAGAAGCATACTTAAATGACTTTTATTTGCAAGTTCTATTACCTTCTCTTCGTCTTCCTGACAAACTTCCCATTTTTTGTTCATTGACTTCTCCTATATTATTTCTTTTGGTATCTATCATACTATAAAACTAGAGATTTTAAAAGGTTTTTTGGAGATTTTATGCAAATAAAATGTAAAAGAGTAGTAACCAAGTTTTAGTTACCACTCCTTAGAAATTTTTCCAATACTCTTAGCCAATTTCTTCCCATAATGTTTTCAATTTCATTTTCATGAAACCCTATTTTTCTCAATTCTTGTATCAAATTTTCTATTTGTCCTATATTTTTTAAATCTGTTGGTATTTCTTCTTTATCTAGCCCATCAAAATCACTGCCTACCCCTACATAATCAATACCTACTAAATTTGCAATGTAGGCAATATGTTCTGCAATTTTCTTTGTGCCTGCTTTTCCTGTTTCTGATAAGAAATTGGTACAATAGCAAATCCCAATCATTCCATCATTTTTAGCAATTTGTTTTATTTGTTCATCTTTTAAATTTCTAGGATGCTGACATAAAGAATAACAACAAGAGTGTGTAGCAACAATTGGTCCTTCATTTATCCTCATAGCATCCCAAAAGGTCTTTTCTGAACTATGAGAAACATCTACTATCATTTTCTTTTCATCTAATTTCTGAACATATGCTTTTCCTAGATGTGTTAAGCCATTGTCTTGTTTTGTTAATGCTCCACAGCCAAGCAAATTATCTTCGTTCCAAGTAATAGACATTACTTTCACACCTTTGTTATAAAAGTAATCTACATTTTCTAGCTTATCTTCTATTGCTCTTCCATTTTCAATCGTAAGTAGACACCCAATCTTTTTTTCTTGTTCAACTCTTAAAATATCTTCTCTTTCCTTTACTTGTATCAGTTCTTTTGGATATTTCTTTAATTGTCTTTCAAAATGCTGAATAATATCACATGCTCTTTGGAAAGATTTCTCATAACTTGGGTTAATAAAAGCTGCCATCATCTGCAATATTGGTGCTTTTTCT
>JAAWNJ010000041.1 GCA_022798895.1 Clostridia bacterium | reverse complement strand
CTTTCAAAATGCTGAATAATATCACATGCTCTTTGGAAAGATTTCTCATAACTTGGGTTAATAAAAGCTGCCATCATCTGCAATATTGGTGCTTTTTCTATTGCTTGTTTCAAATGAAAGCTTAAACTTTCCTCTTCTAAATCTACTTTTCTATCTAATGCCACTTGAACTGTATCACAATGTCCATCTACAATTAACATATCAGTTTCCCCCTATCTTTTTAGTCATTATATGTAGAAATTTTTCTTTTATCAATAACATCCTATTGTTTTCTTGTAATATTTTTGTTAAGATATTATTATAAATTGAACTTTTAATAAAATTTTAGGAGCCAAAAAATGAAATTAAGAATTAAGGAAATACGAGAAACTCATAACTATACACAAGCTGAAATTGCCAAAGTGTTGCATTGTACCCAACAAACCTATTCTAGATATGAAACTGGAGAAATTATGATTGATGCTGCTAATATTATGCTACTTGCTGATTTTTATCATACTTCTGTTGATTATTTATTAGGATTGACTACCCAAATAGAGCCTTATGAAAAATAAAGAAAAAGATACATTACTTTCGTTTTTACTACTTGTAATGTATCCTTTTTTATTTTTTACCATAATTATTTTTAATTACAGAAGGAATTATATTTCTTTTATATATAGACATATTCGAAAAATTCCTTAAAATTCTCCCCTCTAATTTCTATATAAAAGTCCAGTGCCTACTACTGCTACTCCACGTCCAGAACCGAGACTATCAGCCCAGCCGTAGTTTCCAGCTCCGTAGTCGTAGAATGCGAACATACCGCCATTGCCACGGCAGAAACCGCCACTCGCACCGCCGAGCCAGTAAGCGTTACTAGCACCATGCCAGCCAGAGCAACCAAGCTATTATAATATAATCCCTAATCTTATTCCTATCTATTGAAAAATCACTAATATCCCTGCATAAATTATGATTTTAATCGTGCAATTCATTAGTAAAATATAATTTGTTAACTTTATTCCAATGTTATTAATCATATCATAATTATCTAACACTTTATTCTTTTCTTCTATTGTTAATATTCCTTGCTCTTCTATGTATTCCTTTGCTAAAGGCTTTGCTTTTGTCATAGCATCCATTTCCAAATAACTACGAATAACATAATAGATAACTCCTAATATAGTAAGTATAAACAAGTGTAACATTCCATGTTCATTTAGTTGTAGCAATGATAAAATACAAATACATAAAAAGTAAATAAAGTAAATATTAGAATAGATAAAGTTAAAAAGTAAAGTTCTCCTATTTTGAATAGAATGTAAACATTCATGAGCCATAGTTTGCACTCTTGTAAAAGTATCATTAATACTAGCTATTAAAATGGAGTTACTTACTGCAATGTATAAACTAGTTTTATTTTCTTTATCTTCGCTTTCCTTAATTTTTACTTTTTCATTGCCTAGCTTCTTTAATATAGTTTGGCATATTTCCTTGTTTTCTGGTAATTTATTCGTTATCTCATTTAATTCCTTATCATATCCAACCTTCTTCATCTTCTTAATGTCACTAATCTTGATGTTCCATGCAAATTTTAAAATAATTAAAAATATTATACAAATTCCTATTACTATTAAATACTCCATTTTTCTTATCTCCTTTGTTAATTAGATTATTTATATAATATTTCCTTAATCTATAATTTTTATCTAAATAGTATCTTTTTGCACTTCGAGTAGTCGAGGAACATTTGCTTTATCAGTATTAGAGAGCAACGCTGACTATTTCAAAATATAATATTATTAGAACCATACGCCAATGAGACGAGCGTATGAGAAGAAAAAAAGATACTATTAGATTAAATTAAAATATAAATAATAAAAATTGACTATCCAATCTTCTCCTTCATATTCACCAAAATATTCAAAGCCTCAATTGGTGTTAACTCATTAACATTAACCTTATCTAATTCATGAGCTAATTCTGCCAGTTTATAATTATACATATCTAATTGACCAGCAGCTACTTTTCTGTTTTCTTTTTCTTGTTCTTTATCACCTAACACGCTTTTTCTTTCTAGTGACTTTAATATTTCATTAGCACGCTTCGAAACTATTTGTGGAACACCTGCAAGTTTTGCTACATGTACACCATAGCTTTCATCTGTTCCTCCTGCTATAATTTTCCTTAAAAAGATAACATCTTCTCCTTTTTCTTTTACTGCAATAGAGTAATTCTTTACTCCTTCTAACTTGTTTTCTAGTGAAATCAATTCATGATAGTGAGTTGCAAATAATGTTTTTGCTCCACATCTTTCTTTATCAGATATGTATTCAGCTACTGCCCAAGCAATGGAAAGTCCATCATAAGTAGAAGTTCCTCTTCCTATTTCATCTAATATTACCAAGCTATTGGCTGTAGCTTCTTTTAAAATAGTGGCTACTTCCATCATTTCCACCATAAAAGTACTTTGTCCCATACTTAAGTCATCAGATGCTCCTACTCTTGTAAAGATTTTATCTACTACTCCAATTTTAGCATACGATGCTGGAACAAAACTTCCACATTGTGCCATTAAAGTAATTAATGCTACTTGTCTCATATAGGTAGATTTACCTGCCATATTAGGTCCCGTAATAATGGCTAGTCTATTGTCTCCTTTATCCAAGTATGTATCATTTTCTACAAAGCTTCCTGTTGGTAAAATCTTTTCAATTACTGGATGACGCCCATTTTTAATATCCATTGCCCCACTATTATCTACAATTGGCATAATATAATTCATATCATCTGCAACTGTTGCAAACGAAGTTAGCACATCCAATGTTGCAATAGTACTTGCTGTTTTTTGCACTCTATCAATTTGTGCTTCTATTTGGTCACGAATTTGACAAAATGCGTTATATTCTAGTGTAATCACCTTTTCCTCTGCACCTAAAATTTCATTTTCTACTTTTTTTAATTCTTCTGTAATATATCTTTCACAATTAGCTAAAGTCTGTTTACGAATATATCTTTCAGGCACCATGGATAGATTAGACTTCGTTACTTCAATAAAATATCCAAATATTTTATTAAACCCTATTTTTAATCCTTTAATCCCAGTAGTTTCTTTTTCTTTTGCTTCAATCTCTAATACCCAATTCTTTCCATTCGTAGTTGCTTCTTTTAAATGGTCAATTTCTTCATCATAACCTAATTTTATTAAATTCCCTTCTTTTACACTAATTGGTGGGTCGTCCACAATAGAATGGTCAATCATTTCATGGATATCTTCTAATACATCTAAATTTTCATATAATTGTTTTAGCAAAGGAGAAGTGGCTCTTGCTAAATTCTTTTTTACATCTGGAAGTTGCTTTGCAGAATTTTTTAAAGATACTAAGTCTCTACCAGTTGCACTACCATAAGAAATTTTTCCAGCTAATCTTTCGATATCATAAACCTTTTTCATGCTATCTATTAAGTCACCCCTTAAAATGATATCTTCTTTTAATTCTTTAACCGCTTCTAACCTCTCATTAATTCTTCCTACATCAATCAAAGGGTCACTAAGCCATCTACGGAGTAATCTGCCTCCCATAGAAGTAGAAGACTTGTCCAATACCCATAATAAAGTTCCCTTTTTACTTTTGTCTCTTAACTTTTCTGTAATCTCTAAATTTCTTCTTGCATTTGTATCTAAGTTCATATAATGAGTAGTACTGTATAAAACAATTTTATGAATATATTCCAAATCATTTTTTTGTGTATCTCTTAAATAGGTAAAAAGTCCATTACTTGCAGCTACGCATAATAACTGGTCTTTTAATTCTTTTATCTCTTTTTCTGTTTCATCTACTACATCATATTTTAATTCAAATACTTCATGATCTATTTCAAATTTTTCTTTGGCTAGCACTGAAAAATATACTGAAAATCTTTCTTTAATCTTCTCTATTTCTTCAGTTCCACTAAACATCATATCATTTACAACAATTTCTGCTGGAGAGTATCTTGCTATTTCATCAAGTAATGTAGCAAAATTATTTTGTTCTTTAATCTGTGTTGTTCTAAAATCCCCTGTTGTCAAATCACAAACTGCCACCCCATAATATACTCCACTTTTATAAATTGACATGATATAATTATTTTTCTTTTCCTCTAGTAAATTAGATTCCATAACAGTTCCAGGTGTTACAACACGAATAACTCCTCTTTTTACAATCCCTTTTGCTGTTTTTGGATCTTCTAGTTGCTCACAAATAGCAACTTTATATCCTTTTTCAATTAATTTTGCAATGTATGTCTCTGCTGCATGATAAGGAACACCACACATTGGTGCTCTTTCTTCTTGTCCGCAATCTTTTCCTGTTAGGGTTAATTCTAATTCGCGTGATACTGTAATTGCATCATCAAAAAACATTTCATAAAAATCGCCTAAACGATAAAATAAAATACAATCTTTATATTCTTCTTTATTATCTAAATATACTTGCATTGCTGGTGAGTATTCTGCCATGTTTTCTTACTCCCTTTCTTCTTCTTTTTGTGCTTCTCCTTCTACTAACTCAATTTCTTGTTTTTCTCCATTTATTCCATCAACTTCTGCTTTTAGCCCTTGACGAAAGTCTCTACCTTGTGTTGTTGCTGTCCTTTCTATTTCAATACGATATAGTTCATTTAATAATTTATTTATGCGACCTTGTGTATAACCTAATACTTTAGCTGCCTCTCCTCTAGACATAGTTAAGCAAAGTTCATGATATCTTCTTTCTAGTTCTAGAAGCTGTGTTCTTTTTTCATTAACATTTGTCTCTATACCTCTACATCCTATTAACTTTTCCGCTTCTATTTCATCTAATAGTTGTTGAATTTTTCTTGCAAGTTCTTCTGGTATTTTGCCGTCTCTTTTACTATTATTCTTGCCTATTTCTTTACACAAATCATAAACTCTTTTTTCTAATAAACTCTTTGAGTTGTTTAAAGAATTTATTCTTCTTTGGATTGTCCTTGTACCTGTTTGATGTTCCTCTGCAATCTGTAATATTGTTTTACCTTCTGTCAAAATTTCTATCGCTAATTGCATAGCATCTAAATCTTTTCTATCTCTTGGCTTATATGGATGTTTCTCTACATATCTTCGATGTAATTCAGGATTCGTTAGTATTAATTCATGTATCCTATTATTTAAAGTTCTTGCCTCTGTTTGTAATTCTTTTACTACTTGTGTTCTTGACATATCACCTCTAATAATGGCTTCTACATATTGTTCAAATTCCTCTTGGCTAATCTGTTTCATACTTCCTCCTTGAATCTAGCTATTCCATAACTTCCCCTTTTAAATACCACATATGTTCTGAATTAATCTTTAATGTAACCATTTTTCCTATCAGCTCATCTGTTCCTTCTAATACTACTACCTTATTAGAATCTGTTCTACCTGTTAGCATAGTTTCATTTGTTTTGCTCTTTCCTTCTATTAAAACATCTTGCATAGTTCCCACATATTGCTTATTCTTTAGAGCAATTTGCTTTTCTACTAATGCTTTTAACCTGTCAAAACGTTCATGCTTTATTTCTTCTAGGACTTGATTTTCCATTTTATCTCCAGGTGTCCCTACTCTTCTAGAATAAATAAACATATATACTTGTTCATAATTTACTTTTTGCACTACATCTAAAGTATTTACAAAGTCCTCCTCAGTCTCTCCTGGAAATCCTACAATAATATCAGTTGAAAGTGTTAAATTTGGTATTGTCTTTTTCATTTTTTCTACTAAATTTAAGTATTGTTCTTTGGTATATTTTCTATTCATAACTTTTAAAACTTCAGTACTTCCTGATTGTAATGGTAGATGAATTAATTTACATACTTTCTCACAATCACGAATTGCTTCTATGACATCATCTGTGAAATCCTTTGGATGTGGTGATATAAAACGAATTCTTTCAATTCCTTCTATTTTGTTAATTGCTCGAAGTAGGGTCGCAAAAGAATTTACTCCCTCATATTCTTCAAAAGGTACTTTATTTTCTCTTTCTACTCTTAAATAGGAATTTACATTTTGTCCTAGTAGCATAATTTCTTTATATCCTTGTTTTGCTAATTCTTTTACTTCTTCAATAATATCTTTTGGCTCTCTACTTCTTTCTCTACCACGCACATAAGGAACTATACAGTAGCTACAAAAATTATTACAACCATTCATAATTGCTACTGATGCCTTAATGGTATCTTCTCTTTTAATAGGAAGCCCCTCTATAATCTCTCCATCAATATCTAAAATATCCTCAATTCTTTTTCTATCACAAATTATATGATATAAATCAATCGGAAATTGCTTGGTAGTATGTGGGCCAAATACAATATCAAAAAAAGGATAACTCTGCTTTAGCTTTTCTACAATATGTTTTTCTTGCATCATACAACCACCAATTACAATAATAGTTCCTTTTTCTTCTTTTTGCTTTTTTACTTCTCCTAATTTACCAAATAACTTATCTTCTGCATTTTCACGCACACAACAAGTATTGAATACAATTAAATCTGCTTCTTTTAAGTTTTCTGTTTTGATATAGTTCATTTCTTCCATCATGCCACATAACTTTTCAGAATCATTCTCATTTAATTGGCATCCCATTGTTAAAATACTATATTTTAATTCTTTTCCTTGATTAATTTTTGCAACCTTTTGTATTGCTTCTAAAGAATCTTTGATATCTACTTTTATCACGTCTATTCCTCCATATTTATAACATGCTCATTTTATCTTATTTTGTCAGTTTTTGCAAGAAAAAACAAGGATAAAATTTTCTAAGCTCATTCTTCGCTAAGAAAATCTAATTCTTCCATAACTATCTTCTAAGGAACCTCACCGCTATCGCGGATGACTTTCCTAAGAATATAAAAAAGAGAGAAAAAAAGTTTCTCTCCTTAATGTTATTCCCATAAATCTAGTGTATCTTCTAAATTAACTTGTCTATCTCTTTCTTGTGTGTTTACCGCAATCCCTTTTAGTCTTTGTTCTAACAAACTAATTGCATCTGGTTCTTGTGCCTGTTTCACTCTTCCTGTTCTTAAAGAATTTGTAGTACGTAGTCTTAATAGTTTTTGTTTCAACCCCTGATTTTCTAATTCTACCATATTGCTTTGTGCTTTTGTTTTTCCAAATATTCTTGGTCTATTTCCTCGCACTACTGGCAATTCTGCAGTAGCTTGATTTGATGCTTGCCTTTGACTAACAAGCCTTCTAACATTTCTTTCTGAAAGTATATCTTTATTCTTTTCTCCATAAGTATCCATAATAGCTTGATATAGTTCCTGCATTTCAGGAGTAAATTCTCCTCCTAGTTCTGTACTAGCACATATATGCATATCTACTAACATTTGTCTAATACTATACTCATCATTTTCAGGTAATACATTTCTTTGTGCTAACTCTATTTTCAAATCCAAATTTTCTAATCTCTTTTCCCTTAACTGCTCTTTGCCAAATAACTTTCCTAAAAATCCAATGCTTTCTCCTTGAATGTTTTCTTTCTCAGCAGTATAACTCTGTACTCTTGCCTGTTGTATAACAGATTGTACTCTATCATAAACCCTTCTTTTTATTTCTTCTTCCACTTGTTTTTTATTTAAATCTACAAGTTCTGGTAAACTCTGTGCAACTTCTACTGCATAACTTACTCCATCTACTCTTTCCAAAACTTCACTCGCTATTTTTTGAGCCTCCTCTATAGACGCTTTTTCATCTAAATTAACACCATTTGTTTTAGAAACTGTCTCTTGTAAATTGGTTTGAATTTGTTCTACTAATTGTCTAGCATTGGTACTCTTGATTGTTCTAGTATATTCTATTCCTAATTGCTTAGCGAGTCCTTTTGCCTTTTCATCAGTATGCACAAATTCATTATATGTTTTTAATAGAGTTCCTTCCAAATTAGAAGCATTTTGAGGAGTTTGCACTAATTTTGTGGATAATTCAGAAACCAATTTCTGTCTAGCTTCTTCTGCTTCTCTAGCCTCTTGTTCTGCTTGTCTTCTTTCTTTATCTTCCTTCACTACTTCATGAGCTTGATCTATTTCCATTTCTTTTTGTTTACATAGTCCTTGTAGTAAACCTTGCAATTTACATTTAAAACCATAAGTACTACTTACAAGTTTATCATATTCTTCTTGTGTTTTTTGTTTATCTTCTCTAATGTATTCTTGCTCTTTTCTATCTCCTTGTACCTGCATATAAAATCTGTCTAAGCTCTCTAATTTAGCCTCTAAATGATCTAACTCTTTTATAGCTTGTATATTCTGTGAAAAGCCACTCATTACCTCGTCATATAGTGTAGCCAACTCTTCTGGCTTTTCATCTATTGACCAAGCAGTATCTTTTAATGTCAAATACGTTTTTGGATTGAAATCCGCTAGGATATTAATATTCAAATGTCTAAATCCTAAATATCTCTGAATAGATGCGATTTCTTCCTTTGAAATCTGTAAAACAGAATTTGCTTCTTTTAAATCCATTTTTGTTCCCCTTTTTGTATATTCTTCATTCTAGCCTTATTGTATAAATACATTTTTAAAAAGTCAATAAAAAACAAAAAACTAATCAAAAGTTTTTCTCTTGATTAGTTTTCCTTATATATTTATTGCCTTAAGCTCTTGGATGTGCTTTTTGATATACATCCTTTAAACCTGGATCTTGGAATTGCATATATACTTGTGTTGATGAAATGTCAGAATGTCCAAGCATAGTTTGAATTGCTTTTAAATCTGCACCATTTTGTAATAAATGTGTTGCAAAAGAATGTCTTAATACATGTGGTGTAATTTCCTTTGTAATATGAGCTTGTTCTTTGTAATATTTAATAATTTTCCAGAAACCTTGTCTTGTTAATCTTCCACCATTAATATTTACAAATAAAGCTTTATCATTCTCATCTTTTACTAAAATTGGTCTTGACTCCTCTACATATTCTTTTAGTGCTTTTAGTGACATAGAACCTAAAGGAATATTTCTTTGTTTTGAGCCATTTTTACAAACAACAAAACCACTTTCTAAATCAACATCATCTATATCTAAAGAAATAATTTCTGTTACTCTCATTCCTGTTGCATAAGCAAACTCTAACATTGCTTTATCTCTAGTTCCCTTTAAATCAACATCTTTTGGTTGTTCTAGTAACAATTCTACTTCTTGTGATGTTAATATACTTGGAACTCTTTTTTCAATTTTTGGCGACTGTATATTTTCAGTAGGATCATGTTTTGCTTTTTTTATACGAATTAAAAATTGATAAAATGATCTAATAGATGCTAAATTTCTAGAAATAGTAGATGTTTTCTTACCAATATTTTCCAAATGCTCTAGATACTCTTTTATGTCTTCTTGTTTTGCTTTTGCATAATTAATCCTATTTTTTTCTACATAATCTTGATATTGTAAAATATCTCTTTCATATGATTGTAAAGTATTGCTTGACAATTTCTTTTCATTTTGAAGAAATTCTAAAAAAAGTTTAATTTGTTTTTCCATTTTTAACTCCCTTGTTCCTTTATATTTTCTAATTTATCATTACTTTTCCATTAAAAATAGAAAAGGTTTTTCTTCCTAATGTTTTCTTACTTTACATAAACCATATATGTTATATCAAATTTTCATAAAAATGTAAAGAGTTTTTTCAAAAAAATTACATAAAACTAAAAATCCACATCAATTACACTCTCCAGACTACATTTTCCTAGAACTTAGAAAAATTGTATACACAACATAAATAAATTAGAAGATAGATATGTTTCTAAAAAAGAAGCTATCATCAAAAAAATGAGCATCATAACTGAAAACATAGTATGCTTCATAATTTTTCCTTTTATGTTCTCTTTTCTTTTATCTTTTACAATAGACTTGTATAATCTAATTCCACTAACAGCTAATGCTAACATGCAAGGAATAATAATAAGATTTTGTAATAATATTGCTGTTGCAAAAAATAAGCTACCTTTTCCTACTCCTAAAATAGCAATCAATGCTGAAATGGTATAGCCTAGGCAAAATCCTCTATACCATATAACTCCTAAAACAATGGGTATCCCTATTACAGTAGAACCTGCAAACCACATAACTAGAACTAATATCAAGTTGTTTTTTATAGAATTTCTTAGCAATTTTCCTGTATCAATACTTGTTCCATTCTGCAAGGAAATTACAAATTCATCTACATAACTTTGTACTTCTTGCGATTGCTGCTCTTGCAAATTATTCACAAATAGTACTCCTAATACAATTCCAATTAATAGTATCATGGCTACTAATAAATAAGACTTTAGGTTATCTTTTATATGCTGTACTAAAACATTTGCTTTTTTTGAACTTTTCTTGTGTGTTACTCTCATCTTATTCCTCCAAAGTATCAAGTTTATACATAATGTCTATTCCATAAAATGAGATTTAGAACCTTTTTAACTAATTTCTATATGCCCATAAACTCCTCCACCGCCACTTGAGATATGTACTTTTCCTTCTCTTGCTGCTACAATTGTTTTTGCAACTTTTTGTCCTACTACTGCCTCTATATCATCTTCTGATAACTTATGTAAAATATTCATCTCTGTCTCAAATGCATTCAACAATTTTTCAATTGTTTTTGCACCTAATCCTGGTACAAAAGTTAGTGGCACTTGATATACATAAGGTGGACGATTTTTAGGACTTTTGCTTTCCCTTTTATCTGCAATTGTCATAATTCTATCAAGCACCCCCATAGTAATGTTATTTCTGTGGCATGCTTGACACTCATTGATTGGTGGCATTCCTTCTATTGGCATGTCACAAGCTTCACAATATGTTCTATGATATTTTCCTAATTTTGGATCCATTCCGTAATTAGCAACTATTTTTCTTCCATCTTCATTTTTTAAGGCTTTTACTAACTCTTTAAAAGAAATGCCCTCTAACAACACTTTATTGTACTCTCTTGCAATCTTAGGCAAAGAATGAGCATCTGAATTAGTGACAAAAGTTCTTGTTTCTAACTCAGAAATATAGTCTGCCAATTCTGTATCAGAACTTAATCCTAGTTCTATTGCAAAAATCTTATTAAATTTCTCTTTAAAAATTCTTTCTAATCTGCTTGTACAATTTCCATAAAAACTCTTGTGAGGTGTAAAACAATGTGCTGGGATTAGAATTCCATTATACCTTTCCACAATATCTATTAATTGGTATGCTGAAATACGAGCTCGTTGAGAACTTAAAGTAATGTTATTAATGTAGTTACTCATTTCTTTTGAAAATGCTTTGATATCCTTTAATGTTGGAAAATAACAAAGATTATGAGCACTACCAGTTTTACCATCTTCGTTTACTTCTGCTGTTTCAATCTCACTACCTAATATGATACAAACTTTATCTTTGTAGATAATTCCACCATCCGCTATTTCATATGCTTCTCCTGTTTCTAAAAATTCTTCTATATCTTCTATCACATAAGGTGATGCACAGTCAATAATTCCTGCTATTTGAATTCCTTTTCTATCTGCGCATTCTCTTGCAATATTAGCAAAATTTAAACTCCTTGCTGCTGTTATTTTAATTGGCTTTCCTTTTTCACTTCTTCCTATGTGAATATGTAAATCTGCAAACATTTCTTGCATTTGTTTTTCCTCCTCTTTTTGTTCCCAATATGACATAACAAAAGATTGGTCTTAAAAAAACCAACCTTCTTCATTTTTCTTTTGTATCTTTTTATTCTTTTGTTTTCTCATTCTTTCGTATTTTACTTCCTTTACTTCTTCATTTGTAAATTCTTGTCTTTTGTACCTTAATCTTTTTCTTTTGTTTCCCACTCTTATTTTCTTTAGTATAAAGTATTTATGTAAGTCGCTATGTGCTTTTCAGCACAATTAGCGGTACATCTCATCTTTAATATCTTGTGCTGATACTACTGGTGTTTGTTCATTTTGGGCTTGTCTTACTTCTTTTGCCTGTTTATAATTTGCTCTTGCTTGATTAACCTCTCTATATATTTTAGGAGTTGATTTAATACTTTCCATAGTATCTTTTGTATTATTATATTGTTTGAATGCATACTGTATCATATTTTCACTTTTAGGTACACTAGCATCTCTTTGTCTTCCATCTAAATCACTCATACTAAAATCCCCTCCATCTCTACTACAAATTCTTTGAATTTTTGTAAATAACGATTATATTTATCTTTTAAGTTTCTATACTCTAAAAGGACTAAAGCTTCATCTACTTTAAAAGCAATTCTTTCTGGTCTGTCTAGTAGCATTCCTCCGAATTGATCTACTAATTCTAATACATCACTTTCTTTTTCTCTTGGATAACTTCCACTATATCGATTTACTTCTTCACAAATTTTACAAAATCGTGGTAAAAATCCTAAGGCTGCCAAGTAGTCTGCCCCTTCTTTAGCATATGATTTTATCTTAGATAAATCTTGTGGCTTATTGGTTTTCTTACAATTACACAACAAACAAGCTGTTATTACCAGGTTCTCATCTAGTCCCAAATCAGTTTGTTCTAAAAATGTCTTTGCCAGAAAAGTCTTAGCAACAACAGAATTATCAAAGAAAATTCCTGTCTTTTTTTGCAAATAGTACATTATCTCCATTTTCTTTATCCAATCTTGTTCGGAAAGGATATAGTCTGCAAATGATTCCATGCTTTCTTCTCCCCTTTACATGGATATTTTTCTGTGTATTAATTTAATTGATTAATTTTATTATATGTTAATTTGTTATCCAATTCAATAGCATTACACAAATGTCATATAATTGTAAAGAAATTGTAATATTTGTTTAATTTTTTCTGCATCACTTTTAATATATTACAAAAATTACCACACACTATTTGCCACTCTCTTATCTCTAATTGTCTCACGGATTTTTCCTTCTTTCGAGCCCAAAAAACTGTGCAAAATATTTTTATATTTTACACAGTTATTTTTTATATCCTTTTGACGCTCTCTTAAATTGCGTTAACCAATATACAGTATTACTTTATATAAAGCAAGGACCTGAAGGAGACGAGAGTTTCAATACCAGTCGTAAGGTGTCCAAGGTTACGGAAAGAAGTTGTACGGTCGCTGTAGTCATTGTCATAACTACCTCCTCGAACGACACATGGACCGAAGTGGCTCATAGAGCGTTCTGTGCTCCATTCATAGAAATTAGAAGACATGTCATGGACATTACATACTTTATCTCCTGTTCTTCCTGTATTCAGTCTACCTGTATTTGCTGATGTCTTATTTGCATAATTACTATTTCCACTATACTTTTGTATAAATACAATTGCTGTATCCCAACTATAGCTATTGATTAAATCACTTTCTA
>JAAWNJ010000040.1 GCA_022798895.1 Clostridia bacterium | reverse complement strand
TTTATTACTCTTTTATTTTTCATCTGTATTCCTCCACTCTCTTTCTTTATTCTATCATTTTTATCCCTATTGTAATATTTTTTCATTCAATTTGCAATAGTATTTTAGTATAATTTCCTAGAATATAAAAAAACCCATGTAAGTTACTTTCTTACACAGGCGTTTCTAATTATTTTGCTTTTTTAGCAGTATTTGCAATTTCTGTAAATGCTTTTGCATCTGTTACAGCAATTTCTGCTAACATTTTTCTATTAATTACTACATTTGCTTTCTTTAATCCATTGATTAAAGCGCTATATGTTAGTCCATTCATTCTTGCAGCAGCATTAATTCTTGCTATCCATAATTTTCTAAAATTACTCTTTTTGTCTTTTCTTCCTGTATATGCATAATTACCTGATTTCATAACGGCTTGTTTTGCCATTCTAAATCTGTAATGTTTTGCTCCATAATATCCTTTTGCTCTTTTTAAGATTTTTTTATGTTTTTTACGAGTAATATTTGCTGTTTTTACTCTTGCCATTTTATTTCCCCCCTAATTAATTACCATATGGTAACATTTTTTTAATTCCTGCTTCACATGTTTTGTCTGCATAAGCATCTTGTACTTTTCCTCTTGATTTTGCTCTACTTGTTTTATTCGCTAAAAGATGTCTTCTATTTGATTTTGTTCTTTTTACTTTTCCTGTTGCTGTATATGAATATCTTTTTTTAGCAGCTTTATTTGTTTTTAACTTTGGCATAATCTTAATTCCTCCTTTAATTTTGTAATCTATTACTTATTAGCTATCTTAGTTTGCTTTTTTAGCTAATATAATAAACATATTCTTACCCTCTAAAAGTGGCTTTTTCTCTGGAACAGAAATATCAGATAGTTCTTCAATAAACTTATTTAATACTTGTTCACCAAGCTTAATATAGTTCATTTCTCTTCCTCTAAATTTCAAAGTAATCCTTACTTTATTTCCATCTTCTAAGAATTTTCTCGCATTTTTACTTTTGAACTCAAAATCATGTTGCTCAATGTTTGGAGTAATTCTGATTTCTTTTAACTCAAAAGTTTTTTGCTTTTTACGAGCCTCTTTTTCCCTTTTAGATTGTTCAAATTTGTATTTGCCATAATTCATAATTTTACATACTGGCATTTCTGGATTTGGCGCTACCATTACTAAGTCTAACTTTTTCTCATAAGCTAAATCTAATGCATCTTGTAAACTCATAGCCCCTTTTTTCTCTCCATTGTCATCAATTACTTGAACTTTGTTTGCTCTAATTTGTTCATTAATTGGCAATTCTTGTTTGATATTAAACACCTCCGTTTATTTTCTAACGTAAATAAAAACAAAAAATGAATTGATTTTATCAATTCATTGCTCAAACTTCTCTATTTTTATATTACATAAAAACAGAGTAAATTATTAGCCTTTTCCCTTTGGTGAAGGCGAGCATGAATTGCTACTTTTTTTATTTACGTTCATTAGTATACTCTATTTTTTTAGAAAAGTCAACAGTTTTTTCGTTAAATTGTTGACTTTTCACTACTTTTATATTATAATAGCAACGCATATATATGATGATATCTTATTTTAACTAGCCTCTCCCCGGTGGCTCATTTAAAACAAGTTTCATATAAATTATATTTTGAAAAAATGAAATGGAGGATATGATTTACCATGAATAATACAACTTATAGTGTGAAAAAAAGTGAAATTGAAAGTAAATGGTATATAATCGATGCAGCTAATAAGCCATTAGGTAGAGTTGCTACTGAAGCTGCAAAATTATTAAGAGGAAAACATAAACCAACTTATACAACTCATATGGATGTTGGTGATCACGTAATTATTATTAACTGCGCAAATGTAGTTTTAACAGGTAAAAAATTAGACCAAAAAATTTATAGAAGTCATTCAGGATATATTGGTGGAATGAAGGAAACTACTGCAAGAGAATTACTAGCAAAAAGCCCAGAAAAAATGATGACACACGCAGTAGAAGGTATGCTTCCTCATACAAGACTTGGAAGACAAATGGCTAAAAAATTAAGAGTATATGTTGGAGCAGAACATGAAAACATCGCTCAAAAACCTGAAGTATGGGAGGTAAAATAAGATGGCAAAAAAATCTGATAAAATCGTATTTTTAGGAACTGGAAGAAGAAAAAAATCAATTGCTAGAGTTAGATTAGTAGATGGTAAAGGTACTATTACAATTAATGGTAAAGCATTAGAAGAATATTTTGGTACCGATGTATTAAAAGTTATTGTAAAACAACCATTAGTTGCTACCAATACTTTAGACAAATATGATGTTATTTGTACTGTAAATGGTGGTGGACTTTCTGGTCAAGCTGGAGCAGTTCGTCATGGTATTGCAAGAGCATTAAATGAAGCTAATATTGAATATAGACCAGCATTAAAATCTGCAGGATTTTTAACCAGAGACCCTCGTATGAAAGAAAGAAAGAAATATGGTCTTAAGAAAGCTAGAAAAGCACCACAATTCTCTAAGAGATAAAATATATATCAAAATCGGAAGTATCAAAACTTCCGATTTTTTGTTGTTCAAATTTCTTCTACTAACTCTTGATATGCTTTTTGAACTAAATCTTCTCCCTCTTTTTGCTTTTTGTTAATCACCCAATCATGCACTGCGCCTTGTGTTTCTTTCACAGTTATCTCAACTCCGCTTCTTCTTCGCTATTTCTTGAAGCCTATGTACATCTGGGTTTAAAATATCATATGTTCCTGTATAAATCACTACATTTTCTAGTTTCTCCATTGGTCCATAAATGGGACTAATATGATGATTCTTGGTATTTTCTCTCTCTCCTGCATAGGAAATTCCTGCTAATCTTAACAGTTCTGTATTCAACATTTTATCCTTTTCTTGTACCTTTTTGATTTCTGGATTTTCCATTGTTACATCTAACCATGGAGAAATCAGTATCGTTTTGCTTGGCTCTGTTAGTTCCTCCTGTCCTATTTTTTTTACTAAGGCAAGTCCCATTCCACCTCCTGCAGAGTCCCCCATAATAATTAGATTTTCAGCCTTTACCTTTTTTGTAGTTTCTTTATAAAGTGGTATTATCATGTTAAATACATCTTTATAATGATATTGTGGTGCTAGTGGGTAATCTGGTACAATAATGGTTGCTCCTGTGTCTTGCGTTAAATCACTTAAAAAATTCCAATATGTTGGTGTTAGTTCTGCTATATAAGATCCTCCATGCAAATAAAACACTGCCTTTTTCGTTTTCTTTTTTCCCTTTGGAGTTAATACAAATACATTTCTTTCCTGAAACTTCTCCTCTTTTACATTGCATCTTTCTCTAATCCCTTCTGGTACTTTAGAGGTGATATTCCCCTTAAAAAAATATACATATAAGAGAATATCTACAATTGCAATCGCAAATAGAATTGTTGCAATAATTGCTACCACTTTTCTTTTTTTATTCATTTCTTCTCATCCTTTACTTTAAAAGTGAAACTTTCTTTTCATTTTTTCTTTGAAACTAATTTTTTCTTTTGCTTCCTTTTTCTCCTTGATTTTGTCTATTACATCTTCTATTAATAATGTGCTGATTTTAGGATAGAGTGTTTTTTCTGCCTTTGGATAGATTCCATTTGTCACAACTGTGTTTGGAATCCCATGTTCTGTCAAAAACTGAAAAAAGTTTTTCTCTACATGATTATTTTGCAAAATAGAACTAATGGTAAACACAATATTATTTCCACAAGAGCAAGTAGTACATTTGATTTTCTCTGCACTTTCTGGTGCAATAATGCAGAAAAATTGGTCTATATACGGCTCATATTCTGGTAAAAAGTTGACTTTACCTAAATTTGAAAATGTTGTTGTTGTGTATTTTTGTATTTCTTTATATATCATCTTTAAGATAAGTTTCTTCATCGTAAGTGGTATCATTCGGACATAAATACTATTACCTAATCTTACCGTATGTGCCATAGTTTTTGCCATTTCCTCTTTTTGCAACTTGTTTTTAAAGTTATTTCTCACAAATGCTAAAATCAAATCAAAATCTGTTAAGTCCATTTGCTTTCTATCTGCTACAATTGTCATATAGGAAAAGAAATTTGTCATCGTAGTAGACTCAAAATACTTCTTTAGATTAACTGGAATGCATACTTTGATTGGCTTTTTGCTCTTTTTTTCTTTTTGTTGTTCTTGATAAATGGCATAAATTAATACTGCTGTGAAGTATTCTGTTACTGTTACCTTTAGTTTTCTACAAGTTTTAATCACAGGTTTTAAACTGATAAAACCATGAGTCACTCCTACTTGATATGGTAATAGCCTTGCACCTTTTAATATATATGCCCTTCCTGAATTGTCTTTCCCATGTAAATGTTTTTCATAATTTTTCAAATAACTATCTTCACAATTTCCGTGCATCTATTTCGGCATTTTTGACTGTGAATGGTTCTTTGAAGGTATTGGGATGTTGTAAATTTAAGTAATGGTATGTAATGACTTTTAAAAATTCTATCGCTGTTCCTCCATCTGTTAAAGCATGGAATACTTCTAAATTAATTTTATTTTTAAAATAGCTTACTTTAAATAAGTAGCCATGGTTCATTCTCTTATCCATATATCGACATGGATAGGTATCTTCTTTAAAAATGACTACTTCTTTTTCATTTTTCTCTAAGTAGTACCAGAAAAATCCTCTTTTTAAACAAACTTTGAAAGTAGTAAAAATTTGTAACGTCTTTTCGACAGCCTGCTTTAATATTTCTGGATTAACTTCTTCTGTTAATACTACTGACATCCTATATATACTGCTAAACTTTTTATTTCCAACAATGGGAAATAGTTTGGCTGAATTATCTAGTCTTCTCCACTTTTCTTGATTTTTCATATGTCCCCCTAATCTTCCTATAGTTTAAAAGGTTAATGCTTTCATGTCAAGTAGTTTTAGAGATTCTTCATAAAAATTTAAACAGTTCCACAAAAAGCTACCTAAACCTTAAAAATTCCTTAAATTATTTCTATTTTTGAGATAATATGATATAATGAAGTAAGAGTTTAAAATATTTATTTTAAGTTCCTAGAATAGAAAAAGGAGTTTAGATTGATGTTAAACCATACATTAGAAAAAAATTTAGAAAACAATGTAACTAAAAATAACATATGTCGTTATGATGAGTTTATGAATATTATTCAAGATTTGACAGAACATCCAACTGTAAAACAAATGAGAATTTTTAATCAACATGCTAATACTTCCTGTTATCAGCATTGTATGCAAGTTGCTTATTATACCTATTTAACATGTAAGTTTTTTCATTTGGATTATGTTTCTGCTACTCGTGGTGCTATGCTGCATGACCTATTTTTATATGATTGGCACACTCATGAAAAGCCTGATAAGAAGTGGACTAGTCAACATGCTTTTTTACATCCTAAAGTTGCATTAAAGAATGCAAAAAATATTTTTGATTTAAATGCAATTGAACAAGATGTTATCGTCAATCATATGTGGCCTGTTACTATTCAGTTTCCTCATTTTAAAGAAACTATGGTTGTAACCTTTGCAGATAAATATAGTGCTTGTAGAGAAACATTTTGTTATTTTAGAAAGTTATTACATACTAAGAAGTTATATAAATATGCTTATGTATTTTTAAGTTTAATCATCTTTAGAATTGTTTAATAATATCAAAAGATTGTACGAATTGTTTTTTAATTCATACAGTCTTTTTTTCTGCATATATTGATAACTAAGAGGTGTAAAAAATGATAAACGTTTTAATTAATGGTATTTGTGGAAAAATGGGAAACAAAGTTGCTAAACTAGTTTTACGAGAAAAAGATATGAACTTAATAGGAGGATTAGATAGTCACCCTAATTCTACTTCTTCCTCCCCCATCTTTTTTAATTCAGATTCAGTGATAGAAATTCCGAATGTTATTATTGACTTTTCTACTCCTAAATCTACGATTTCTCTTTTGCCTTATTGCATATCTCATCATATTCCTATTGTGATTGCCACTACTGGTTTTACTCAAGAACAGCAAAATGAAATCTTAGATGCCTCTGTGCAAATCCCTATTTTCCAATCTAGCAATATGTCTTATCAAATTACTCTTGTCAGTCAAATCATTGCTGAACTTTCTCAAAAATTACCTAAAGCAGATATTGAAATTGTAGAAACGCATCATAATCAAAAAAAAGATAGTCCAAGTGGTACTGCTCTTTTATTAGCAAATAGTATTAATGCTAATGGTTCCTATCTTTATGAATTTAATCGTACTCAAAAGCAAGAAAAAAGAAATCCAAAAGAAATTGGATTTTCTAGCATTCGTGGTGGAAATATTGTTGGTGAGCATTCAGTCTTCTTTTTCTCTTCTAATGAAACTTTAGAAATTAAGCATACTGCTCACTCTAGAACAGTTTTTGCAGAAGGTGCTATCAAAGCTGCAAAATTTTTAACAAAGCAGAAAATCGGTTATTATACTATGAAAGATTTAATGTAAGTCATTGTTATCTACAATCAAAATATATTAACAATTTTCAAAGCACTCTTATCCTTAATATGCTCAAGAATAAAAATACAGCTTTCTAAATTTTCCACGCCTTGAGCATATTCCTCCATATCAATATCAGCTTTCAATTTAGTAAGCTCTGTTTGTACTTTTTCTAATTCATTATGTTCTATATAAAAAGCCATTAAACTATATTTTTCTTCCCAAACCTCTTCTACTTTTTTCATTTGTCTTTTAGATTTTTCTTGCTCCGTATTGTCTTTTTCTATTTCTTCACGTAGTAAAGTCAATTCACTACTTATTTGTTTAACTGCTTCAATTGTATTATTTTGCGTAATCACATTTCCTATTACCACTATAGCTATTACAACAAAACTAATAATTAATTCTTTATACATGCCTTTCATCTCTATCCTTCCTTCTTTAAGATTGTTCTTTTTCTTGACAAAAAATTTGCCCTTTTCCATCATAAGTAACAATTAAAGCCTTTTCTGGACTAATATGAAACTTGCTTACTTCTTTTCTAAGCCAAGCTTCATCCTTTCCTATTTTCCTTAAGTTTTCTTGAATAATTTTTCCATCTACTACTAAATCATAAGCAATTCCCTCATATTCTGGCATAATGTCGAAGTCTTCTGGGATAGTTGTTCTTTTATTTGGCTTTTGAATGACTGTTACTTGTCCACTAGTTTCTAAGATAGCATATTCTACATCCCCTAAATTAAAAACACTATTATCCCTTAATCTTTCTTCTAATTCATTAATCGTAAATCTTTCCTTTTTTAAAGCCTTCTCATCAATTCTTCCTCGATGAATTAAAATAGTCGGTCTCCCACACATTAATTCTCTCATTTTAACACTCTTCATATTAATTAAAGAAATTAATAAATGCATAATTAATAAGCCTAAAATAGGAATAATACCATTTGTAATAGGAATTCCTGTATCTGACATAGGAATAGCTGCTAGGTCTGCTATCATAATAGAAATGGCAAGTTCGAATGGTTGTAATTGCCCTATTTCTCTTTTTCCCATTAGTCTCATAACAATTAAAACAATTATGTATAAAAAAATACTTCTAATTAATGTAATTAACATCTTTCTCTCCTAAATTTTGTAATTCATATTCATTTTAACCAAAAAAAATAAAATCTATTCACTTCATTTTGAATAAATTTTTATTTTTTTGTTCATAATACAATTAGAAACACAAACATCATTGCTTTTTACATTTTATAAGGAGGTTTTAATTATGTCAGATAATAATACAAACACACAAACCAGATCTAATTCTAAAGGAATGGTATGGCAAATTATTGGTAGATTAGTAACAGCAGCCGTTGTTCTTGCCATTACTGCATTTTTCACACCAGGATTTCAAATTAATAACATATGGTCATTAGCAGCAGCTGCTGTTGTTCTTACTGTTATTGATTATTTAATCACAAAATTCACTGGTTTACATGCAAGTTCTTTTGGTAAAGGATTTGTAGGTTTTGTTCTTTCTGCAGTTGTACTATATGTCACTCAATATTTTGTAGCAGGTTATACAGTTTCTTGGATGGCTGCTATTATTGGTGCATTAGTATACGGTGTTGTAGATTATTTTCTACCTGGCGAACAACAATAGTTAACACATTATTTCGTTCGCGTCAGTTTAGGGACGTACGTCTAACCAACAAAAGCTTCGCTTTCGTCAGTTATACATACGTCCCCAAACTAACACTTATTTTCCTTGGTTCCATCCTTCTTTGTTGGTTTGTCTTTGTCTTGCAATCCCTAAACTTTCTGCTGGTACATCTTCTGTAATTGTTGAACCTGCTGCAATTAAGCTATGGCTCCCTATATTAACTGGTGCTACTAAATTGACATTTGAGCCAATAAAGCAATTATCTCCAATTTTTGTTTTATGTTTATTTTTTCCATCATAGTTACAAGTAATCGTTCCACAACCAATATTACATTTTGTTCCAATTTCACAATCACCCATATATGATAAATGTGGTACTTTTGCCCCTTCCCCAATAATAGCTTTTTTAATTTCTACAAAGCTTCCAACTTTTACTTTATTAGCTAATTTGCATCCTTCTCTAATATAGGCATTTGGCCCAATGTTGCAATCTTCTCCAATGATAACACCTGATTTAATAGTCGTATTTGGATGAATGACTGTATCTATTCCAATTTCTACATCTTCATATATGTACGTAGTATTGACATCTTCAATGGTAACACCATTATTCATATGCATGGTGTTGATACGAATTCTTAAAATTCTAGTAAGCATTTCTAACTGTGCTTTTGTATTTAAACTTAAAATTTCAGTATTATCTTCTACTAATACTCCGCCTACTTTGAAGTCCTTAGCATGAAACATTTTAATAACATCTGTCAAATAATATAGCCCTATACTACTTTGTTGTAATTTTCCGATAATTTCTAATAACTTTGAAATTTCAAAACAATATAGTCCTGCATTTACCTCTAACACTTTTTTCTCAGCTTCTGTGGCTTCTTTTTCTTCTACAATTGCTTCGATTTTATTATCTCTTCTAATAATTCTTCCATATCCTGCTGGTTCACTAATAATACCTGTTAAAACAGTAGCAGCCTCATTCTCATTTTCTGATTTTTTTACTATAGTTTGAATTGTTTCTGATGTAATAAGTGGAATATTTCCATTGGCGATAACAACTCTTCCTTGCTTGCCTTCTAAGTAACTAACAGCCTGCATAATCGCATGCCCTGTTCCTAAACAACTTTCTTGATGAAGATAAGTTACTTCATCTTTTAAAATACTTTCTATTTCTTCTTTGTTCTCTCCTACAATAACTGCTACTTCTTCAATCCCTGCTTTTTTGAAAGAATCTACTACTCTTTTAATAACAGCTTTTCCATATAACTCTTGTGCTAATTTTGATTTTTTGGATTTCATTCTGTTATCTACTCCTGCTGCCATCACTAAACCAATTACTTTTTCCATTCTTCTATTCTCCTTTTTTAATTTTATTATAAATTACTAGAGGTATGCTTAAAATTTAACAATAATATTTGTTGTACAAAGCTGTTGCCGTCTCAGGGCTATCTACTCCTGTCCTATTTTTCACTGGTGCAAATTCTTCTTCTCTTTTCACTCTTAAAATTGTCATGTCATCATAACGAGTAAAAGCATCAAAAATAAAGGCTTCAAATTTATATACATTGGGTTCTTCTGGTTCAATATATTCACATTTTTCGTTAAGATAACCAGATTTTTTAAATGCCACATGATAAGGGAGTTTCACATTTGCTAAATCCTCTAAAATGCTACAGTGGAATAAATTTAGCATAATATGTAGTTCTCCATATACTAGTTCTCCATTTTTGTCTCTTTCTTCTGCCATTTTGTCTGGAAGTTCTGTATATTCAATTACTTTTGGCTTTTCATTCATTTTGCAAAATACGCCTGCTCTTTCTTTTGGTGTAGCTTTTGCTACTGACTTACTAGCTATTTTATAGTTTTGCTCTATGGTAAGTCCTAGTAATAATGGGTCTACAAAATTGCATAATACATTATCCATGCTATTGATAAAAATCCAGTCACTTTGTTGTTCTTGTAGTTCCTTTAAAACTCCACTTATCGCTATTGCTTCATAAATCCCGCCATTGCCATTTGCTGCTTCTTTAATTTTCTTATCTTCTCCTAAAATTACTTTTCCTTCTGTACTGATTAATGGCAATTCTCCTTGTGTAAAAAATTTCACCTTGCTTTTGCTATAGCCAAAGTATTTCTTCTCTTCAAAAAAACGAATGGTATCTTGGTGATTCTCTCTACTTGTCATAATATACCAAGGAATTGTTACATTATATTCTTCTCGTGCTCTTTTCAAAGTATCTACTGTTATTTCAAATAAATACTTTGGACCATTTATAGTATCTAAACAGTAGGTTCCTTTTGGACCTTGATGTCCAAGTCTTGTTCCCTGTCCTCCTGCCATGGTAATTACAGCATATTTTCCATCACTAATTATTTTTCTTCCTATTGTTTCTAATTCTTCCCTTTTTTGTTTGTCTAATTTTTCTTTATCTACATATGGAATATGTGAAATATTTTTTTCCTCCATATATTGCTCTTGTTTTGCTAATTCATACAATTGTTGCAACTGCTCAAAGTCAATTGCCTCTACTTGCTGTTCTAACTTTTTTTGTTCTTCTTCTGTTAGATATGGTAAATACTCTATCAAATGTTCTTGAGAGTATTTTTTTAAAGTTTCTATTGTTTGCTCTTTCATTTCAAAACTCCATTTCTCTTTACAGCTCTATTATTTATATATTGTATGCAGTCCCTCTCTTTCTGTGTAAGCCTTAAATTCTCTTAAGTTATATCATAAATGAAATAAAAATGCAAATTCCTTATAGCTAAAAGCTACAAGGAATTCGTTTGTTCTTTTGGTTAGCAACATTTATTTTTATTACGTTCACATACTAATTGAATAATTCTAATGATGATGAGTATGGCAAGTATGACAGCTAAAACAATTAGTGTGGCAATTGCTGCAAATAATACTACTCCAATAACTGGAATAGATGCAATAATTAATCCAAGTGTTAGTGCGATTAAAATAGATAAAATATAGATAATGATGTCAATACAACATCTATTTTTTCTTTGTTTACAGCCAGTATAATAGCAATTGTTGTTACATTTATCTTCTTCGTACATGTTCCTACACCTCCTATTAGTGCATTAACTAGCACTAATATATATTATGCAAAACTTGTACAAAACTTTCCATTTTTCGACAATTTTTATTTTCTTAAAATATTTTAATTGTTAGTTTATTTTTTAATCTTTAAAATCCATTATTTCATCAATGTTCATTTTACCAGCTCTAGTCACTGCATCATAACCATATTTTTCCTTTAATTTGTCTAAAGTCTGATCTAATTTTTGTTGTTTCTCATTTCTAGGAGTATCGAATAAAGAAATTTGTTGTCTTTCTTTTGTAGTTAATTTATCTACTTTTATTCCAATTAGTCTAATAGGCTCTCCTTGAAACATCTCTTTTAAAATCTGTTTTGCTGTTTCATAAATAATTTTCGTGCTATCTGTGTCAGTCGACAAACTCTTTTGATGTGAATACATTTTAAAGTCTTTGTTTTTGATTTGTACCCCTACTGTATGAGTTAATAACTGATGTTTTCTTAATCGATAGCAAGTTTGCTCTGTTAAAGCCAATAAAATTTCTTCTATCTTTTCTAATTCTTTCATATCTTGTGGTAAAGTAGAAGAATTGCCGATACTTTTTGGTTCTTCTGGTTCTGAAATGACTTCCGAATGGTCAATACCATTGGCATATTCCCAAATCATTTTACCAAACTTTCCAAATTGATTTTCTAATAATTCCTTTGGCGTATGTGCTAATTCTCCTATCGTTTTGATCCCTAATAATTCTAATTTTGGCAAACTCCTCTTTCCCACCATTAATAACTCTGAAACTGGTAACTTCCACATCTTACTTGAAATTTCATTTACATACAAAGTATGAACCTTATCTGGTTTTTCAAAATCAGATGCCATTTTTGCTAATACTTTATTTTGCGCCACCCCAATATTTACTGTAAAACCAAGTTCTTGCTTTACTCTTGTCTGAATTTCATAAGCAATTTGTAAATCTGTTTTTCCTTTTGGAATAAAATCTGTAATATCTAAAAAGCATTCATCAATAGAAAATCTCTCAATTTTATCCGTATATTCATGGAGTAAATCATAAAGTGCATTTGAATAATAGTGATATACTCTGAAATTGCTTTTGTAAATTTGTAACTTGGGACATTTTTGTTTAGCAAAATAAATAGGCTCTGCTGTTTGTATACCATATTTCTTAGCTGGAATACTTTTGGCAAGAACAATTCCTTTTCGCTTTTCTTCGTCTCCACCAATAATAGCAGGGATAGTTCTAATATCTATCTTTGCTCCCTGTTTTAACATATCTACTGCCGTCCATGACAAAAAAGCACTATTCACATCTACGTGCAAGATTTTGCGTTCCATATTTTTCACCTATGAATATTATAAAACATGCGTTTTTAGATGTCAACTTTTATATCAAAAATTTAGTTTATCTCTCTTCTATTGAACGCCATAATTCCTCTACTCAAGAACCTTGGTATCTCACCTAAATGTGCTATTAGAAGCCTTTCCTATTTCAACCTTGGACTCACTATTTTCAATCTTTGTTATTACAATACCGTGAATTTTACCTTAAAATTTGATTTCGTCCTGTATGATGTCTGACAATTTTTCGCAATTCAGAAAAATTTTTTTCTGTTTTTTGTCATGCCCTTTTTCAAAAAACATGCGAATTTTCGCATGTTTTTCTACTCTATTGGACTGCATTTATTCTCTTTTAGTCCTCTATTTTATTACCTTTTACAAATTCTGTCCAGTTATCAGGGTTTTCCATTTCCCTCTTCCTTTTTAGTTACGTAAACCAGTATACAGTACTACTTTACATAACAAAGTGGGCGGAAGGAATAGTATGTGTCGCTACGGGACGAAGGGTAACCTTCGCGATAAGCTGTAGTTAAGCCATTATAGCCGTAACAACCTCCCCTGCAAACACAATAGTAACTATAAGAACTAGTCGGGTTAGTGGAATGTTCTGTACTCCACTCAAAATAATTCGAAGCCATATCATGAATATTACATACCTTATCTCCTGCTTTTCCTGTATTCAATTTGCTTGAACTTTTTCTCGTCTGATTAGCATAATTACTACTTCCTGAATATTTTTGGATAAACACAATCGCTGTATCCCAACTATAACTATTAATCAAGTCACTTTCTACATAATCGCTGTTATACATATTTCTTGCCTCTGTTGCTGCATTAGGTTGAGTAATATTACTCCATCCTGCTTTATCATATTGTGATTTTACTTTATTATCACTTCCTTTACTTGCCTCATATCTTCCAAAATAATATCCACCATTTGCTTTTGTTTTTGTTACAAAATCTCCTAAATTTTTAGCAGCTGTATTTCCTGAATTACTGATTAATTCTCGAAAATAACTTCCTATTGTTACTACCTCTGTATAATTATCTGCATCTTGCTGTTTTGTTGGTGCTCCATTAGTTGTATTGAATGTATATCTTCCCAATCTAATGTCATCTGCTGGCTTACTTGTTCCTGTTGATACTGAATCTACTGGCACCCAGACAAATTCATTTCCTTCCCTATCTTGAATAACAATTCCATCTGTTACTTTGGTTCCTTCGCTAGTTAGTACTTTAAAGTCTCCTGGTACTGTGATTAAGTTTCCATTCACATCTTTTGCTACTGTATTTGCTGTTTGGAAGTCTATTAATGTTGCTACATCTACTGCATTTTCTACTACTGTTACCTCACATGTTCCTTCTTTATTACTTCCATCTATTGTTTTTGCTGTGATAGTTGTAGTTC
>JAAWNJ010000039.1 GCA_022798895.1 Clostridia bacterium | reverse complement strand
CTTTTTTTATAAAAAAAGAACTAAGTGCTACCACACACTCAGCTCTGTTTTACTATATGAACTACCTTTTGTTTACTTAATTAAGCTAAATATAGTATACTATATTTTTTATTATATGTCAAACCAAATTTTAATATTCCAGAAATAAAGAGTAAATTCTTCCAATTCGACTAAAATACCTCCATTTGTTGTTAAATCTAAATAGTTTCCATATATTGGTAATGATATTTTTTGATACTCACAAATTACCCCTTACCCCAAAAATTTCTTTTGAAGCTATTGCTTTTTTATATTTTTATTGTATAATTATTTTAAGTCAAATCTTAACTGTATTTTATTATGTCCAGTTAAGTTTAGTATTTTATGAGTAAGTGTTTGTAGGATAGCTACACTTACTCCTTTTATGCTCATTTTCATATCTTTTATGTATTTTAATCCCTTCTCTAGCAATTGCCTTATCGTATGTGCAAATTGTATAAACAAGTAGTGTGCTTTCATAGCATTGTAATTATTTGAATATACATGCTCTATATCAAATGTTCCATTCTTTTGCATATTGAATCCTTCATTTTCTATAAACTCTGTATCTATACTTATTACAATATCGCCTACTACTAATTTAGCCTCTAACACATAATGATAATATATGCTATATTCATCTTCTTGCCCTTTATTATATGTCCTCTTTAAACAGTTATTGCAATGCCTTTGGTTAGATCTTGCAAGTCCTGTTCCATCTATTACCACTTGAAAATACTTTCCCTTATATCTATACTTATCAAACATCTTACTTCTTATTAATTTCTGTACCATATATTTCTGTATTTTTTGCAACTCTCTTATATCTATATTTTCAAGTACTTTATTGATAGTATCATGGTGAGGTAACTCTTCTAATTCTACTCCTAACAACTTTGATATGTTTTCAATAGTTTCATTTGTATTAAAGCTCTCAGTCATTTGTCTCATACTTCTTAAACCACAAATCAATCCTAACAATCTAGTAATTGTAATTACAGACATACTATATTCTACATAGCTTTGATGCCTTACATCTGTTAATTGTTCTAATTTCTCTATCAAGCTCGGGAAGTACTGTTTTATTATTTTTACTACATCTGAAAACACCTCAATTTCTTTTTTCATCTCTCGTTTTTCTTTCCTATTCATTAAAATCACCATCCTTTGTTACAATATTTTTTCTTTATTGTATCAAAAGATGGCTTTTTTCTCTATACTTTGCCTTTTTTTATCGCGAAAAATTTTTTCTCTTCATAGCTGAAACACTTGAAAGCCAGAAAATAATATGGTAAATTATATATAAATTGATTGCTATTTGTATCAATCGTTAAAGGCGTGAAAAAGTTGTAGATATCTACGTTATCCGCCCCATTAGAACCTCAAGTGTTTCGTAAGATTAAATGCCTTAAATTATTATCTTCTAATACCTTACTAAAAATTTGTGTTACATATCCTGGTTTCATTAGTTCTCCACTTTCCATTAAACATATATAGTCTTTATAGTCATTACAATAAGTATCACCATAGAATTTTTTATTTTCTACATACTTGTCTTTATACTTTTGTAGTAAATCAGCTATAAAATCAAATAAAGGTAAAGTTTTATAACCCGAATCGCTTTTTGCTCTGTCTTTGAAAATAAATCGAGTGACACCACCATCAAAACAAAAATAAAACCACAAGATAAGGATATTATAAATTTTTGCAAACAAGCTAAAAGTTTAAAAGAAATATCTCAAAAATTTGGTTTTAAAGATACAAGAACATTTAAAAAGAACTATAAAAAACAAATAAAAACCTTTTCCCCCTCCTTTGTAATTTCTAAAAAAAAGAAGAACCCCATCAGGTTTCTTCTTTTCATATGAATTCATATAATTTATATAAATTTCAAATTATTTTTTGTTAACTAAATCTTTTAATGCTTTTCCAGCTTTGAATACAGGTGCTTTAGATGCAGGAATTTTGATTTCTTCTTTAGTTTGTGGATTTCTTCCTTTTCTAGCAGCTCTTTTTCTTACTTCAAAAGATCCAAATCCAACTAATTGAACTTTGTCTCCCTTTACTAATGCGTCTGTTACAACACTTGTGAATGCGTTTAATGCTGCTTCAGCGTCTTTCTTTGTTGCTCCTGTTTTAGCTGCCATAGCTGCGATTAATTCTGATTTGTTCATTTCACATACCTCCTATAAGATTTTGAATATGTAGAACTTTATTTTATATTCTACTATTATCATTATTCGGCATTCTTTTCCAAAATCCTTCTTTTTTCTTTTTATTTTTTTCGTTCAAACCTAGACTTTTGTAAGTTTATACCATTTTCGTCTTCTGAAGTCCTTTATTTTAGCCGTGTCAGGCGCTTTCCATACAGCCTAGCCATTTTCAAAAAAATCATAAAACTTTTTTCCAAATGGCATCATATAATACTCTTCTTTTGAAAAAATTCGGAGTATGATAAGCATTATCAAGTAAATAATAACTGCTATCCCTAATCCTATCACTGTTGTTAAATTTTCACTACCTATTTTTGTTAGTAAAAATAAGTACGCTTGATAAGAAGCTATCCCCATAATAGTAACTGCTAAAAATGGTTTTATAATAAATTTCTTACAGTCTAACTTTAAATTAATTTCCTTTTTCAAAACATAAAACTGAATACTAACAGATACCATATGACAAACTGCTGTTGCTAATGCCGCTCCTGCTGTTCCACCTAAAATAAATTTTTGTGGAGCAATTGGAATGAATAGTAAATTCAAAATTAGTTTAATAACAACTCCCACTCCTAAACTAATTGCAGGTGTCATCATTTTTCCTAATCCATGTAAAGTTCCACATATAGTTTGCTCTAAAACAATAAAAATTATACTAAAACAACTAATTTGATAAATAAAACTTCCAGAAGTAGCATTTGGAAATAATAATTTCAAGATTGGCTCTGCAAATAAAATCATAACTATCATAAATGGTAATCCAACAAGAATTGTTACTAAAATAGAAAAAGAAACCCTTTTACGAATAGTTGCTATATCTCCAATTGCTTTTGCTGAAGAAATGGATGGAACCAAAGCAGTAGCAAATGCCATATTAAAAGACATAGGAAGTGTTACTAAAGTATCCACTTTACCACTTAAAATACCATACTCAATTTTTGCGGCTTCTTCACTCAAGAAATTTTTTAGCCCTCTTACTACTGTCATCGAATCTATATTTTTATTAATTGTCCCCATAATGCCTGTTAATGACATAGGAATAGAAACAGCTAAAATTTGTTTTAATGTTTTTCTGATTCTAGTTGGCTTATAATTAACTGTGCTTTTAATTTCCCATGCAATCTCTTGTTTAAAGCTTTTATAATAACGATATAAATAACTAAAACATAGCATTGTAGCTAATGTAGTTGCCAAATTTGCACCTGCAGCCATAACTGCTGTATCTACTCCTGATACTATACTAATGATTTCTACTAATATCACTGAAAGAATTGTTTTAAAAAGTTGCTCTAAGGTTTGAGAATTTGCTGTTACTTTTAAGTTTTCTCTTCCATTAAAATATCCTTTAATAACACAAGAAATTGATACAAAGAAAATGGAAGGCGAAAGCGCGACTAAAGTTAATTCTGCTTCTGGAATTTGTAAAAAATTTTGGCTAATGGTTTTTGCACCTAAAAATAAAATGCAGCTACAAGCAAATCCTAACAATCCAAATGTAACAAGTGCTATTTTGAAAATTTTATAAGCTCCTTTGTGGTCTCCTATTGCCACCCTTTCGGAAATTAATTTTGATACTGCATTAGGTACCCCTATGGATGAGACCGTCAAAAATAATGCATAAATTTGAAATCCACTACTGTAAATAGCATTTCCCTTGTCCCCAAATCCTTCTCTATTGGTTAAATAGAGTTTATAAACTACTCCCAAAATCTTTACTAAAATTTGAGATACCATTAGGACAAAAACGCCCTTCATAAAACTTTCTTTTTGCGTTCGTTTTGCTTTCATCTGTCCCCTTCCCTTTGTTACTTTTGTTTTAAGTTTATGCAACAATTTTCCCAAAAATACTTGTTTTTTTCGCTATTTTATAGGATAATATATATGTATGATTAGATTATATAGAAAGTGGTGAACTTTTTGAAATTAATAGATAAATTTTTGAAGTGTTTAAAAACAGATAGAAATACTTTTGTAACTTATATATTAACCCTAATTTCAGCCTATATTGTAATAGACAGAATTGTGGAATTGCTTTTCATTATTTTTACAGGTGTATCTTACTCTTATTGGGGACCAATTCAATATTTCTTAGCTTTAGCTTGTGTAGTCTTTGCTTTCTTTTTCTCAGGACCTTCTAAGTATGCTAAGGCAGATGTTAATAAACTACGTATTTTTCACTCTTTTATTATTGCCTTTTATATCGTAGGACTATCAGCAGTAGTACAGTGGGTAAATCAAGCTATTTGGATAGGTTTATTATCTGTTCCAAATTATGCTGAATTTGCTCAAGAATTCTATTATTTGTTTGGACCAGCATTCACCGCATTAGGACTTTATTTCCCTTTAGTTAGTTTCTATAAATTGCTAAAATGGATTGTATTTAAAATTAATGATACAAAAGACATTCGTGATTCTATTTTTGACTATGGTGGAATTAGCTTGACTTCTGATAAAGAAGCACATGGCGTCTATACTTGCGAAGTGAAAGTATGTGTAGATTCTGAAAGCGGTGTAGATGTATGTATTCCAGAAAGTAAACGTTTTGAATCATTCTTAATTGTTGGCGTTTCTGGTTCTGGTAAAACTACAATGGTTTATGAACCAATGCTTGCAAGAGATATTGAAAGAAAATCTTTCTTTAAAGAAGTTTCAAAAGAAATGGGATTTACTGCATTAAAAACAGGATTAGCAGTTTTAAACTGTCCATATGATAATGAATATATTAATGAACATTTTAGTTTAGATATGTTAGTTCCAAATCCAGATAAACTAGATACTTACAAAGCTTATATGAAAAAGATGATTATTAGCAGTTCAGGTGATAGAATTGTTTATCGTAATATGGGGATTACTTATATTTCAGATGAACATGAATCTGTAGAAAAAATTAAGAAAGTAGCTGATAATTACCAAATTCCTGTACACTTAATTGATCCAAACCGTTTAGACTCACCTGGATTAAATCCATTTATCTATGAAGATCCAATTAAAACAGGACTTGCCATTTCATCTGTACTAAAGGGCCTATATATGCATACTAGACCAGATACAGAGCTTGCTTTTAGGGAAAATGAAGCTTTACAGATTGTTGAAAATTTATCTATTTTACTAAAGGAAATGTACCCTATTTTACATGATGGTGTACTACCAAATTTAGAAGACTTATTAAATATGTTAACAGATTTCGCTCTTGTAGAAGATATGGTTGAACAAATGAAGCAAATACCTGAAAAAGCAGAACATTATCGTATTTTGATCAAATACTTTGAAACCAACTTTTATAAAACTGGTAAGAACTTATTTAATACCAAAAGATCTGTTACAACAGCCTCTTCTGAGTTAGATAACTTATTAAGATATCCGGGAGTAAAAAATATTTTATGTAACAGAACCAACAATTTAAATTATGATAAAATTTTAGCTGATGGAGATATTACTTTACTATGTACTCGTAGAGGAGATTTAGGAGAAACCGCTCACAAAGCCTTTGGATTATTCTTTATTTTGTTAATGCAACAATCCATTCTATCTAGACCTGGAAATGATAGCAACCGTATTCCTCATTTCTTATACATTGATGATTTTCCTGCTTACATTTGTAAAGCTACTGAACCTATTTACACTTTATATCGTAAGTTTAAAGTGGCTACTGTATTAGACTCTCAAAACTTATCTCAATTAAGAGGAGATGTATATGCAGACCATAGAGGAGATTACTTTAAAGATCTAATTTTATCTAATACTGTTAATAAATTTATCTTTGGTAATGCTACTCCTGAAGATGTTAAATGGTGGGAAACAGCAATGCAAGATAAAAGAGAATGGACTTTTAATAATACCTATAATACAGATAAAGTAGAATATGATGCTAAAAAAGGTAATATTGAATTTAAATGGAAACCTAACTACGCAGCTGGTAAAATTATGGCTTTAAAAAACGGTCAAGTTATTTATAAAATTAAAAAGACTAGTGGACAAAGTTGGGTAAATAAAGGTAAAGTCGAGGCTATGGAAGCTAAATATAAAGATGCCCAAAAAATTAAAAAATATGACTTTACAAAATTTACTAATGGTATTTCCAATATAGAGTCTGCTACTAGAAGAACATTAAATAGAAATAGAGGCAACTATTCAGCTGCCACAGCAAGTAATAACAATTATGATGTCGTCCGTGAAATTGACCCTGTTCAGACAGATACATCTGATTCTAAGTTTTTATTTGATAACGAAGATGCAATTATAGTAAATTTCAACAAGAAAAATGAAGAATAGTAATACAAAACAAAGAAATCTCCCAGCTTAACACTGGGAGATTTCTTTGTTTTGAAAATAACACTTGTCTTATATTCCTAATAATTTCACTTCAATGTTTTCCATTTTATATTTTTTAGTTTCTTCATCTAGTTTGAATTCTACTAATGTTTTCGCTAAAGTTTCTTCATTTTGTCTTAAATCAGTAGTAAAGTATAATTTAATTTTTGAGATTTCCACTTGGTTCATCACAATATTTTTAAAAGTTTCTGTCATATGCTTTTCATCTTCACAAATTAGAATTAATTGTGGTAATTGCATATAGCCTGAATCTCCTACTTGGTAATTGTCATAAAAGTCTTTATATAACTTCATTTTATCTACTAATTTCTTTTCCCAATCGTCCTCTCTACGGATAACTTCAAAAACAAATTGAATAGATTTATTGTTCTTAGTTAATTTAATACTTCCACCACTTGCTTTAAAAGTTTTTCCTGCCATTTTTGCAGTAAATGCTGGCTTTGGTGTATAGGAATCAAATGCTTTTACTTTTCGTAAATAAGCAATCATAGTTTGATTTCCAGCTAATCTCTTTTTAATCATAGCTACTGGCTTTGTATTATCAGTTGGTTGCCAATTAGATTCAATTCCTCGAGAATTAAGCAAATATTTTCCCATTTTCTCTAAACAGTAAATACGATAAATTCCTTTTCCATCTTCTGAATCAAAGTAATATCTTGTTAAGATTTTAGTTTTTACTAATTGCTCTAATTTCATGTTCAATTTATCTTGTGAGCCAACTTCAATTCCTTTCCATTCTAGCATTTGTAATAACTGTCTTGAAGTAATAAACTCAAATTCATTGACTAATTCCATAATAGCAAAGTGTAAATCATTAATATGCCCTATATTAATTCTATGTACGATTTGGTTCATGGATACATATCCATCTTTTCCGTCAAATACCTTTAATTCTCCTTGTCGAATGGCAAATGGTGATACCGTTGCTTTTATTTCATTATCTTCTACCATATTTTTTCCTCCTTAATCTTCTAAATAAGTAGACCAAATTTTGATTACACTAAAATTTTTTATCTTTTAGCCATATCCTATTATTGATACATTGTATCAATAACCAAACCTATTGTAACATATATCTTGAAATTTGTCCAATTTCCAAATATTTCGCTAGAAATAAAAACCTGCTAGGTTATAGCAGGCTGTCTATCTCTTGTTTTTTTAAGTATCTCCATTGTCCTAATTTCAAATCCTTTACATTAATATTTCCTATCTTACTTCTATGCAAAGCTAGCACTTTCTTTCCTACTGCTTCACACATACGTCTTACTTGTCTATTCTTCCCTTCATGAATTGTAATTTCAAGTCTAGAAATATTTTTATCCACATCAATTTTCATAATTCTAACTTGAGCAGGTTTGGTAACATATTCTCCAATATCCACCCCTTGTTTTAGCTGTTCTACTTCTTTTTCTGTTATGCTTCCCTTTATTGTCACTTGATATGTTTTGGTTATTTCGTGTTTTGGATGTGTTATCTTATACACAAAATCTCCATCATTACTTAAAATTAGGGCTCCTGAAGTATACATATCTAATCTACCTACTGGTACAACAGAAGTTTTAATAGCTCTTCCATGCTCTTTTAATAGTTCCATAACAGTTGGTCTATTAAATTGGTCTTTAACAGTTGTGACATAACCAATTGGCTTATTTAGTAAAATATATACTTTTTCTATTTGACTAGAAATCTTTTTATCCTCATAACATATTTCATCTTTTTCTGGATCTATTTTGGTCCCTAATTCAGTTACAACTTGTCCATTCACTTTGACTTTTCCTTGCAAAATCTTTTCTTCTGCTTTTCTTCTAGAACAAATCCCTTGATTGGCTAGAAATTTTTGTAAACGTTCTTCCATTTCTATTTTCCTTCTTTTTATTAAATTTATATTTAATTGTATTAGAGTATTATATAAATGTAGTCCGCGCAAGACGAGCTTGCGAGTGCCTTCCGTTACTTTCTTTAATTTACTTTTCAAACAGAAAGCAACGGACAGCAAGGACAAATGTTATAATACCAATACAACTAACTTCTTAAATTTAACAATATATTAGTAAAGTACTCTGGCAAAGATGCTTCTAAACACATTTCCTTTTCTGTAATAGGATGCTTAAATTCTAACCTATATGCATGTAGCATCTGTCCTTCTATGTTAAATTCATTCTTTCCATTAGAATACACCATATCTCCTACTACTGGGTGCCCTATTTCTGCCATATGTACCCTTATTTGATGTGTTCTTCCTGTTTCAATGCTCACTTCTAAATAGGTATATTTCTCAAATCTTTCTAGTACCTTAAAATGAGTGATGGCTTCTTTCCCCTTTGGAGTTACTGCCATTTTCTTGCGGTCTTTGGTACTTCTGCCTATTGGCATTTTGATAGTCGCTTCATTTTCTGGTACTATTCCTTTTACTAAAGCTAAATATGTTTTCTTAACCTGCCTATTTTGAATTTGTTCACTCATCTCTAAATGTGCCTTATCATTTTTGGCAATGATTAATAGCCCTGACGTATCTTTATCTAATCTGTGTACTATTCCCGGTCTTAATTCTCCACCGATTCCTGATAAATTACCCTTACAATGTGCCATAACGGCATTGACTAAAGTGCCATCTGGATTTCCTACCGCGGGATGCACTACCATTCCTTTTGCTTTATTAACTACTATAATATCCTTATCTTCGTAAATAATATCTAATGGAATTTCTTGTGGCTTTAGGTCTGTTTCCTTTGCTTCTGGCATTTGAATGGTTACTTCATCCCCTGTTTGTATTAGATAGGAAGGTTTAGTCCTTTTGCCATTTACTAAAATATCCCCTTCTTCCATTAACCTTTGAACAGTAACACGAGATAGTTCTTGCTTTTCTGCTATATATTTATCTATTCGTTGTCCACTTTCTTCTACAATCAATTTTTTCTCCTTTTAATTATCAATAATTCTTTCATATACTACAAAATAGTCATCTGAATATAGTTCTATATATTTATCATCTCTTGATAAGAACATATTTAATTTAGTATTCTTTCCAATAATAACATGGGTGATATCATATTTCACCATTTTATCTTCATAATAGGTACCAATGTTAGAAACATTAATATAGTCTGAGAAGATATCTCTTCCTTCCCATTCTCCCTCTTCATTTTTTGTACCATTAAATTCTGGTGCATATAGGTCTGCTCTCGAATCTATAAATACAGGAATTCCACGATAAAGTAAATAGCTACCATAGTTGTATTCATTAAATAAACGTATGTTATGAATGTCTAAGTTCTCTAAAATGAAGTTAGAAGCTTGTACTGGGTAGGATCTTTCATTGACAAAATGGTCTTTTTCTTTTCCACGATAAAGTAAAATACTAAGTAATATCACTACTAAAATAGTAAATATTCTTCCTAAAATAGTAGTAGCAAATTCGACTACTGCTTTTGTGCCATTTTTGTCATACTTGTTAATAAATGCTGCTACTAGTTTAGCAAAAATGAAGCCTCCCATAATAGCAAATAAGGCTGTCTGCCTTCTAGACATTAAACTTAAAATCGTTAGTCCACCTATCATAAAGAAATCACTTAAACTTGCTTTTGTGTCTGTAAAGATTAATAGCAAAATATAGACAATAAAGGTAATTAGCATTGCTCTATTATTAATCAATACTAATGGTTGATGTTCACTGATATTTTGTGTGGTATTACCTTGCATGGTTTTCACAAGATAGGTATATGGCACTTCACCTAAAGGTGTTAAAAGTCCTGTAAAAATACAGATAATCATAACAATAATTAACCATTTTACTGCTGGCTTTTTTTCAAATATCACTTTATATGGATGTTCTCTTCTCTTGCTTTCTCTTTCTACAACCTTTTCTTTATGGAGCTCTAATTCTGCAATTTTGACTTCTAGCTTTTCTATCTCTTCTGTCTTACCTTTTTTCGTTAATTTCTTTAGTTTTGCTTTATTCCTTTTTATAGCAAACCAATAATAAATTCTAGCATCACAAGTAACTGCTAATAGATATTCTGCAATATATGGTAAGTATAGTACAAAGTAGAATGGCCATACGGCACAGTGTAAATTGGCTAGTAAAATTGGAATAACAATTAAATAAATAGCATATCTCTTTTTCTTTGTTTTGATAAATTGCTCTATTGAGAAAATAGTAAGTGCAAATAGAATATATGTTACAAGCTGCGCTCTTGCTGTAATAAAGTCCTTTAGCAAGTACATAATAACCATAGCAATAAAGAAACTGACAAGTGGATTTTTACACAATTTATTTAAAATATAGTAAATCAGCACACCTAATACCATTGCTAAAAGAATGGTTGCTATATAAATCGCTGCAAACCCTCCAATACCTATATTCTCTCCTAATTGATAGACTAAATAAGTAGCCACATCATATCCCCAATGAGGATATGTATATGGTAAATCCTCATGCCAGGAAAATGGGTCTTGCATGTCGATATTGCCTGTTTCTAAAATATGTTTTCCAATCGTAATACTGTAATAAGTATCATTTTGAAAAGTAACTGGTGTTAGTGCAAAGCAAAAAATGAGAATGCAAAATACGGCTAACACATGAAATTTTATCTTTGTTTTTTCTGTCATTGTTTACGCTCCTTTTATATAAATCAGTAATAAATATTCGTTCTATATTCCTTAACTTCTATTGTCTATATGTCAAATTCTGCATAAATGGGATTATGGTCTGATACTCCATTGGCTTCAATAGTTTCATATTTATTTAAGCTAATTCCTTTTGAATAGAAAATGGTATCAATGCATCCCTGTCCCAACTTAGAAAACCAAGTATCTTTTTTATTTGGTAATTGTTCTAGTGTTTGTTTTAATATTTCATATTCTTCATAGATTTTGGCTTCTTCAAAAATATATCTACCTTTTCCAAGTCTTGTAACTCCTACATTGAAGTCTCCCCCTATTATCACAAGTTCATTTTTATCTATTTTTTTGAGAATTCTGTTCATCTCTTTTGCTGCTAATACTCTTTCATCTGCATAAGTAGATAAATGCACTGAAAATAGGTTGATTTTAGTAGTTCCAAAGGAAACTTGATTACACAAAATTCCTCTTTGTTCATGGTTAATATCAGTTAGTGGCATTAAATAGTTGGTAGAAAATGCAATTGGAAATCTACTAATAATTCCATCTCCATAATATCCATCTGCTATTGTGATATTGCTTTCCATTGAGCAATAAGGTAGTCTTAACTGCTTACTAAATTCACGAATTTGATTGGTTTCTGCTGCTCTTTTTGTGTACATGTCTATTTCTTGTAAAAATACAATATCTGGTTGATATTCTTTGATTAAATTTGCTTGTCTTATAATATCTACTTGCTCATCCATTCCTTTTCCATGTGCAACATTGAAAGTAATAATTTTTAATATCATATTCGCCACCTTCTTTCTAGTGGCTATTATATCAAATCCTTGTTCTTTAAACAAGGGAATAGGAAAGAAATGTCCACAAAAAATGCCAAGCTACAAAACGTAACTTGGCAGGTGGCCATGAAATTAGAACAGATGGAAAGCTCTGCCACTCCCATTGAAAATGCATATGCGACAATTCCATGGGCAGTCGTGGCAATCTCTGATTGCCCGACATACTTTTTGGCTCGGTCGGGGATATCCCCTCTTTCTCCATCTCTGTTCCTTGGTCGATTTCCGATGTGGATGTTTAACCTCTTTCATAACCATACTCCTTTCAGGCATATATGCCCAATTTATTTGCAATGCACTTAGCATTGGTATTATTATAATATCACAAATCGAGTAGAGAATAAATAATTATTTTATTTATTCCCTCTCACACCACCACATCGTGCCATTCGGCAATGGACGGTTCAATTTTGTGTCCTTAAATGTTTGTCTATTTCTTCTATGGCATTTTTCATATTTGCAATTCTAAAGTAGTTTACCCAACCTCTAACTAAATAATTGATTTGCTTTATCCTATTATCTAGGCTTATGCTCCAATTTCTTTTAGTTATTGCTTTTAGTTTCCTTTTTAATTTTTGATATGCTTTTATATGTGGCTTTGGTTTCCATCTTCCTTTTGCATCTTTCCAAAAACTAAAGCTTAAATATTTTGTTTGTGTCGATCTTGTTACTTTACTCTTTTCTGCATTTACTTTTAACCCTAGTTTTCTTTCAATAAACTTTGTTACTGAACTCAATACTCGGTTTGCTGCTTTTTCACTCTTAACCATTATGATACAGTCATCTGCATAGCGAACGAACTGCAAGCCACGTGCTTCCAATTCTTCATCTAGTTCATTTAACATTATATTTGATAACAATGGACTTAGGTTTCCTCCTTGCGGTGTTCCTTTTTCTATTGATTTAACTATTCCTTTGTCCATTACTCCTGCACTTAGGTATTTTCTTATCAATGATACTACATCTCCGTCTTTTATTGTTCTCATTACGATATTGATTAGTCTATCTTGGTCAACTGTGTCGAAAAACTTCTCTAGGTCTATATCTGCTATCCATTCATAACCGTCATTTAGATATTCCAATGCTTTTATTACAGCTTCTATTAGGTCTAAATCCATAACTATTATCGCTGAATTGTTTTTCAAATATTGGACTTAATACTTGCACCATTGCTTGTTGTATTATTCTATCAAATACTGTTGGTATTCCTAGATTTCTCTTCTTGCCATTTTCTTTTGGTATTTGTACTCTTTTTACTGGTTGTGGCTTATACTTTCTTTTACGCATTTGGCTTAACAGTTTTTCTTTGTTTTCTTTTTACTGCTTTTCCCCATTTCCGTAATCTTTTTTTACTGTAACATTTAAATACATTGTATTGGTATTAAGTTATTCCTTTCACTAATTGGTATGATATGGTCTACCATACAAATAACTCCTCCCTCACCAATATTTAAGTCTACCTTTTCTAATATTTTAAAATTTTTAATAGCTTCATTTCCTGGATTAGCTGACTTTTTTATCTCTATTGGATATACATTTCCATTCTGAATAAATAATAAATCAATTTCTCTTTGATTGCTATCTCTGTAATAATACAAATGTCCATAAAATATATTTTTGGTCTCTTTATAATTCTTTTAATATTATTATTGCTATATGGCTGTAATAAATATACTAACCCCGAACTTCTTAATATAGATAGCCATTCTTTAGCTGTTTTAATATCTACTTCTACATCTCTTGCAATATCCTCATAGACTAATTCTTGAGCGGTTCTTGTAGCAACACATGATATAAACTTCAAGAATTTTGTTTCATCCTTTAAAGTAATAATGTCTCTAATATCTCTTTCTAAATAAGTTTGTAAATAAGAAGAATAATATTCCTGTGAGTCCATATTTTTATTTTTTATTAATTCTGGAAATGAGCCTCTATAAATTCGTTCAAAAATTTGCTCTAAGCTTAATTGCGGATTCTCTTCTCTTGTTTTGATATATGAAAATGTAGGTAAAAAAGCTTCTTGATTATTTTGCTGTATTTCACTCGTCGTTAATCCATATAAATTTAAAATGCTAACTCTTCCTGCTAATGTCTCTGATACCCCTTTCATCATTTTGAACATTTGAGAGCCTGTTAATAAATACATACCACTTGCTTGCATCTTACCTTCTGATTTAGCATTATCCACTTGTATTTTAATATATGGTAACAACTCTGTTGCATATTGTATCGCATCTATAATCAATGGTGGTTCGTACTTCTTTAGAAATAAGGCTGGAAAAGATGAATACTCATCTCTGGTTTTTCTCTTTCTACTACTTTATGTTCAATACTTAAACAATATCTCTTTACTTTTGTTTTTGCTTTTTAACTACTACATCTTTTCCTTCTAATACCACATGTCTTATTGCTCTTCCTCTTTCTCTTTGATATCTTTGGTATTGATATAGTAATACTAACAAGCCTGATGA
>JAAWNJ010000038.1 GCA_022798895.1 Clostridia bacterium | reverse complement strand
AGAGGGTGGGATTCGAACCCACGGTAGGCTACAAACCTACGCCAATTTTCAAGACTGGTGCCATAAACCAACTCGACCACCTCTGCATCTTACTGTTACCTAATCCGATAACAGTATTTATATTAACATATTTAGGCTATGTTTGTCAATAGGAATTTTTGGAAATTTGGGGTGTTTGTCAACAGCTAATTTGCTCTAATTAACTAGTTAAAACACATCACTATTTAATCAACCCTAAAATTCTTTCCAATTCATCATTGGTAGAATACTGAATAATAATCTTCCCACTTCTTTTTCCTGCATTTAATTTTACTTTTGTTCCAAAAAAGCTTTGGAAGCTATCTTCAATATCTCTACAAATTGCTTCTCTACGAGCTTCATCTTTTTTAGGTACTTTCTTTTTTGCTTGTACCCTTTTTTCAAGGTCATTTACACTTTCACCTTTTTCAATAATTCTAAGTGCCATCTCATATTGTTGATCTGGTTCTGTGTAAGCAAGTAATGACCTACAATGTGTCTCTGATATTTTACCTTCTATTGCTAATTGCATAACCCTCTCATCTAAATTTAATAAACGTAGCACATTTGTAACAGTACTTCTATTTAATCCTATTGTATCAGCCAATTGTTGTTGTGTCATACCATAATCATCTAACAATTGTCTAAATCCTCTTGCCTTATCAATTGGATTTAAGTCTTCTCTTTGAATATTTTCAATTAATGCTATTTCTTTATTTGTACGACTATCATCTTCTCTAACAATACATGGCATTTCTTTAAGACCTGCTTTTTTAGCCGCTCTCCATCTTCTTTCACCTGCTACAATTTCATAATATCCATCTTGTTTTGTTACAATAATTGGTTGAATAACACCATATTTCTCAATTGATTTTGCAAGTTCTTCGATTGACTCTGTAGGAAAACTCCTTCTTGGCTGATCTTTATTTGGTTCTATTTCTATTACCTTAACACTTTGAACAATTTCTTCTCCATTTTCTAATTTCTTTTCTTCTTCTTTTGTTAATTGATTTTCGCTAAATAGTGCTTCTAATCCTTTACCTAAACCAGTTTTCTTAGGTGGCATATTTTATTCCTCCTTTTAAAATTAACTTTAAACAGCATGTCTTCCCTTGCTATTTTCATCTTCATTACTCTTTAAAAACTCTTTTACAAATTTATCATAACTCTTAGCACCCTTTGACCTTGCATCATAAACTGAGATTGGCATTCCATAGCTTGGTGCTTCACTTAACTTGATATTCCTTGGAATAACTGTTTTATACACTTTCTCTCCAAAATATTTAGTAACTTCTTTTACAACTTGATTTGATAAATTAGTTCTTACATCATACATAGTAAGTAGAGCACCTTCGATTTCAAATGTCTTGTTTAGATGTTTTTGCACTAATTGTACTGTATTTAATAGTTGACCTAATCCTTCTAGTGCGTAATATTCGCACTGTACTGGAATTAGTACACTATCGGCTGCTGTAAAAGAATTTAAAGTAATTAATCCTAATGAAGGAGGACAGTCTATGACAATATAATCATATTTTTCTTTTATGATATCTAGTTTTTCTTTCATTCTATATTCTCTAGACATCATAGAAACAAGTTCTACCTCTGCTCCTGCAAGATTAATATTAGATGGACAAATAGATAAATTTTTAATTTCCGTTTTTTGAATGGTATCTTTTGGTTCAATTTCATCATTGATAATTAAATCATATACAGAAAATTCTACATTTTTATCCATTCCAATTCCACTAGTCGCATTTCCTTGTGGATCTGCATCTATTAATAAGACCTTTTTTCCTCTTTTAGCTAGTAAAGTACTGAAATTAATAGCTGTTGTCGTTTTTCCTACTCCACCTTTTTGATTTGCTATTGCAATAATTTTTCCCACTCTCTCTTTCTCCTTTCTTCGTTTTATGTAAACTTGTCGTATTTTTGATACATCTCTTGTCGCTCTAGTATTTCATCAATTTCCTTTTTTCTTCTTTATCTTTATTTTATATACATTTTCTTCAAAAATATAACATATTAATGATATAAAAATATTGCAAATATGTCAATGAATTTTCTAAAAAAATATATAAAAGTCCAGTCTTAGAATAATAACGTTTGTTTTTACTGTTGATGTCTTCTTATGTACAAAAGTACAAATATCAGAAGATATCAACAAGCACTCGCAGGCTCGTCTTGCGCAAACTGCACTTATATTATTCTAAGATTGAACTTTCTATTTTTTATTAAATTATATAATTGGCTCTTTACTAGGTGTCCCAGCTTTTCTTGGATATTTTTTAGGTGTTTCTTTTATCTTCTTCACTATCACTAATTTTCTTGTAATATCTGTATCCTCTAATGTAATTTCTTCTACCTTCTCTATTGTTCCCCCTAAAATTTCTATTGCTTTTTTAGCATCTTCTAATTCTTCTTCTATCTCCAATGCCTTCATACAAATGCATTTCCCCCCTACCTTTGTAAATGGTAGCATATATTCCAATAAAACATTCAGCTTAGCAACAGCTCTAGAAACTACTATATGATATCCTTCTCTTCTGTCTTCCTTACAAAATTCTTCTGCCCTTCCATGAACTGCTTCTATGTTTTCTAATTTTAACTGCTCTACTACTTCTTGCAAAAAGTGGATTCTCTTATTTAAAGAATCTAATAAAGTAAACGAATTTTGTGGTAATACAATTTTAAGTGGAATTCCTGGAAATCCTGCACCTGTTCCAATATCTAAGATTTTATCTCCTTCTTTTATATATGGTACTACACTAATACTATCTATAAAATGTTTTGTTAGTATTTCTTGTGGTTCAGTAATAGCTGTCAAATTCATTTTCTCATTCCATTCTAATAATAACTGCATATATTGATAAAATTGATTTTGTTGTTCTTCTAATAAGTTAACTCCAAATTGCATTGCTCTTTTAGTTAGTTCTTCTTTAAACTGCTTTTCTTCCACGTTTCTTCCTCCTTTTAGGCTTTTTGTTGTTCTAAATAGATTAATAACACTGAGATATCTGCTGGTGAAACACCTGATATTCTAGAAGCTTGTCCTACAGAATTTGGCTTTATTTTATTCAACTTTTGTCTTGCTTCCAATCTTAACCCTTTTATTTCTGTATAATCAATATCCTGTGGCAATAATTTTCTTTCCAATTTTTTAAACTTTTCTACTTGTTGCTCCTGTAATTTAATATACCCTTTATACTTTACTTGTATTTCTACTTCTTCTGCAACCTCTTTAGGCAATTCTTCTCTTTGCTCATCAATTTCTTTTAAATCTTCATACTTTAGTTCTGTTCTTCTTAGTAATTCTGCTAGTTTTGCACCAGTTGTTAAAGGAGAAGATTGATACTTTCTAAGAAACTCATTTACTTTTACTGTTGGTTTGACAACAGTATTTTCTAATCTTTCTACTTCCTTTTCAATCGCTTCTTTTTTTATTAAGAATTTTTGATATCGTTCTTCAGAAATAAGACCAACTTCATAACCAATTTGCGTTAATCTTAAATCACTATTATCTTGTCTTAATAATAACCTATATTCCGCTCTTGAGGTCATCATCCTATATGGCTCATTCGTTCCTTTTGTCACAATATCATCTATTAATACTCCTATATATGCTGTTGAACGGTCTAAAATAACAGGCTCTTTTCCCTTTGTTTTTTGTGCGACATTAATTCCCGCTATAATTCCCTGTGCTGCAGCTTCCTCATAACCTGATGTTCCATTGATTTGCCCAGCAAAAAACATTCCACCTATTTTCTTATGCTCCAACGATAACTTTAATTCTGATGGATCAATACAATCATATTCAATTGCATAAGCTGGTCTTGTGAACTCTGCATTCTCTAAACCTGGTATAGTACGATACATAGCAATTTGTACATCTTCTGGAAGAGAAGAGCTCATTCCTTGTATATACATTTCATCTGTATCTCTTCCAATTGGTTCTACAAATATTTGGTGTCTTTCTTTATCTGCAAAACGTACTACTTTATCTTCAATCGAAGGACAATATCTTGGTCCAGTTCCTTTGATTTCCCCTGCATATAAAGGTGAACGGTGTAGGTTCTCCCTAATGATTTCATGCGTTTTTGCTGTTGTATAGGTTAAATAACAAGGTAATTGTTCTTCCCCTTCTGTTATAGTATCTTCAAAAGAAAATGCAGTTGGATGTTCGTCTCCATTTTGTATTTCCATTTTTGAAAAATCAATTGAATTTTTATTAATTCTAGCTGGCGTTCCTGTTTTAAATCTTACAAGTTCTATTCCCATTTGAGTAAGCATATCAGATAACTTGTTGGCTGGAAACACACCATCTGGTCCACTTTCATAAGAAACCTCTCCTATATATATCTTTCCCTTTAAATAGGTCCCTGTTGCTAATATCACATTATCTACTTGATATACTGCACCAATATTGGTTTCCACATATTTTACTTTTCCATCCTCTACCCCTATATCAACTATTTCTGCCTGTTTTAAATAAAGATTTTCTTGTTTTTCTAAGGTATGCTTCATTTCCATTTGATATCTTTTTCTATCAGCCTGTGCTCTTAAAGAATATACAGCTGGTCCTTTTGAAGTATTTAACATCCTTAATTGGGTATATGTTTTATCTATATTCTTTCCCATTTCTCCACCAAGACAGTCTATTTCCATAACAAGATGCCCTTTAGAACTACCTCCAATATGCGGATTGCATGGCATATTCGCAACAGCCTCTAAGCTAATAGAGAAAAGTAATGTGCGAAGTCCTAATCTTGCAGTTGCTAAGGCTGCTTCACAGCCTGCATGCCCTGCTCCAATTACTGCTACATCATATTTTCCTGCATCATATTTCATTTTCTGTTTCCTTCCCCTTCATTTTATACAACTTTTATTTTTTTGATGTTTCGACAAAACTTTTTCTCGTTTTTTATGAAACAGGAAATACTGTTTGTCGAAACAGTTGGTTAATTTTTATTTACACTTCTCACTTACCTAAACAAAACTTTGAAAATATTTCCGAAATAATATCTTCTGAAACATTCTCTCCTGTAATAGCACTTAATTCCTCTAAGGATAGTTTGATTGGAACTGAAATTAAGTCTACTGGTAATCCTTGTTCTAGTATTTTTTCTGCTTCTTTGATAGCTTCTATTGCCTTATGTATTTGATTTTTATGTCTTATATTTGTTACAATACTTCCCTGTCCCACTTCTATTTCTTTTAGCTGAAACATCTCTATAATCTTTTGATATAGTTCCTCTATTCCTTCTTTTGTTCTTGCTGAAATTTTAATAATTGGTTTTTGTATTTCTTTTATCTCTTTACTATTTTCTAAATGAACATCACCTTCATCTATTTTGTTCAATGTAATTATAGCAACTTTTTCTGTCAACATGTTCAAAATCTCTTTATCTTCGTCTTCTAGCGTTTTTGTGTTGTCAATGATATCTATTATTAAATCTGCTTCTTTTATTAATCTGAGGGCTTTTTGAACGCCTATTTCTTCCACCTCATCTTTTGCATTTCTAATCCCTGCTGTATCAATTAATTTTAAAGGAATTCCATGAATTGTGACAAATTCTTCAATCGTATCTCTAGTTGTTCCCTCAATATTACTAACAATTGCTCTTTCTTCATTTAAAATCGCATTTAAAAGAGAAGATTTTCCTGCATTTGGTTTTCCCACAATAACAGTTTTAATTCCCTCTTTTAAAATCTTTCCATTACTATAGCTATCTTCTAATTTTATTAGCTTCTCTTTTATACCAATCAAAGCCTTTTTCATTTTCTGCACAGTTACTTCCCCTACCTCATCATATTCAGGGTAGTCAATAGATGCTTCTATATCAGCTATAATATCTAACTGTAATTTACGAATTTCTTGAATTCTTTTAGATAATTCTCCTTGTAATTGTTCAAAAGATGCTTTTGCTTCTCCAGAAGTTTTACTATTAATTAAATCAATTACACCTTCTGCTTGTGACAAATCAATTCTACCATTTAAAAATGCCCTTTTCGTAAATTCTCCTGGCTCTGCAAGTTCTGCACCAGCAGCTAAGCACTGTTTTAAAATTTCTTGCTCTATCACAATTCCTCCATGTGAATTAATTTCACACATATCTTCTGTTGTATAACTTTTTGGACTTTTAAAATACGAAACAATTACTTCATCAATATTCTCTTTGGTTTCTTGACTAATAATATAACCATATTTCATGGTATATCCTGCAATCTCTTCTATTTTTTGTGGATTTCTTGGCTTAAATATTTTTTCTAATATAGTAAAGCACTCTTTTCCACTCATACGAATAATCCCAATTCCTCCATTGGTGGTTGCTGTTGCAATTGCTGCTATTGTTGACATTTCTAACTCCTTTCTAAACTTTGCGCTTTTTAATTTTTAGTTACTTATTTTTATCATTTTTATACTTGAATAGTACTTGTTTTTGCAGTTTTGAAAGGTACCAAGTTGCTGTACTTCTTTGAATCTTCTGGCTACCTCTGGCATTTGAAAAACAAGAAAACATATACTATTCAAGCAATTAACTATAAAATACTCTAATAAAAATAGTCAAAGTTAGAAATAGCCTATTATTTAGCTAAAATCCGAACTTTGACTTCCGATTTTCTATATTGTAGGAATTTTCACCACTTTATGGTGAAAAGCGCCTTACAAAATAGTTATGCTTTTGCATTTTGATATTTACTTTTTACTAATTACTACTTTTCTATATGGTTCTTCACCAACACTATATGTTCTTACTTGTTCACTTGCTTGTAAGCGATTATGAATTACTTTTCTTTCATAAGCAGACATTGGTTCTAAAGTAAGTTGTTTTCCTGTTCTAATCACTGTTTTTGAAAGTTTATCAGCTAATTCTTCTAATGCTTTTTGTCTTTTCTCACGATATCCTGCAATATCTAATACAATATGAGCTTTTGTTGCTAAATGCTTATTGGCAACACTTGTTAATATTGTTTGCATTGCATTTAATGTCTCCCCTCTGTAACCAATAAATGTCCCAGAATTTTCACCTTTCATTTCTACATAAATATAGTTTTCATCAGAATGAATAGTGTATTGCATATCAGATACTTTTGTAACAAAATCATCTAAAAATTCTGTTAAATTCTTTGTTGCTTTCTCTAATTCTTCTGGTTTTAAATGTACCTTTTGCTTTTCTACATGTGGCTTATATTCTTCTTTCGCTGATTTTTGACGATTTTCTTGTTTATGATTTTTATGGTTATCTACTTTCTTTAGTTCAGCACCTTCTTTTAATGTCATTTCTACTTTCACAACTCTAGGTGCTAAAATGCTAAAAAAGCTTCTTTTATCATCACTTTCTAATACTTTGATTTCTACTGCTTCTTTAGAAACCCCTAACTCATTTAAGCCTCTTTCTATTGCTTCCGTAGAAGTTCTTCCTTCTGCAATAATTGTTTTAGCCATTTGCCTTCTCCTCCTCGTCCTTCTCTTCTTTGCTTTCCATAATTTTATTAATTACTAATCTTTCTATAATCATTAAAATATTGCTCATAAGCCAATATAAAGCAAGACCAAGTGGTGCAATAACTGCAATCATAACTGACATAATTGGCATCATATAAGTCATGCTTTTGTTCATTGCCTGCATTTGTTCCATTGGATCTGGTTCTTCTTTTACTTCCCCATTTTCCATTATAATTTCTTCTTTTTTCTTCTTCTTTTTCGTTTGTGTCATAGTTGTTAATCGAATAGAAATAAAGGATGTAATAACATATAATCCAGGAATAATATATACTCTCCAATCATTTAAGCTTTGTGTTGGAACTTTACTTAAATCAATCCCTAAAAATTCCATATTTAATCTTAATTGATTATAGTCATCTCTTTTTGCTTCTAATTCTTCCCTATTCTCTACATTTTCTTGCTTTAATTGTTCTTCTATTTCTTGGTATTTGGTTTGTGCATAATCTAATACACTAATTTGAACATAGCTATTATTAGGATTAAACTCACTTTCCTTCATTTCATTTGTATATTTCTCAATAATTTGTGGGTCAATACGTTTCATATAAGTAAGTGGTTGGCTAACAAGCCAAAATACAGATAAAATAATGACCAATTGAAGAATAGAAGTTAAACATCCACTAAATGGACTCATCTTTTCACTTTTATACAATTCAATTGTTTCTTGGTTTAATTTTTCTGGATTATTTTTATATTTCTTTTGAATTTCTGCCATCTTCTCTTGAAGTTTTGCAGATTTCTTCATAGATTTTTGCTGTTTAATCGTAATTGGTATTAATATCACTCTTAATAATATAGAGAAAATAATAATAGCAAGCCCATAATTACTTACAAGCCCATATAACCAATTTAATATGTAACCAAACAATTCTGAAATAAATCCCATAAAGTCCTCCTAGCCTATTCTAATTTAATGGGTCATACCCACCTTTTGCAAAAGGATGGCATCTTAATAATCGCTTTATCCCTAGCCAAATTCCTTTGATACATCCATACTTTTGTATCGCTTGTACCATATATTCTGAACAGCTTGGATAGAATTTACAATGCACTCCCCTTACTTGAAAAAATGGTGAAATTTTTTTTTGATATCCTTTTAATAACCAAATACAAACTTTTTTCATGATAACATTCCTGCCTTAGAAAAAATAGATTTCATATCTTGGCTAATAACATGAAAATCAAGTTGTTCTATTGGTACTTTTTTATTCCATAGAAAAACAATGTGATATCCTTGTTTTAACTCTTTTGCCAATAAGCGATAGCTCTCCCTAATCTTTCTTTTTATTGCATTTCTTTTTACAGCATGATATGCTTTACTAGAAATAGCAATTCCAATATAATTTGTCTTTTCCCTACTTGGCATAATATAAATTGTAACTTGTCTTCCTATATAAAATTTTCCTCTATTTAAAACATTTTGAAATTCATAATTCTTTTTTAATGTTTTCATTTTTCTCATTTAAATCACTCAATTCAATCGTCACAAAAATGCGGACTAACAACTTCTAAAAGCATTGCTTTAAGAAGTTGTAGCATCTCGCATAATTGAGTTCTATGTCAAGTGCTATACAGCACTTTCCTAGAACTCAAAAAAGGTCACATCTTATGTTGCGTGACCCCCTATGTTTTAAGCACTTAATTTTTTTCTACCTTTTGCACGTCTTGCTTTTAGTACATTTCTTCCAGATTTAGTTTGCATTCTTTTCATAAATCCATGTTCTTTTTGTTCTTGTCTCTTTTTTGGTTGGTATGTTCTTTTCATTTTAGCACCTCCTACTTTGCAATTAGTCTTTCTATTTTATTTTGCGCTTGCAAAACAATTCACCTTTATATAAGCTTTACCATTATACACCTACAAATATAATTATGTCAATATTTTCAAAAGAAATTTTTTAATAGTATTGACGAATAGATTATGTTTTTGATATGATATACAAGTATAGGGAAATCGGCTTTTGAGCAATTTTCCCACATTAGAACATTTTAATTCAAAAGATTATGTCAATTTTTTTGATTTTTGGTTTATTTTTAAAGGATTATCGAAGTTTACTTATGCACAACTGTGGATAACTTTGTGGATAACTAAACATAATCATTTCAAAAATAACTTACATATACGGACTAACAAAATCTAAAAGCAAAGCCTTAAGATTTTGTAATGTCTCGCATAATTGATTTCTACGTCAAGTGCTATTCAGCACTTGACGTAGAACTCAAATAATTTACTGGAAGGATGAAGAAAATGCAAAGAGCAGAAATGAATGAACTACTTACTAAAGCAAAAGAATTATTAATACCTGAACTTACTCCTATAGCTTATACAACATGGATACAACCAATTCAAATTGATTCTATGGAAAATACAACTATCACTTTATATGTTGCTTCTGATGTACACAAAAATATGATAGAGGGGAGATATCTTCCATTGATTCAAAGCACTTTTGCATTTTTAACCAATATTAATTATACAATATTAATTACTTGTCATGCTACAGACCCAAATTCTGAAATGCAAAATAGTACTAATGCAAACAACATGCAAAGTCGTCCAATGGGTCTTTTATATAATAAATCTAACTTAAATCCAAAATATACATTTGATAATTTCGTTGTAGGGGAGAATAACCGCTTTGCACATGCAGCGGCACTTGCAGTCTCAGAAGCCCCAGGAACTGCATATAATCCTTTATTTTTATATGGAGGAGTAGGTCTTGGTAAAACCCACTTAATGCATTCTATTGGAAATGAAATTTTAAAACAAAATAGAAATGCCAGCATTCTATATGTTACCTCAGAACAATTTAATAACAACTTAATTACTGGTATTAAAGAAGGGAAGATGGAAAACTTTCGTGAAAAATATCGTAATACCGATGTTTTGTTAATTGACGATATTCAATTTTTAGCTGGTAGAAAAAGCAATCAAGAAGAATTCTTTCATACATTTAATGAATTACATCAAGCGGGAAAGCAAATCATTCTTTCTAGTGATAGACCTCCAAGAGATATTCAGCCATTAGAAGACCGTTTGAGAACTCGTTTTGAATGGGGATTGATTGCAGACATTTCAAACCCTGATTATGAAACTCGTATGGCCATTTTACAAAAGAAAGCACAATTAGATGGCTTGATTATTGATAATGAAATTTTATCTAATATTGCAACAAAAATAGATACTAATATTAGAGAACTAGAAGGTGTTTTAAATACATTAGTAGCTAAATCAAAATTAAAAAATCAGCCATTTAGTATTGCTTTATCAGAGGATGCAATTGCAGATGTGGTATCAAATAAAAATAGAGTTCTTTCTATTGAATATATTCAAGAAGTCGTTTCTAAATATTTTGATGTTACTTTAGATGACTTGAAAGGTTCTAGAAGGTCAGTAGATGTTGTCTTTCCAAGGCAAGTTGCTATGTATCTTTGTAAAAATGTGGCACAAGTTTCTTTTCCTAAGATAGGACAAGCTTTTGGAAAAAGAGATCATTCAACAGTAATGCATGCTTGTGATAAAATAGAAAAAGAAATCAAAGAAAATTCTAATACAAAATTGATTGTGGAAACTGTGAAAAACTCACTCTTTTCTAACAATAATAATTAGGTCTAAGGAAAGAAAGATTTTTTGAAATTTGTGTTTTGTAAAAAAAATGTTTGAGAAATCAAAATCAATCTTTTCTTACGGAAGCCTTACATAGAATATCCACAACTACTTGTGAATTTCTTGTTGATAACATGTTGATAAACTCTTTTCCACAAAGAAAAAAGGAAACTGTAAATAACTTTTTAAGTTATCCACAAATTTATCACCAAAAATTTTATTACGGATAAAAGGATTTGAAGTACTTTTCCACAAAATCCACAACATCTACTATTACTACTACTAATTATATTTATTTAATATATAAAAAACGGACTAACAAAATCTAAAAAGCTAAGTTTTTAATATTTTGTAACGTTCGTATAACTCATTTCTACGCAAAGAGTATTTGCATATTCTTTACTAGAACTAAGAAAAGGAGACGAAACTAAAATGAAAATTGTTTGTGACAAGGATATAATCCTTAAAGCTATTAATTCCGTAACAAAAGCGGTTGCTTCTAAAACACCAATGCCTATATTAGAAGGAATCTTAATTCAAACAAATAATAATCAAATAAAATTTACTACTTATGATTTAGAAATAGGAATAGAATACATTATGGAATGTGAAGTACAAGAACAAGGAGCTACAGTAGTAAATGCTATTATGTTTAGTGAAATTATTCGTAGATTACCAGATAGTGAAATTCATATTACTATTAATGAAAATAATTTATTAGTAATTGAATGTGAAGGATCTTTATATAAATTAGCAACTATGAACCCAGAAGAATTTCCAGAACTTCCGAAAATAGATATAGAAAATTCTATTCAAATGGAACAAAATAGTCTAAAAGAGATGGTTAGAAAAACAATCTTTGCAGTTAGTACAGAGGAAAATAGGCCAATTTTTACAGGATGTTTATTTGAAATAAAGAATAACAAATTAAATGTAGTGGCAGTAGATGGATTTAGACTTGCTTGGAAGAGTAGATATTTGGAAACAGAGGTAAATGATTTTTCGGCTGTTATTCCAGGAAGAACATTAAATGAAATTAACAAAATTTTAACAGATTCTTTTGATGTGATTAAAATAGGGGTAGCTAAAAATCAAGCCTTATTTGAAATGGAAAATTGTAAAATTGTTACTCGTTTATTAGATGGAGAATTTTTGAATTATGCAAGTGTTATTCCTGAAAACTGGGAAACAAGAATTAGAGTGGATAAAAATTCACTTCAAAATTGCTTTGAGAGGGTAAGTTTAATTTCAGCATCTAGTATAGAAAAAGAGAAGAAATATCCTGTTAAAGTAAATGTAGAGATAGGAAAAGTGACCATTTCTTGTACAAACCAAACAGGAGATGCAAAAGAGGAAATGTTTGTGGAAACAGAAGGACAAAACTTAGAGGCAGGATTTAATCCAAAGTATTTCTTAGATGCTTTACGTGCCATTGATGATCCAGAAGTTTTCATTGATTTTGGTACCAGTATTTCACCATGTATTGTTAGACCAACAGAAGAAAATGGAGATTATATTTATATGGTATTGCCAATTAGAATGAAGGAGTAATTTTGAAGATAATCAGCATCTTGCTTCGTTACACATCGCTAAAAATCTAATCAACGTGCAAAAGCATGCCTCATAGATTTTTAGCTTGTATGCCTCGCAATATACTAATTCTTTTCAAAATTAAAAAGAAGATGTACATAAATCAAATTAATTTAAGAAATTTTCGTAATTATGAAGAACAAGAAATAACTTTAAATCCACATATTAATATTTTTTATGGGGATAATGCACAAGGAAAAACGAATATATTAGAAGCTGTTTTTCTAGGTGGCTTTGGAAAATCCTTTCGTACTTCTAAAGAAAAGGAAATGATAGAATTGCAAAAAGATTTTTTAGAAGTAGGAATTTGGTATCAAAAATCAGATAGAGATGGAAAAATAAAGATACAGATAGCTTCTAAAAAGCAAATAGAAGTAAATGGGGTAAAAATAAAAAAGTTAAGTGAGCTAATGGGAAATTTGAATTTAGTTATTTTTACTCCAGATGATATTCAAATACTAAAAAATGGTCCGGCAGAAAGACGTCGTTTTTTAGATATGATGATAGGACAGCTTAGACCAAATTACGTGCATAATTTAAACAATTATTTGAAAACTTTAGAGCAACGAAATCAATATTTAAGACAAATACAAGAAGAACATAAATCAGAAGAAATGTTAGAAATTTGGGATGAGAAATTAGCCGAATATGCAGAGATAATATGTAGTTATAGAAAAGAATTTATAGAGAAAATAAAAGAAAAAGTGGCAAAAATTCACCCAAAGATAACAGAAAATAATGAAATATTAACTCTAAATTATGTAACTGAATGTGACCAAAAGGAAAAATATATAGAATTATTAAAACAAAGAAGGAAATTAGACATTATCAAAGGCTTTACAACAAAAGGTATTCATAGAGACGATTTCCAAGTATTTATTAATGATAAAGAAATTGGAATTTATGGTTCTCAAGGACAGAATAGGACAGCAATATTGACACTAAAAATAGCAGAACTCTATGTTATTGAGCAAGAAGTAGGGGAGTTTCCTATCTTACTATTAGATGATTTTATGTCTGAATTAGATGAGAAAAGAAGAAAGAGCTTTTTGCAATATATACAAGAAACACAAGTGATTATTACTTGTACAGACAAAATGGAAGTGGAGAATAGCAAGTTATTTTTGGTGAAAAGTGGTAAAATTTATTAAAGCAATTTAAGTAAGGAGAAAAGAATGTTTTTGGACACAGAGAAATATTTATTTTTTGAATGGGATATATGGAGAATACTTATTGTTACTTGTCTATGTGGCCTTATTAGATGGAAAATAATAAATCGAAAGAAACGAAAAACGACAAATACAAAAAGAATTATATTTATTATAATTTATTTGCTTGTGATATGTGCTTTTTTAGTTGTTACCTTTCCTATATTAACCAAACAAATAAATGAAGAAGAACGAAATATGTTAGTATCTATGAATGTAGTAGGAATATTAGAGATAATAATTTATAGTGTGTTAGTAGCAGAAGTTATAATAAATACAATAATAGGTTTCTTTAAGGATGAAGAAGTTTTTATGGATAATAACGATATGAGTTGATAAAAGGAGATGGTGATAAGATGTCCGAAAAGATTTATACCATAGAGGAGTTGAAAGATATATTACAAACAATATTAAAACAATTTGCTGTAAAAAGAGCGATATTGTTTGGTTCTTATGCGAAAAATACTCCTAATGCTAAGAGTGATATAGATATTGTTATTGATAGTGAAGGAAAATTATTAAATATAAATTTTTATGGATTATTAGAAGAATTAGTACAAAATTTAGAAAAAAATATAGACCTTTTTGAGATTTCAGAAATTCAAAAAGATAGTAGTTTATATAATGACATATTAAAAGAAGGAGTGATAATTTATGAAAGGTAAAGATAGAATTATTATTCAAAAAATTATTACTTATATAGATGATGTAAAGGAATATATTAATGGGCTAAATGCAAGAGAGTTTTTAGATGATAAAAAGACGATAACAGCTTGTGCTTTCACTGTTTCTCAAATAGGCGAGATTACGAAAGAAATTACAGAAGAGACAATAAAAAAGTATGCAGATATACCATGGAATAGTATAAAAGGAATGAGAAACAGAATAGTTCATGATTACGAAAATGTTGATTTATCTGTATTATGGGGAACAATTAAAGAGAGTTTACCAGATTTGCAAGATAAGCTGAAAGATATTCTAGTAAAGGAAAAAGAAGAACTATTTTAAAGAGACTTGCAAAAAGAGATAGTTTAGTGATAAGATGTGATAAGAAAACACGGAGGTTTTAACAAATGGAAAAATTTGAACACGAGTACAAAGCAGACCAAATCCAAGTATTAGAAGGATTAGAAGCTGTAAGAAAAAGACCA
>JAAWNJ010000037.1 GCA_022798895.1 Clostridia bacterium | reverse complement strand
AAGGTGGAATTCCACCTTTTCTGATTCGAGTTTTTTCTCCTTCAGTTATTACTTGTATCAATAGCTTTGATAAGTTGTTCCACTTTCGCAATAGCCTCATTTCCTTCATTCAATTTTGCTTGCCATGTTACCCAATGTTGCTCCCTTGCGTTTTTTATAACAGCTAATTCATGAGACCAAATGATAAAATCTTTGTCCTCATGTCCTTGTGCCAAATCCAGCATTCTTTCTACAATGTCAAACATTCGCTTCTTGCTGTATTCGCCTAAAACAATAACTTGTTTCATCTGATCCGCTTTTTGAGTAAGTTGCGCTAAGCTTATTAGATGCTTGGCATATTCTGTACTATCTTTCTCCTCAATAATAATAGGCACATATCCTAGTTCATCCATCAAACCATTTACGCTCTCGCAATATATTCCTAACTGGTTCATTTTTTCGCGGACTTTTTCCATTCCCTCATAGCTTTCTCCCATTTGCTCTATTTGCTCTATAATACTTTTTAGTCTCTTCTTGTTGCGTGTTAATGTTTTGCAGATTTTTTCATAGGCCCGTTGTGCAGAAATAAGCAATTCAAATTGATACATAGTTGTTCCTCCCAATAAAAAAATGATATACTTATTATATCATTTTTTATTCTTTTTTTCAAGTTTCTGTTCTTACAATTTACATAAATCAAATTTCAAGTAATCACTACTAACTAACTTAAATGTAATTCCTTCATAATCCCCTTCAATAGCATCTTGATGAGATTTTCCATGTAAATGTGCATAATAGCACCTTTTGACCTGATACTCTTTCATAATATGAACAAAATCTAGAAATTGATGATTATAAATACTATTAGGCGTAACTGGAGGATAATGCATAAATACAATAATCTCTTTATCTTCTCCATATTTTTGAATCCCATCTTCAATTGCTAATTTTAGTCTAATACCTTCTCTATTCATCATTTTTGTGCTATTTTCTGTATCTGCTAAATTCCATCCTCTAGTCCCTGTTAAAATCTTATTTTCTACCAAATGGCTATTATTATAGATGAAATCAATATTTGCAAATTTGTTCTCGGTTAAATACTTTTTCATATTGGTTACTGTTGTCCACCAATAATCATGATTTCCTTTTAATAGTAGCTTTTTTCCTGGAAGGCTGTTTAAATAAGCAAAATCTTGATAAGTATTTTCCAAATACATTGCCCATGAAAAATCACCTGGCAATACCACTGTATCTTCAGGTTTCACTTTTGCTATCCAATTTTTCTTTATTTTTTCAGTATGCCCCTCCCAATTTTCACCAAATATGTTCATTGGCTTGTCTTCACTAAAGGCTAGGTGCAAATCCGCGATAGTATATATTGCCATATTTTTCCTTTCTGTCAGTTTGGGGACGTTCCTTTTCCTGACACTTTTGTCAGTTTTGGGACACTCCTTCTTCTTATTACCTTTAAGGTATGTCCCCACCATGACATTCTTGTCAGGAAAAGGAACGTCCCCAACCTGACACATTACAATGTTAAATTCGGTACTGCATTTAAGTCTAAATCTGACCTTGTTCCTGCTAAATATTGATAATATCCAGCGGAAGCTATCATTGCAGCATTATCGGTACATAAAACTGGTTCTGGATAAAAAATCTGGTATCCTTGTTTTTCTAGATTAATAAATTGCTCTCTAATATAGGAATTGGCTGATACACCTCCTGCTAAAGCAATTTCTTTAATTTTTAGCTGTTTAGCTGCTTTTAAGGTATTATCTATTAATTCCTCTGTTACTACTTTTTCAAAGCTAGCACACAAATCCGCTTTATTTAAGTCTGGTGTTTTATGATGTAAGTTAATCACTGCTGTTTTAATTCCACTAAAACTAAAATCCAAATTATCAAAATGTGTTTTAGGAAGTTCTATAGTTGGCTTTCCTTCTTTCGCTAATTTATCCACTTTTGGTCCCCCAGGATATCCAAGCCCTATTACTCTAGCCACTTTATCAAAAGCTTCTCCTACTGCATCATCTCTTGTTTTTCCTAATATTTCAAATTCTGTATAACTCTTGACATGTACTAAATGAGTATGTCCACCTGAAATAATTAAACATAAAAATGGTGGTTCTAATTCAGGATGTGTAATATAGTTTGCTGCAATATGCCCATGAATATGGTTTGTTCCTATCAAAGGTTTATTTAATGCATAGCTCAATGCTTTGCTATATGAAACCCCTACTAATAAAGCCCCCACTAAGCCTGGTCCATAGGTGCATGCAATTCCATCAATTCTATCCATTTCTATATTAGCTTCTTTTAAAGCAGTACTTACTACATTTGAAATAGCCTCAATATGATTTCTAGAAGCTATTTCTGGCACTACTCCTCCAAATTGTTCATGTATTTTTATTTGTGAATTGATGACATTAGAAAGAACTTCTCTTCCATTTTTAACAATAGAAGCTGAAGTCTCATCACAACTTGATTCAATTCCTAGTATATATGTATCTTCTTTCATTCTTACTTTTTATATTTCTCCTTTTCTCACATTCAAGGTGTGTCCCCTACCTGATGAAGAAACGAGCGCTGCCAGTGGCAGAAACAGCGAGTTTCTGAATATGCATAAACTATTGTTGTAGACTTTGCGTAGTCAAAGAATACAACAATTAGTTTGATGCTCGCTTTGTCACTTTAGGGACGTAGATTAACCTGACACTAGCCAAATAATCCAAATAAACTGCTTACTATTCCATCAATTCCACCTGTTATCGCTTCGATTACTGGTGAAATAATCATTCCTGAAATTGGTGTTATCCAAATGACTAAAAAGATGATATAGAATAACTGTGTATGGTCTTCAAACCATCTTTTTGCGTTATATGGTAAAAATGCCATTAATATTTTAGAACCATCTAATGGTGGTAATGGTATTAAATTAAATACCCCTAATCCTACATTTACTAGCACTGTGCATTGTATCATAGTCATAATAATTATCCCTGCTTGTGTAGTAAGTGCAAAACTAGTAGCAAGAGTTTGAAGTGCATAGAAAATAATGGCAAATACAAATGCTAAAATGAAGTTCATTAAAGGTCCTGCAAATGATACTATTGCTTCTCCTGTACGTGCTGATATTTTCCTATTAAAGTTGTTGGGATTAATTTGAACTGGTTTTCCCCATCCAATATGTGCAAATATTAGCATGACAACACCTATAGGATCTAAGTGTGACAAAGGATTTAAGCTTAGTCTTCCTTGGTTTCTTGGTGTATCATCCCCTAATCTATCAGCTGCAAATCCATGTGCAAACTCATGAAAAGTAATAGCGATTAGAACACCTGGTATAGTTAGTAATAAACTTAATAAATCAAATCCTCCACCTGCTAAATTCATAGCAACAATAATTACTAAAAAAATATATAAATATCTGTTATCAAAATACATCATTTCTTACCTTTCTTTTTTTATAGTTTCCCTTATTCCTATTCCATTTTTTGGAATTTCTATTGCATACATACTATATCACATTATATTGCAAATTTCAATCATATATTAATTCTCTTTTCTTAACTCTAATAATTCATTATTTTTCACATAATCTGCTATATTTTCAAAAACTTTTTCTGTAAAAATTGGTCTATCATTTTCTACAAACAAATCTGAAATAGACTTTGCACCCTCTTCTAATAATTTTTGAATTCTTGTGTCTTTTAAAAGATACTGATTTTCTGCTTTTTGTATATCCATGCATCCTTCTTCACAATATATCTTACTTTGAATATCTGCTTCTAACTTGTCACACATTTTAGCAAAAAGTGACTCCTTAGTTTGCATTTCTTCAAACTCTTCTATCAGTTCTATATATTCTACTTTTTTATCTAGTATACCTAATACTTCTTCTACTGCTTGTTTACCTAAGGTTCTTCTTTCTTCTTTTGTTTGTTTATCAAATGGTGTTAAATCACCTATTTTAATTTCCTCTATTTCATGTAATACTAACATCATTACTACTTTATATAAGTCAATACCTAACTCAAACTGAGAATCGATAGAAATTGCTAAAATGCACACACCATAAATATGTTCTGCAATACTCTCTATTCGTTCTCTTTCAATATTCCATACTTTCCAACCACTTCTGATTTTATTTTTCAATTCTGTGGCTAATAAATAAAATTGTAATAAATTCTTTATTTTCTGTTCCATTGTTTTTTCCACCTTTTCATTTAGATTATATCACAAAACTTCAAAAAAGCTAACCTTTTTGATTAGCTTTTTCTTTCTTATATTTTATTCCATGTTTGCTCAATTTTACCTGACCCCATGATGTAATTTCTTATCCTTACATAGTCTGTTGCATATACTTTATTATCATTATTTACATCTGCTGCTAACAAATATGCTCCTTGCAAATTAGGTGTTTCCATGATATGTTTTTTAATTTTTACATAGTCTGTTGCAAAAATTCTTCCATCTCCATTTACATCACCTTTAATAACAACTGTATAAGTATAATCTTTTGCATTAAAACGTAATGTTACTTTCATATTGGTTGCAATAATTCCACTTCTTGCTTCTTCTCCTTTTGCATTTTTTATACTAACTAGAGTTACCCCTGTTTGCTTAGAAAGCTGTGTTCTAATAGAACTAATATCTTTCTCTGCTACAAATCCTACTATATACTCTCCCTTTTTAGACAAACCAAATCTATTTAAAACTTCTCGCTCTGTTAACTGTGTACTAGGTGGGTTTGTTACTCCTTCTACCTTTACTTGTCCTTGCAACTTCATAATTTGTGTTCCTACTTGTAAATTAGCATCTATGGTAACAATTCCTTCTTTTATTCCTTCTATTTGATGGTTAGTACAATTTACAACACTAGTATCACTTGATGTAATAGAATATATTATAGTAGTTTGTGGAGTTGTTTCTATTTCATAATTCCTTTTCTCATTTTGTTTTATTGTGATTTGCTTTGGTACAGAAACTCCTACAATTCCTTTTCCTAGTTCATTTTCTGGTAGTGCATTTAAGTTATGAGATGAACCTGCATATCCTCCAACAGCATTTGCCCTAATGCTTTTATCATAATATACATTTTGTGGAACTTTGTATTTTGAATCCATAATGTACTGTAGTCCAATAAATCCTCCACAATTTATTGGTGCATTTACCTTTCCATTGGCATAGCAATTTTGAATCGTTGCATTTTGATTTACACCTATCATTCCACCTACATTTTTTTCTGAAGTAACACTTGCAGATGAAGAACAATTTTCTATCACAGTGCCATTATCTACACTTCCTGCAAATCCTCCTGTAGAGCTTATCGTGTTTATAGATGCAACATTTTCTATATTTCCTGATTTTACATGTACATTTTTTATGGTACTATTTTGAATGGAACCTGCAAAACCTCCAAGATGATTTCCATTCCCCTTACACTGAATGTTTTCTATATTCAAATCCTTTACCATTGCAGAAACATTATATTCTCCTATATTTCCAAACACACTAGTCTTTTCGGCTTTTATATTAGATATGGTCTTATGATTTCCATCTAAAATTCCACAAAAACTAATTTCAGGATAATCACTTACATTTTTAAAATCTAAGTCTGTTGTTAATTTATAATATTTCCCATTTGTATTTCTTTGTAGTAAATACAAGTAAGCATCTATGCTATCAATCATATATGGATTATTTTCTGTTCCATCTCCTTGAAATTCTGGAAATGTAACATTAAATGTAATAGTATCTGCTGTCTGATTTGTTACCTCTATTACAATTCCTGAATTACTACCATCAGCATAGTATATCGTCTGATTATCAAATTCTTTTTGAGTTTCTTGTCTAGTTTTTCCTAATTTTGAACGATTAAGATTTAAAGTAGCTTGTGATAAATTCCCCTCTCCATTACCTAAGCTAGTTTCACCTGGTCTAAATACGAATATATGCTCTTTTTCTCCATGTTCTCCTTGTTCTTTATTTCCTGAAAACTTATTATTCTCATTTACCCTATAAACAATCAATCCACTTTCATCAGCAGAAGAAGTATCATAAGTAATTTGTTTTTCATGGTATTCAATAACAAAATATTCTTTATTTCCTTCATCTATTTGTAATTTTATAGCCCTCTTTTCATTCGGATCTATAAATTGTGGTTTATTTAGTGTTATATTTTTCGTTGTCTGATTAACAACAGGTAATTTAGCATGCCAATTATTTTCTCTATAATATTCACTTACAAAATAGGTCAAAAAGTTTTGTGGATTTGATCCCACAGTAACTCCCATGATATCATAAAATCCTACTGGTACTCCTTTATTTGGCGCAAAACGATATAAATCCACATATCCTAAGGTATGACCAAATTCATGAATAATGGTTCCATAAGTACCTCTATTAAGTGAAAACACTCCTGCTGGTTCTGTATAATTATATTGTGTATAAATTATATTATAAGGGCCAACTTGTTTGCCTAATATAGTAGCTGTAGCTCCGATATTATCCTTCATGTGTGACCATAATAAATCTCCCCAAGATACAGGTTCATTTCCTTCTACAAAAAATGAAATGGCATCTATTATTTCATCATTATTGGTATCAATATCTTGTGCATTAATGCCTGCACTTGCAACTTGGCTAGATATATGTGTTACTGCATTGTTGACAAGTTCTCTTTCCCTATCTTTTGCTTCTTCTTCAGTTTTATATCCTATTGAATTTGTTGAACTATATCTCAAATAATATCCGATTGGATGTTTATCTTCATAAGTCACTACTTTTCCATCTTGTTTTGGAAAAATTTCTGCTTCAATTGACAAATTTCCATAGCTTTGTGTTTCATAATATTTTTTAAAAGAAGGTACTGAAATTTTTCCTTTCACAGTATCCATTTCAAAATAGTCTCTATTAAAAATTTTCTCAGCATTTTCTACACACTGCTCATCATCTAAATGATAGGTAAGTTTTGCATCACTATCACTAAATTTAACAAATACAGCTAAATATTTCATTGACCTTTTGGTACTTCTTGTATTTGAATTAAATGTTACATCTTGAGGCTGATATAGTGTTTCTTCTATTTTGTATGCATTGCTGTAATGGAAGTTTGTAAAAATAAGGAATACTAGAAGAAATAAACATATTATTTTATTGATTATTTGTTTCATTTACTTTTCCCTTTCTTTGTTTAAATGCTAAGATGATTAAAAATATAATACTTAATAACAGTAAGCTACCCATAATATAAATGATATAATTTGGTGTATTCTCGCTTTGAATTTCTTTGCTTTCTGATGCATTTGGGCTGATAATACCATTTTGTTCTTTATCCCATAAATAAAAATTCTTTTCCCCTTTTGCATTGACACCATAAGCCATAGTAAAAACTCCATTTTCATAAACTGTAATAACTTTATCATCTACTTTTTGCTCTACTTTCGTAAATCCATCTGGTACTTTTAAGCCCTTTAATTGATAGTAAATACCAACTTCACTTTCTTCATACTTCCTATATATTTGTGGACTTTCTTCTATATAGGCATGAATCTTATACTCTTTTTTAGAACCATTTTCTGCAATTACTGTAATTGTAATTGTATTATCTCCGTTGTTTTAGGCTTATTTCTCCTGTCCCTTCTACTTTTGCCTTAGCATGTTCTGCTTTGGCACTAATCTTTATTTTATCTGTGTTTGCTGGCAAATTCACTTCATATTTACTAACATTTTTATCAAACTTTGGTGATAGATTACTATTTTCTATTGTTAATGAAGATAACATATTATTAGAAGATTTCTTTTTTTCTTCTTGATTTGGTTTTGATGTAGATGTGTTTGTGTTAGTTGTAGGCTTATTGTTATTGGTTGTAGGTTTTTGTGTTGTTGAAGAAGTTGGCTTTTGATAAATGGTTACTGTTGTACTTCTTGCACCTGGCGAATATTCATCTCCATCTGGATTTGAGAAACCTACTGTAGGAGTTGCTGTTATTGTTACACTACCACTGCCACCTGCTCTAATGGTTACAGGTACATAATTTTCTTCTACCCAAACACTACTGGTAGATGCTGTTCCATTACTTACACTAATATTAACTCTTCCTATACATTGTCCACCTACTGAAACAGTAAAACTTTCATTTGGCTTTACTTGTCTTTTAGAACTACTCATTCCAAAACTTGCTGCTTTTACTGGCACTCCCCATAGTATTAATGCAAACACTATCATAATTAATATTCCTATATACTTTTTCATAAAATTCCTCTTTCTTTATTTTTTTATGTAATCAAAAGTCCACCGATAAAAATAACTTTTATCAGTGGATTTTCTATTTTAATCAAGTGGTTTCATAGTTGGGAATAATAGTACATCTCTAATAGATGCTGAATCTGTTAATAACATAACTAAACGGTCAATTCCCATTCCCATTCCTCCTGTTGGTGGCATACCATATTCTAAGGCTGTTACGAAATCTGTATCCATCATGTTTGCTTCTTCGTCTCCTGCTTCTCTTGCTTCTACTTGTTTGCTAAATCTTTCATATTGATCAATTGGATCGTTTAATTCTGAGAAAGCATTAGCATATTCTCTACCAGCTATAAATAACTCAAATCTTTGTGTCATTTTTGGATCTTCTGGATCTTTTTTAGCAAGTGGTGAAATTTCAATTGGGTATTCATAAAGGAAAGTTGGTTGTCTTAATGTTTCTTCTACTTTTTCATCAAAAATTTGTGCAATAATATCTCCCCTTGAAATCTTAATTGGATCTAATTCTACATGTAATTCTTTTGCTACTTTTTGTGCTTCTTCATCTGTTGTAATATTACTAAAGTCTACCCCTGTTACTTCTTTGATAGCATCAATCATAGTTACTCTTCTAAAAGGTGGCGTTAAATTAATTTCTTCACCTTGATAAGTTAATTTAGTCGTTCCTGCAACTTTTTTTGCACACTCTACTATTAACTCTTCTGTAATATTCATCATACCTTCTAGGTCAGTATATGCTTCATATAACTCAATAGTAGTAAATTCTGGATTGTGCTTAATATCCATTCCTTCATTTCTAAAAATTCTTCCAATTTCATATACTTTGTTAAATCCACCTACGATTAATCTTTTTAAATATAGCTCTGTTGCAATTCTTAGGTACATATCTAAGTCTAATGAATTATGATGTGTAATAAATGGACGTGCATTTGCTCCACCTGGAATAGTATTTAATATTGGTGTCTCTGCTTCCATATACCCTTTTGCATCTAAAATTCTTCTAATTTCTGATACAATTGCAGTTCTCTTTTTAAAAGTTTCTCTTACTTCTGGATTCATAATTAAATCTACATATCTTTGGCGATAACGTAAATCTGTATCTTTTAATCCATGGAATTTCTCTGGTAATGGTCTTAAAGATTTTGAAAGTAAAGTTACTTCTTTTGCATGAATAGAAATTTCACCTGTTTTAGTTTTAAATACAAAACCAGTAATACCAATTATATCTCCTATGTCATCTTCTTTAAATTGTTTATAGCTTTCTTCTCCTAATTCATTAATACTAATATAGCTTTGAATTTTCCCTTCTTCATCTTGAATATGACAAAAAGAGGCCTTACCCATGATACGTTTTGCCATAATTCTACCTGCTATTGTAACATCTTTATTTTCTAATTCCTCAAAGTTATCTTTAATTTGTTTGCTATCATGTGTTACATTGAAATTAATAATTTTAAATGGATCTTTTCCTTCTTCTTGTAATTTGGCTAGTTTTTCTCTTCTTACTACCATTAAATGGTTTAAATCTAATTCTGGCTCTTGATTATTATTTTCTTCCATAAGCCCATCTCCTTTTCTCATATAAAGATTCTATATGCTTTAACATATAGAATAAGATATCATAAAAAATGATATCTTATCTATTGTTAACTATTATACATGATAAGTTTAAATATGTAAACAAATTATAAGTTATTTTTGTCATTTATTACAGTCTCACAAAAACTTTTCTTATATTCTTCCACTTTTTCCATATCTACTTTTCCAATTTTAAATTCAATTTGTTCATTTAAAATTTTATATATTACATCTGTTTTTACTAAGCTATTTTTATGCAAATGATTCAGTTCATCCCTTCTCAATAATTCGTTTGATGTAAATTTTAATTTATTTAAATTGGATGATATCAGCATCCCAAAGTTTTCAATAGAAACTGCTGTATTGTCTTGATCTATGATAACAAATAAATGATTATTTCCGCTTCTTTGATCAGAATAGGTATATTGTTTAACAAATATAATATCTCCTATGGCATAATTTATTACTTTGTAAGTTTCTTCATCTTCTCTTAAGATATTTTCTACTTTTCCTTTATGCCATTCTTCTTCCACTGGAAATTCTTCAAATGCTTCTTGTACATCTCTAATTTTGTTGTGCCTATAAGCTAATTTTAAAAATTCACTTAAGTTTTCTTTCATTTATTCGTCCTCTCTTCTTTACGCATTAGTTATATTATACATTACTTTTTCAGTGTGTGTAAACATATATTTTAAAATTTTAGCAATATATTATTTTGAGGACATACATCTAGGCAGCATTACTCAAGTACTACAACATTTCCACTCTTCAAACTCTTTTGCACATCAATCACCCTTTGATTTTCTGATCCTCTCCACTTTAAAGTTGGGTTATGTAATTCATCTACATACTGTCCATCTACTAATACATCAATATAGTTTAGTACTTCTTCATTCTTTAAATCTCTGTCAAATAGAAATCCACTCCATACCCATATTGTTTTATTTGGATATTCTCTCTTAAATGCTTTTGCTAATCTTGTAGTTCCTGCTATATTGGTTGGATGCATTGGTTCTCCACCTAATATAGATAAACCTTCTATTGTTTCATTGTCACATAACTCTAATATCGTATCAATAGTATCTTCTGTAAACTCTTTTCCACTATTAAAATCATGTGTTTCTGGATTGAAACAATTTTTACAGTGGAAGCTACACCCTTGCATAAAAATAGATACTCTAATTCCTGGTCCATCTGAAATATCCATTTTACGAATTTTATTATATCGCATATTCTCCTCCTTATATACTAATAAAACATATATGATAAAGTAATGACTGCGCAGTGTTTGAGCGAAGCGAGCATGGAGTAACCAACCTTATTTAAATAAGAAGGTTGCGACCAGCAAAGTCAAACGTTATCATATATGTTTTTATTAATTTATACCGCTTCTTGTACTACAGCTGTAGTATGGCAATGACTACAGCCTTCATCTTCTTTTTCATCATAATCTTTATTATCAATATGTAGTACTCTTTCTTTAATTTCTTGTGTTCTTCCTTTATTCCAGAAATTGCTTCCAATATATCCACATGTTCTTCTTGCTACATTTAAAGTATCATGGTTTCTATTTCCACATTCTGGGCAATACCATTCTAAATCATCATCAATTAGAATTTCACCTGTAAATCCACATTCTTGACAATAATCTGATTTTGTATTCAATTCAGCATACATGATATTATCATAAATATATTGAATCAATTGAACTACAACATCTAAGTTATTTTGTAAATTTGGTGTTTCTACATAAGAGATAGCTCCACCTGGACTTAACTTTTGGAATTCACTTTCTAATTTTAGTTTAGAGAAGGCATCAATTTCTTCTGTTACAGGTACATGGTATGAATTTGTAATGTAGTTTTTATCTGTAATTCCTTCTACTACTCCAAATCTTTCTTTTAAGCATTTAGAAAATTTATAGGTTGTTGATTCAATAGGGGTTCCATACACGCTGTAATCAATATTTTCTGCTGTTTTCCATTCTTTGCATTTATCATTCATTTTTTGCATAACTTGAGTAGCAAAATCTTTTGCTTCTCCATTATCTGTGTGACTCTTTCCAGTCATATATTTTACACATTCATATAAACCTGCATAGCCAAGTGAAATTGTAGAATATCCATTATGTAGTAATGGTTCTAAGCTTGCTCCTTTTGGAAGTCTTGCTAAAGCTCCATGTTGCCATAAAATTGGTGCTATATCACTAGTTGCTTTTGCTAATCTTTCATGTCTTACTTGCAATGCTCTATGGCATAATTCTAATCTTTCTTCATAAATATCCCAGAATTTCTTTGAATCTTTTCCTGAAGATAGAGCAACATCTACTAAGTTAATTGTTACTACACCTTGGTTGAATCTTCCATAATATTTTCCTTTTCCTTCTTTATAGTTCTTTGCATTAGCTAAGTTTCCAAGGCTCATAGTTCTATCTGGTGTTAAGAAAGAACGGCATCCCATACATGGATAGCAATCTCCATCTCCTACTTCATTTACTTTTAATTGTTTCATCATCTTTTCTGAAATATAATCTGGAACCATTCTCTTAGCAGTACATTCTGCTGCTAATTTTGTTAAATACCAATATTTACTTTCTTCATGAACATTATCTTCTTCTAAAACGTATAATAATTTAGGGAAAGCTGGGGTAATGTATACACCTTTTTCATTCTTAAATCCTAAAATTCTTTCTTTTAAGAACTCTTCAATAATTAATGCTAATTCTTCTTTGTATTCTTCTGTTTCTCCTAAATACATAGTAACTGATAGGAATGGAGCTTGTCCATTAGTATTTGTCATAGAATTAACTTGGTAATTGAAAGTTTGTACTCCGTCTGCAACTTCTTTTTTCGTATCTATTTCTGCAAACTTTTTAGCTTGTTCTTCTGTTAATCCATTGTCTTTATATTTTTTATAATATTTATCATAGCTACTTTTTACAAATGGTGCTAAGTGAGATAGAGATACTGTGGCACCACCATAAGTAGAAGAGGTAACTGCTAGAATGATTTGTGTAGCAATAGTACATGCTGTAATAAATCTATGTGGCTTTTCAATCATAACACCATTCATAATAGTACCATTTTGTAACATATCATCTAGGTTGATTAATTCACAATTGGTTAAAGCATTTTGTGCGAAGTAATCTGCATCATGGAAATGGATAATTCCCTCATCATGTGCTTTTACTACATCTTCTGGTAATAAGAATCTTCTAGTAATATCTGTACTTGTAATTCCTGCTAAATAGTCTCTTTGTGTTGTTACTACTTTAGCATTTTTGTTAGCATTTTCACTATTCCAATATTCACTTTCACCTTCGATTAATTCTTTAATACTTTGGTCTGTTGTATTTGCTTTTCTAATTAATGCTCTTGTGTAACGATATGTAATATATTGTTTTGCTAAATTATATCTTCCAATTTCCATTAATTTTTGTTCAATAATATCTTGAATATCTTCTACAAGCATTCTAGGCTTATTTAATTCTTCAATATACTCAATAATTTCCTCGATTTCTTCCTTTGTTGCCTTTTCCTTCCTTCTTACTTCATTGTTTGCTTTTCCAATAGCAATTCTGATTTTCTCAGGATTATGCTCTACTATTGTTCCATCTCTTTTGATTATTTTCATGTTTTACCCCCTATGTTTTTTATTGTTCTTTAATCCTGCGTGTTGTTTTTATTTTGATTGTTCTTCTCTTTAGGATGACTATATTCTATTTGAAAATTCCAATTTAGGAAAGTTGCTATGGCAACTTTTTGTAATTTTCTTTTTTTAGTTTGTGATAAGCCTTGTATTAACTATGTTTTCCTCTAATATTACAATTATATTACAAAATATTTCTCTATCCAAACCCACATGAATTCACTTTTTATTTTTTAAGTGTTGCTATGGCAACTATTTTGTGATATAGTATTGGTATAGGTGATTTGAATGGTTAGAAATTTTGATAGTGATAATTTTGTAGATAGATTAAAAAGTAACTGTAGGCTTATTGAAATCAAGGAATTTCAAGCTGATGAAATTATTACTACTTTACTTTCAAAAAGAAATCAATTTTGCATCTTATTAGAAGGAAGAGCACAGCTTTTAACTTATGATAAAGACGGCAATAAAAAGATTCTATATTATTATACGAAAAACGATGTATTTGGTGAACCTCTCTTTAAAATTTATATGGATAGGGAGTTATTTGTTTTAGCAAAAGAAAAGTGCAAAGTTCTTTTTTATCCTTATGATGCTGCTGAAAACTGCACAGAAGATTGTTTATATCATATTGAGATTTTAAAAAATCTTCCTGACCTTGTTTTTGCTAGTATTGCGAAACAAAACTTTAGAATGCTACTTCTTACTAATAAAAGTGTTAGGGATAAGCTTCTTACTTATTTTCAAATACTTGCTTCTGAAAAACATAGTAAAACCTTTGAACTTCCTCTTTCTTTGACAGACTTATCTGATTATTTGATGATTGAAAGAACTGCTATGATGCGTGAGATTAAAAGACTAAAAGATGAGAAGATTATTAAGAAGAATAAGAATAAAATTACTTTGAGTTAAACATGCGAAAGGACCTATCTTAGGTCCTCTTTTTATACTATATACCATATTTTATTATTCTCAAAATAATGATTTAATTCTTGTCTAAAAAACTCTTCTCCCTCTTTCCTAATATCTGTTTGATACATATACTTACCTTTTCCTCTTCCTGTCATTTTACTTTTATTAAATATTTCTATACTATTTTGAAATGCTTCTTTATTAATTGCATCATGTACATAACTATATGTCATAAAAATCACTTCAAAAAATATCTTTTCTTTTGCTTTTTGACTCAAATTCTGTTGCAAATATACAATTAATTCATGATATAACTCTTTCCAATTTTCTAAAAAGATAACAGGTGCAATTAGTATTCCCACTTCATAATCTGCCTCTACTAATTTGTTAATTGCTTCTACTCTCTCTTTTAATCTTGAAGTTCCAAACTCCACATGATTAATAATGTATTCAGGATTAACGCTCATTCTAATAATCACTTTATGTCTATGGTCTAGTGGTAACAAATCGTCTACATAGGCAAATTTGGTTGGAAAGGTTAGCTTTCCTTTTTCAGTATCCTTAAAGTTCTCTATTGTCCAAACTAAATTACCTGTTATCGTATTTTCCAATACCAAATCACTATTACTTCCGATTTCAAAAGTTAATTCTTTTTCTGATTTATTTGCTGTTTTGATAATTTTTTCTAGCATTTCTTCTCTGTTTACAAATAGTCTCATATAGGCACATTTATTATAATGGCATACTAAGTAACAATACATACAACTAGCAATACAACCTGAAGAAGTATATGGTACTAAATAGTCAGATACTTTGTGGTTTTCTACAAATTTATGTGTTTTCCTTGTACCAATAATTAAATTTTTCTTCATTTGCAAGAATTCTGAATTTTCCTTTTTTCTCATTTCTTCTATATTGTTATGATTTTCAATTTGAATTTTAGGAACATCCTTATACTTTTCTAATAACATTTTTCCTAACTCATAATTTTCTATATCTTTTTCAAAATAAATAGCAGTTGGCTTAAATATCATTTCTTTCCCTCCCATTTTTATTTTTACCATCATGAGTAATTTTTATCCATTCCAGATTTTTCTAGAGTAAAATTAAAACAGTAGATATTTCTACTGCTTTTGTAATAATTAATTTATATCCATTCTTCTATTATTTCCTTTGAGATATTTAAGTTACCTTTTCCCACACCAATTTCTATATCCGGTTTTGGTGTTCCATGATAGTCACTTCCGCC
>JAAWNJ010000036.1 GCA_022798895.1 Clostridia bacterium | reverse complement strand
GAGAAGAGTGATGTATTAGATAAGATTAAGACATTAAAAGAAGAACTAGAGGATATGGAAGTCATTGTTAAGGAAGAATACCTAGGAGAACAAGCAGATGATGATAGTATTAGTCGATTAAAGTTAAGACTAAAAGAAATTGAAGAACAAATTGTGAGAATAGTGGAGAAAAATTAAAAAACCACATCTGTTTTACAACAAATGTGGTTGCCCATGAACTGGTGGGCAGTGCGGAGGTTATTTCTTTTTGATTTTCCGCCAGGGTTTTTCAATAAAAACGAGGACAAGACAAGCAATCAAACAAGAAAAACCATTAACGAGAAAGTAGATTTGAACTAAAAATGTAAGTGATTGCCAAAAGATTGTTACTACTGCTAAAAATGCAATAGCAAATACCAAAAGTGTTAAAAAACCTACTAACATGATGTAAAACCTCCGATATAAGTTAATACATCTATTATAGCATAAAATGCCCAAAAGTGTCAATTTCAAGTAAGTAGACAGAATTAAAATAAAAAAGAAAAGGAAACAAAACCAATGAAAAATAAGTATAATAATGATGCCATAATTGGCGGTGGAAATATTACCGCAAGTTTTACAGAAAAAGGTGAATTATTAAGAGTCATGTATCCAGCACCTGATTTTAGAAATTGGATAGATGAGTTTGTAACAGGAGTCAAAATCAATGACTCAGGAATGATATATTTGCATGATGATATTAATAATCAATATCATCAGTATTATACTGAAAATACCAATATATTACACACTGAGATTACAAACACATACTTTAATTTAAGTATCAAGCAAACTGACTTTGCTTTACTAAAAAATAGTGTTTTAGTAAAAAAGTATGAATTGGAAAATAAGAATAGTATTGACTTAAATGTCAATTTCTTAGTGCATGCAAAATTATTATCAGATGTCAATAATATGGTTGGTTCTGAAATAAGAGAAAATGCATTAATTCAATATTGCCATGATTATTGCTTGTATACATTTTCTAAAATGCCATTTATGAGTTATCAATTAAATGATACAAAAGAAAATATAGGAAGTGGAGTGATCCAAGACAAAGACTATATTGGTATGTCTTGTGATTCTAGTATCAGCTATGATATGGGAATTTTAAAACCAGGAGAGAAAAAGGAATTAGTCCTTTATTTATACTTCAAAATAAATGGCGAAAAGCAAACAGAGGAAAGCATTAAAAAGGAATTAACAGAGATTCGCAAACTAGATGTTCAAAAAGAAGAACAAGCAGTAGAAAAGTATTGGAAAAAATATGTCAAAGAACATCTAGGAATAGAGTTAAAACCAGAAACTAGTAAATTCAATAAAAAATTCAACCAAGTATATCAAAGAAGTATTTTACTATTCCCACTTCTTACCAATGACACAACAGGGGGAATTTCTGCGACTGTGGAAATTGACGAAAATATGACACAATGTGGAAGATACAGCTATTGTTGGCCAAGAGATGCAGTGTTTGTAACAAGAGCATTAGACAAGATAAAAATGACAAAAGAAACAGAAAAATTCTATAAAACATTTTGCAAAGATACCCAAAACAAAAATGGAATGTGGGAGCAAAGATTTTATACAGATGGAAGACTAGCACCTTGTTGGGGATATCAAATCGATGAGACAGCAAGTGTCATTTTTGGAATTTATGAGCACTACAAAGTAGTAAAAGATGCTAAGTTTTTGAAAGATACCTATAAAATGTGTGAAAATGCAGCTAAATTTTTGTGTACATATATGGATAATGTTTTAGGAACACACGACGAATCAGACATTGTGAAAAATGAAATAGAGGCAACTTATCATACAGAAGAAAGAAACAAATTACCAGTCAGTTATGATTTGTGGGAAATGCATGAAGGAGTCCATCTATATTCTTTAGCAGCTATTTATGCAGCATTCCAATCGATGAAAGAAATGAATGAGATATTAAGACCAGTATTTGAAACCAATAATAGACTAAAAGTAGAAGCAATGAACAAGCTAGAAGCAAGAATAGTAAAATATCAAGAAGAAATCAAAAACTTTATCTTAACTAATTTATATGATGAACAAACGAAAACCTTTTTAAGAAACCAAAATGATAACCGCACAGACATTAGTGAATTAGGAATTGTAGTGCCTTTTGAAATATTTTCTCCAAAAGAGAAAAAAGTATTAAACACTGTAGAAAGAATCAATATGACACTGAGAACTTATACAGGTGGATATTTAAGATTTGAACAAGACCATTATCGAGGTGGAAATAGCCCATGGCCAATTTCAACAGCATGGATGGGAATGTATCATCAAAAAGCAGGAGAAAAAACAAAAGCAAAAGAATGCTTAGAATTTATTGTCAATACTGCTAATCAACATGGATTTTTAGCAGAGCAAGTCAGCAATGACACCATGCAACCAAACTGGGCAAATGGACTTGGTTGGGCACATGCAATGTTTATTCTACTGATTTAGTGCTAGGCTGTCAGGTTGGGGACGTTCCTTTTTCTGACAAACTTGTCAGGTTGGGGACATACCTTATCTTGATACTGTAAGCATTAAACTAATTTTTTATTAATTAGGGGATATACTTCAAAAATGTTAAAGTAAATAATTCATAAAATAAAAGCTTGATTTTTGTCATATTTTGTAATACACTAAGAAAAAATAAGAGGAGGAAAAAAGAATGAACAAAAAAACGTTAATGATTGCAGTAGCAGTTATAGTAGCAATTGTAGTAATAGTAGGAGCATGCGTATTATTATCTTCAGGAAAATCAAGTTTAAAGAAAGAAGTAGTTAGCCAAGAAAATTATGAGACTATACTTGATGAAGTAGGAAAGAAATTTGGCGAAAGTGACGAAACATATTATTATACATATGCTTGTATTTACCACACTGCTAAAGCAGGATTTACAGATGAGTATCTTCAAAGCAAGGATGAAAGTATGCTATATAAAGATATTACAGGAAAAACAGTACAACAATTAATAGATGAAGGTAAGCAATTAATGGAAGAAAATAATGTAACAATAGAAGAATACAAACAAACATTGACAGAATTAGGTGGAGCATTAGCAAAATAATGTCAGGTTGGGGATGTTCCTTTTTCTGATGAATAAGTGAGCGCTGCCCGTGGCAGAAACAGCGAACTTATGAATAGGCATAAACTATTGTTGTAGACTTTGCAAAGTCAAAGGCTAAAACAATTAGTTTGATGCTCGCAGAGTCAGGATAGGGACATACCTTTATTAATCTACAGATATAGAAAATGGCAACAATTTGCCATTTTTTCTTTTGGATATAGCATTATTAAATAAAGTATGATATAGTACAAAAAAGATATTAGAATTTAAGGGAACATAGGAAGTAAAAAATAGGAGACAATAATTGGATAGGGGCAAATATTAATATAGAAAGGAAGCGTGTATTATGTCCCGCTATTCAAGAGAAAATCAAAAGTCGTATACTAATGTGTATCATATCATTCTTCGTAGTATTAACCAACAAGAGATTTTTTATGATAACATTGATAGAAGAAAGTTTTTGAACTGTTTAAAAATAACGAAGGAAAAGTATCATTATGATTTATATTCATATATACTAATGAATAACCATGTTCATTTATTAATTATGGATAAAGAAAATAATTTATCCAAAATAATACAGTCGTTGGCAACAAGCTACGCAATGTATTTTAACAAGAAATATCAACGAATTGGTCATGTGTTTTACAATAGATTTAAGAGCAAAGAAATAGAAAACTTATCATATTTTTTAAATATTATAAGATATATTCATTTTAACTGTGAAAAAGCAAAAATATGTAAGTTTGATAAGTTCTACTGGAGTAGTTATCATGAATTTTTTAAGATTACTTCATTAACTGATACGAAAAAGGTATTAAAAATAATTGAGTTAAACCCAAATGAATTTCAATATATTCATGAAGAATATAGAAGAATAAAAGGATTTGAAAAGGACAATTTTGAAATGGAAGAAACTATACTAGATGATGAATCAGCAATACAAAAAATAAAAGAAATATTAAAAATAGACAATCTTGTAGACATTCAGAATTTTAATAATAAAAAAAGAGATGAAATAATTTCGGAAATAGCAAAAATAGAAAGGATAAGGAAAAATCAAATTGCAAGAATTTTAGGTGTTAGTGAAAGGCTAATATATCGAGCAGTAGAAAAAAATAAAAATTAAAGGAGAAGGTATGTCCCCATACTGACAACTTTGTCAGAAAAAGGAACGTCCCCAACCTGACAGACAAAGGAGCGAGCAAATGGCAAAAACAAAAACAGTATTTGTATGTAGTAGTTGTGGCTACGAGTCTACCAAATGGCTAGGAAAATGCCCAGGGTGTAATGAATGGAATAGCTTTTATGAAGAAAAGTTAGCGAAAGATACACGGAAGTGGTATGGATAAAAAGAATAGGTCGGTTACTCCTAAGGCTTTGAATGAAGTTGTGGGAAAAGATGCAGTTCGTACACATACAGGAATTGGAGAATTGGATAGAGTATTAGGAGGGGGACTAGTAAAAGGGTCTCTAGTATTAGTAGGTGGAGAGCCAGGAATTGGTAAATCTACTTTGATTTTACAACTTTGTGATAAAGTACAAGGAGAAGGTAAAGTACTATATGTTTCAGGAGAAGAGTCAGCAGAGCAAATCAAGCTAAGAGCAGATAGACTAGGTATACACAATGCTGATATCTTATTTTTAGGGGAGACAGACATAGAATTAATAGAGAATAATATTTTGGAAATGAAACCAAAGTTAGTAATTATTGATTCTATTCAAACAATGTATTCTGATGAGATTTCAGCTGCTGCTGGAACAGTCAGCCAAGTGCGTGAAATTACATCACGTGTGATGAGAGTTTGCAAAGGAAGTGATATTACCACCATTATTATTGGACATGTAACAAAAGAAGGAAATATTGCAGGACCAAGGGTGTTAGAACACATGGTAGATACAGTGCTATATTTAGAAGGAGAAAGATATTTTTCTTATCGTATTTTACGTAGTGTGAAAAATCGTTTTGGTTCTACAAATGAAGTAGGTATGTTTGAAATGCAAAGTGAAGGTATGGTAGAAATTACAAATCCGTCTTCTGTGTTAATTTCCGAAAGAGAAGATAATCCACCAGGTTCTGTCATTGTAGCCAGTATGGAGGGGACAAGACCATTACTAATTGAATTGCAAGCATTGACAACACCAACTATTTTTGGTTTCCCAAGAAGAACAGCAAATGGAATTGACTATAACAGGCTAACAATTTTAGTGGCAGTATTAGAAAAAAGAGCAGGAATTCCTTTAAGTTCACAAGACATTTATTTAAATGTAGTAAGTGGCATTAAAATTAGTGAGCCAGCAGTGGACTTAGGAATGGTAATTGTTTGCGCTTCGAGTTATAAAAATGTGAGTATAGATAAAACTACTGCTATTATTGGAGAAGTAGGGCTTACAGGAGAGGTAAGAGCAGTGAATTTGATTGATAAGAGACTAAAAGAAGCGGAAAAGTTAGGATTTAAGAAGTGTATTATTCCAGAAAGTAACAAAAAACTATTGAAAGAAAACTATGATTTGGATATAATAGGGGTCAAGGATGTAAATGATGCTATGAGAGCAGTGGGATTAAAATAAGGAGGGAGCAAAGTGGCTGTCAAGAAAGAAGAATTGATTACAGAAGTATTGAAAATGATTGCACCAGGTACACCAATTCGTGATGGACTAGAAAACATCTTGAAAGCAAAAACAGGTGCTTTAATTGTGACAGGAGAAACAAAGGATGTTTTAGAGTTAGTGGATGGGGGATTTCAATTAGATATTGATTATACTTCTTCTAGACTATATGAACTTGCGAAAATGGATGGTGCCATTGTTTTAAGTAATGACTTTAAAAAGATTTTGTATGCGAATGCACAACTAATTCCTTCTTCTAATGTAACAACTACTGAAACAGGTACAAGGCATCGTACAGCAGAGCGTATGGCAAAACAGACCAATAGTTTAGTAATTAGTATTTCACAAAGAAGAAGCATTATCACCATCTTCAAGGAGAGCCAACGCTATGTGTTAGAGGATACAGCTAAAGTAATTTCAAAAGCAAACCAAGCATTACAAACAGTGGAAAAATATAAGAAAGTATTTGATGATAAGTTAGGACTTTTAAATGAATATGAATTTAATGATATTGTTACTTTAGAAAATGTTATCAATAGTATTCAACGTGCGGAAATGGTAATGAAGGTAGTTGAAGAAGTACAAAGAGCTATTTATGAATTAGGAGTAGAAGGAAGACTTCTTGAAATGCAATTAGAAGAATTAATAGGTGATTTAGAAAAAGAAGAGTTATATATTATTAAAGACTATATTGCACCAGGCAAGAAGCGTACAGCAGAGAGAGTATTAGAAGAAATTAGAAATTTAGATAGAGAAGATTTACTAATTGCAGAAAAAATTGCAAAAAGCCTTGGCTATGGAGCATTTGACAATTATGATGAAGTGGGTGTTTATACAAGGGGATATCGTGTGCTTAATAAAATTCCAAGAATGCCAAGTAACATTGTAGAAAACTTAATTAAAAGTTTTAAATCTTTCCAACATATTTTAGCAGCTGATTTACAACAATTAGATGATGTTGATGGAATTGGAGAGATAAGAGCAAGAACAATTAGACAATCTTTAAAACGTATGCAAGAACAATTTGTATTTGACAATTTAATAATGTAATTGTATAATTGCAAAGATGTAATTTATAATTTTCGACTAAGTATATTTATATTAGAAAGTGCAGTCCGCGCAAGGCGAGCTTGCGAGCGCCTTTCGTTGCTTTCTATTGTATACAAATGTAGCAACGGACAGCAAGGACAAACGATAATATAAATATACTTAGCTTAAAGGAAGGAATAAAAATTTTAGGAGGAACTTATGAAAATATTTTTAAGAATAGTATTAGTAATACTTATTATATTAGCTTTAGTAGGAATTGGATTTGTTGGTTATGGATTTTATAAAAAGGCGACAGTAAACTATCAAAATCCGATAGCAACAATGGTAGTAAAAGATTATGGAGAAGTGAAAATCGAATTATACCCAGATAAAGCACCAAATACAGTTGCCAATTTTATTCGTTTAGCCAATAGAGGATTTTACAATGGATTAACTTTCCATAGAATAATTCCAGACTTTATGATACAAGGTGGAGATATCAATGGTGTAGGTTCAGGTGCTCCAAAATTAAGTAATATTCAAGATAATGTAGAAAACGACAAAGAATATGCGATTAAAGGTGAATTTATTGCTAATGGATATACTAAAAATAACTTAAAACATAAAAAAGGTGTTATTTCTATGGCTAGGTCAGATTATAGCCAAATGGGAAAAACCGAAGAAGGATATAACTCAGCAGGTTCACAATTCTTTATTATGACAAAAGATACTACTTCTTTAGATGGTGTTTATGCAGCATTTGGTGAAGTAATAGAGGGAATGGACGTAATAGAGAAAATAGAAAAGGTAGATGTAACTTATAGAAGTTCTGAATTAAAAGAGGGAGAAGAAGCTCCAAAGGATAAAGATGGAAATGCTCTTCAAGCAGATAAACCTAAAAAAGATGTTGTGATTGAAAGTATTAGTGTAGAAACTTTTGGTGCAGATTATGGAATGCCAGAAACAATGGATGTGTTTGATTACTATTCATGGTTAATGCAACAATATGGTATGAGTGTGCAATAAAAGAGAGAAAGACATATGTTAAATTCTAACATATGTCTTTTTTGAAAGCTAAGTATTATGAATTGCTTTTAAAATGTTATGAATTGATAAACTGCTTCAGCGAAGCCACCACTACTCGCATTACTAATAGTTGTATAAGTTGCGACTTTTTTTACAGGTTCATAAGCATTAGCAACTGCAACTCCAATGCCAGAGCTCTTTAATAAATCAATATCATTTAAATTATCACCAATGGACATTGTATCTGAAGTAGTTATTCTTAAATAATCTTTTAGAAAGTCTAAGGCAGAACCTTTTCCGATATTTTGAGGAGCAATTGAAAAATAATCATATTCTTTATTTATCAATTCATCTTTATAAATTCCTTTTTTAGAAATAAACTGAACTGTTAAATCAGACTTGTTTTTTAATTCTGAATGGACTTCTGTCAAATCATCTTCTCCTGATAAAATAACGTTAAAGATAGCAAGATCATGTTCTAGAATGTATTGTAATAAATTTTTTACGATATAAAAGGAGAGGTCACTTTGACTATGATGTAGTACTAAATTAAAGTCTGAATCATATTTTCCAAAAACAGAGTTGTGTGATTTGAAATATATTGCATAATTGCGAAGGTCCATATATTTCAATTCTTCTGTAATTACAAAATTATCACCATAAGCATGAATATGCAAATGATGTTTGCCAGCTAATTGAGAACAAAAGGATAGTTCTTCTATTGTTAAACAATGACGATAAATTTCTTTTTGTTCTTTTAAATCAATAATTTGTGTACCATTACCAAAGATACCATATTGAGCATTACATTGTTTACAAATATCTTTTGAGATAGCATAACTTTTCCCAGTGCAAACAGCAAGGGAGATGTGCTTTTCTTTCATAGCTTGAATTGCTTTTAGGTTAGTCTGAGGAATGGAATTATCTGAAGCAAGCATTGTTCCATCCAAATCAGTTGCAATTAATTTAATTGACATAATTTTCACTCCAGTAACTATTATGCAAGAAAAATCTGGATTTGTCAAGTTTGTCAGGTTGCAAATAAAACAATAATATAGTATGATAAGGCAAAATAAGTAAAGGAGTAAACAAATGAGAAATATAAAATTAACAATTGAATATGAAGGAAAAGAGTATAATGGATGGCAAAAACAACCAAACCACTTGAATATTCAGGGGGAAATTGAAAGAGCAATACAAAGTGTAACAAGAGAAAAGGTAGAAATAATTGGATCTGGAAGAACTGATGCAGGAGTGCATGCTTTTGGACAAGTAGCAAATTTTAAAATTGAATCTGAATTTCCTATAGAGAAAATGGCAACAGCTATTAATTCGCAATTAAAAAAGTCGATTCGTGTTTTAAAAGCAGAAGAAGTATCATTAGAATTTCATAGTCGTTATCATTGCCATCAAAAAACATATGCTTATATTATAGATAATTCAGATCAGGGAACAGCAATTTACAGGAACACAACTTATCATGTACCACAATTATTAAATGTAGAAAAAATGCAAGAGGCAGCAAACTATTTAATAGGAGAACATGATTTTAGTAGTTTTAAATCTAGTGGGACAAGTAGTAAGAGTAGTGTAAGGACAATTTATCAAGCACAGGTTTTGAAAGAGCAAACAAGAGTTGTTATTATGTTGACAGGCAATGGCTTCTTGTATAATATGGTACGTATCATAGCAGGGACTTTAGTAGAAATAGGACTAGGGAATAAGCAGCCGAAAGAGATGCAAGATATTTTAAAAGCTAAGGATAGAAAAAAAGCAGGTAAGACATTAGCTGCGCATGGACTATTTTTAATGAAGGTAGACTATGATGAGAATAAAATTAGTGGGAAAGAATTGTAACAAAAAGGAAAGAAGTAACATAAAATATAACAGATAGAAAAATAAAAAGAATAGGAGAAAACATATGAACACTTTACTAATATTTTTTGCCTTTCCTGTTGCTACTGTTATATTAGCAATTGTGTTACAGAAAGTATTAAGAAATCCACTTTTAGTAGCAGCTACATTTTTTGCTATTTTCTTAGTCATAACTTTTGCATTTGCAGATAGCAGTTTCTTAGTATATGCGATATTATATGCTATTTTAGCCTATGTAACAGCTGTACTATCAGCATGGATTTGCCGATTACTTAGAATGCTAGAAAATCAAAATGGATGTAATTGTAGAATCATTGAAAGACCCATTATGATGAATAATGCAAGTCCTTGTAATAGTGTCAATTTAGCCAATGAAACAAATTTAGTTTCAACACCAATTAGAAGGACGAATTGTAACTGTAATTGTAACTGCGGAAGAAGATAGAAAAAAGAAGGAAAGCATAAAAATAGCTTTTCTTTTTTTGTATGAAGTGTATCAATATCTTATGAGATGTATTTTAATACATCATATTCGCGAAAGATTTATTTTAAAACTTGTAATAATAGCATATTCTATGAGAATTTAAAAACTAGTATATTCATATTTTATTTATCAATTAATTTTGTGAAAATTTTATAAAATCTACTCAAAAATCAATTGACAAATTTTGTATCTTCATAGATAATAGTAAAAGAAAAATAAGAGATAAGATTACAAAAGAATTATCAAAAAGTACTAAGGAGGAATTAAATATGTACATATTTAATCGTATTACAGTCAATCCACAATTACCAAAGAGAATTGAAAAATTATCTGAAATTACTTATAACCTTTGGTGGTCTTGGAATACAGAATTTTTAAGACTATTTAAAGAAATTGATATTGATTTATGGGAAAGGTCTGAAAAGAACCCAGTTAAATTTTTAAAGGAAGTGTCACAAGAAAAATTAGAAGAGTCAGCACAAAGTGTAAGCTTTTTAAAAGAATATGACAAAGTGGTAGAAGACTTTGAAGATTATAGAAAAAGTAAAAATACATGGTTTGCAAAAAAATATCCTGACAATCGTAACAACTTAATTGCCTACTTTTCAGCAGAATATGGATTAGACCAAGTTTTACCTATTTATTCTGGAGGGCTTGGCATTTTATCAGGTGATCATTTAAAATCTGCTAGTGATTTAGGAATTCCGCTAGTAGCAGTAGGATTACTATATAAAAATGGGTATTTCCATCAAAAAATTAATGGTGTTGGTCAACAAGAAACTGAATATTATGATATAAATGCAGAAAGTTTACCATTAACAAGAGTAAAAGACTGCAACGAAAAAGATATTTTAGTGGCATTACAGCTTCCAAAGAGAAAGTTGTATTTAAAAGCATGGAAAGTTACAGTTGGTAGAGTAGAACTATATTTATTGGACTCAGATATTGAGGAGAATACAAAAGAATATCGTGAAATTACTAGAACTTTATATGGTGGAGATCAAGAAATGAGAATTCAGCAAGAAATCGTACTTGGTCAAGGTGGTGTTGCTTTATTAAAAGCATTAGGACTAAATCCGACTATTTACCATATGAATGAGGGACATTCCTCTTTCTTAATCTTAGAACTAATTTATACATTAATGAAAGAAAAGAAAATCTCTTTCCAAATTGCAAGAGATATTGTTTCTAGTAAGACAGTATTTACAACACATACCCCTGTACCAGCAGGAAATGATATATTCCCATTAGAATTAGTGGAAAAATATTTTAAAGACTACTGGGATAAATTAGGAATATCAAAACAAGAATTCTTTGAAATGGGAATGAAACCAAATGCACCATTAAATAGTGGATTTAACATGGGAATTTTAGCACTAAAAGTAGCTGGAAAGAAAAATGGTGTAAGTAAGTTACATGGAGCTGTTTCAAGAGAATTATTTGGTGAGGTTTGGCCAGAAATTGCGGCAAATGAATCTCCAATTACTTATGTAACTAATGGTATTCATACTTGCTCATGGCTTGCACCAGGTCTTAAAAAGTTATATAACAAGTATTTAATTCCATATTGGCAAGATAAGATTTATGATGATGAGGTATGGAAGAAAATACAAGATATTCCAAATGATAAATTATGGCAAGCACATCAAGAAAGAAAAGAAAAGTTATTAGCACTTGTTAAAGAAAGCACAGTAAGTCGTTTAAGAAGATCAGGATATCGTTATGATGATATTATGAATATGGTAAATAGCTTAGATCCAAATGTACTAACCATTGGATTTGCAAGAAGATTTGCTACGTATAAAAGAGCAACTTTAATTTTCAAAGACTTGGAAAGAATTACACAAATTTTAAATAACCAAAACCGTAAAGTTCAGATTATATTTGCAGGAAAAGCACATCCAGCAGATAAAGAAGGACAAGATTTAATTAAATATATTCACGAAATTTCTATGAAACCACAATTCAAAGGAAAAATATTTGTACTAGAAAATTATAATATTGCTATGTCTAGATATCTAATCAGTGGTGTGGATGTATGGCTTAATACACCTAGGAGACCAATGGAGGCATCTGGTACAAGTGGCCAAAAAGCATCTGTGAATGGTGTTATTAACTTTAGTGTTTTAGATGGATGGTGGGCAGAAGGATATAATTCAAAAAATGGATGGACAATCGGAACGAATGCAGAATATCCAGATTATGAAACACAAGATAGAGCAGATAGCCAAAGTATCTATGAAACTTTAGAAAACAAGGTTATACCAATGTATTATGATAAAGATAATAAAGGCATTTCAGACAGATGGATGCAATATATGAAAGACTCTATTATTTCTACAGGTGGTAGATTTAGTACTTCTAGGATGCTAACAGACTATGTAGACCAGTTATATATTCCATTATGTAATCTATATGACAACTACTATACTGATTTAGAAAAAGTAGGTGGATTTAATAAATGGAAAGAAAGCTTACAAAATACATGGAAAGATATTCAAATTACACAAGAAGATAATTTAGACAATATTACAATTGATGCAGGAAACAATATAGAAGTAAGATGTAAGGTGAAATTATCTAATATAGATAAAGAGAATATCGAAGCACAAGTGTATTATGGAAGAATTGATGAAAATGGGGTAGTAGATGATATTAGCATTATTCCATTAACTTTAGAAAATGCAGATGAAGAAAACAGAGTTTATACTTATAAAGGAAAGGTAAATTTAGTTAATGGTGGAAACTATGGCTATACCTTTAGAGTAATGCCAAAGCATGAAATGATTTTAGATTCTGCTAACTTGAATTTAATTAAATGGATTACAAAATAACTAAAAGAAAAATATATCTATAACAATGTTTTGATTAACTTGTTATAGATATATTTTGTAATATTATTGTGTTTTTTCATCCTTATTCTGTTGCATTTGCTTACGAGTTTCTTCAGCTTTTAAAGCTTCATATTCTCTTTTTAAAGCGTTATATTTTTCGCAAATAGCGTCAAATTCACTTGGAGTAGCTGTTTGACTTTGTTTTTGCAATAAGTCCAATTCATATTTCACTACATCACTTGTTCTAGGAGTAGAAACTGTACAACTATATCTTTCAAGACGTTTTATTCTAGTAGAAGTATTTTCTTGTAAATGGGGTTTGCCAGTATAGGGATTTTTCCCCATCATGATATCTCGATTAGCACGCATATGGTCTGATAAAGTTCCATGCATATGTAAACGCCAAGCTCCTTTCATTGTTTCCCAAAATTCTCCCATATCAGATACCTCCTATTAATTAATCTAACACCAAAATCTACCTATAGTATAGCATAAAAATAGGGATAAGTCAATTTTATGTAAAACATGCTAATTAAAGTTAACATGTATTACAACATATAAAAAGAATATTCTAAAAAATAGTAGCATTTTTTGAAAAAAAGTGGTAATATATATAAGCTAAAGTTGAAAGAAAGTGAAAGGAAGGAATAACAAAATGAAGAAAACAAAAATTATTTGTACAATAGGACCAGCAGTAGATGAACCAGCAGTTTTAGAAAAATTAATGTTAGCAGGAATGGATGTTGCTAGAATAAACTTTTCACATGGAAATTACCAAGACCAAGCACCTAGAATTGAAACAGTAAAGCAAGTAAGAGAAAAGGTTGGAAAACCAGTAGCATTAATGCTAGATACAAAAGGACCTGAAATAAGAATAGGTAAATTTCAAGATGGAGGTATTGAATTAAAAGAGGGAGATATTTTTACCTTAGTAACAGATGAAATTTTAGGAGACAAAGAAAAAGTATCTATTACCTATAAAAATTTATGTAATGAAGTAAATGTAGGTACCATGATTTTAATTAATGATGGTTTAATTAAAGTAGAAGTAGTAGAAATTCAAGGAACAGATATTAAATGTAAAGTGATTGATGGAGGTCCATTAACTAACACAAAGAGCATTAATATTCCTGGAATGTATATTAATTTACCAAGCCCAACAGAGAAAGATATTGAAGATATTAAATTTGGTATTACAGTAGGATTTGACTATATTGCAGCATCTTTTGTTCGTACACCACAAGATGTATTAAACATTAGAAAAATATTAGAAGAAAATAATGGTGCACATATCAAAATTATTTCCAAAATAGAAAATAGACAAGGAATTGACAATTTTGATGAAATCTTAGAAGTATCAGATGGAATTATGGTAGCAAGAGGAGACTTAGGAGTAGAAATTCCTATGGAAGAAGTTCCGATTAGACAAAAAGAATTTATTAGCAAATGTAATAAAGCAGGAAAGCCAGTTATTATTGCGACACAAATGCTAGAGTCTATGATACATAGTCCACGACCTACAAGAGCAGAAGTAAGTGATGTAGCAAATGCTGTATATGATATGACAAGTTGTATCATGTTATCAGGTGAATCTGCAATGGGAGAATATCCTGTAGAATGTGTTAAAACAATGGTAAGAATTTGTGAGGCAATAGAAGGGTCACTTAAATATTGGAAGAGATTTAAAAATAAACAAAGAGACTGTGGCAATGTAGATTATGAGTATAACTTAAATTATTCTACTTGTTCAACAGCAATGGACTTATGTGCAAAAGCGATCTTTGCTTACACAGATACAGGAAGAACTGCAAAAATGCTTGCAGGATTTATGCCACAGTGTCCTATTTATGTTATTACAGCCAATAAAGAGGTATGTAAACAATTATCTATGATATGGAATGCCAATGCTATATTAGTAGATGCCAAAGAAAGCATTGATGATATGATAGATGAGGGAGTTAGAATTGCAAAAGAAAAGAAATATATCGAAAGTGGAGACATTGTAGTTATCGCAGGTGGTGCATCAATTTTAGCAGGGCATAAACATGCAAAATTGAATAGAACCATTGGTGGAGTATTAAAAGTATAACTGGATAGCAATGTTGGTTAAGGGACGTATGTTTTTCTGACGAAAACGAAGTTTTTGTTGGAAAGACGTATGTCCCTTAACTGACGTAGCATTGGTGGAGTAGATGTATGTCTCTTAACTAACGTAATAGAGATTTTAATATTTTTAGTATTTAGATTTTGTTAATGCTTTTTTAGTCTCTATAAAGTAAATTTATAACATAAAAATTTGTAGAAAAAAGTAAAAAATACTAGACAAAAATGAAAAAGATTTATAAAATATTTAATAGCTACAAATAGGTTTGACATAAATTTACAAGGGATAAAATACGGATAGAAGGAGAGTGATTTTTTCAAAAGAAAATAAAGATAAAAACAGTGGAAAACATTGACATATTATGTAGCCCATGGTATGATTATAAATAGGTAACATAATATAATAGCGGAGGCATAGAAAGAAAAAATTCAATGCCATAAAAAAGGAAAAAATAAAAACAAAGGAGAGGTTTAAATTTATGAAATTGAAAAAAATTATGGCAACATTATTACTTGCAGTAATGATACTTGCACAATTTAGTTTTATTCAATTAGGTAGTGTAGTAACTGCCGCAAATGAAACAACAGGAAGATTTCATTATGATCAATTAAGTGGCACTGCTAAAAAGATTTATGATGGAATTGTAGCAATGAAGGAAAAACTTAAAACAGGAACAGAAAATTATGATTTAGTTGCAAATGGACATTTTACATCAGATGAAGTAAAATCATATGAAGATGGAACTGTTAACTTAAAGAAAGAGTTTTATGCAGCAAGATATGCATTTTATGCAGATTATCCAGAAATTTTTTATGTGAGTTTTAACAAATTAGCTATCAGGACAACAAAGGATGCAAATGGAACTTACCATGCATATATTGGTAGCGGAAATAATAAGGATTATCGTACAGAAGGATTTAAAGATCAAGCAGAAGTAGAAGCAGCTATTGTTGAATTTGAAAGTAAAGTACAAGAAATTGTAGATGA
>JAAWNJ010000035.1 GCA_022798895.1 Clostridia bacterium | reverse complement strand
AAAGAAAATAAAGAATATATAGTAAAAGAAAAAATAAAAATTGAGAGTATAGTTTATGAAAAAAAGCAAATGAAACTTAATAATATTAATATGTTCATAAAAGATATTGATAATGAACCATATATACCAGCAAGTAGCATAAAAGGTGTTATTACAAATGCAATAGCATTTAACTATATAAAACAACATCAAGATAAGTTCACAAAAATAAGAAATGATATTAAACATTTAATAGAAGCAAAAGGAACTTTAAAAGGGATATGGAATAAAATACAATTAGAGATTTTTAAAGAGGATAAAGAAGATACAGAAAATAAAAATGATTTTAGAAGATATATAAGTGTTTCAGACTCAATAGCTACTAAAAAAACAAAAACAATGATTCTTGCTAAAGAAGACTTTAGTACAAATATTAAAAAAAGGGACTTTAATGCACAAGATAAATATGGAGACATCAAAAAGCTACCTATATATAGAGAATATCTTGTGGGAGAAAATACCTTTGAATTTGAATTAGTGCTAAATTATGATAAGTTAAAAAAGTTAGAAATAAATTCAATTGAAGATATATTAGAAATGTTACAAAATTATACTAAAGCATGTATTGAAATAGAAGAAAAGTTAGTAGAAAGAGCAAGAAAGAATGGCATAGAAATATTTAGGACAAGCAATAAAAATCAACCCAATATAATTCTAGGTGGAGGTTCGGGATATTATTCAAAAACGTTGTTAACAGCAATTTTTCCCGATAATAACGAATTAAAAGAATTAGTAAAAAGAACTCTTAATATAAAGCATGAACATATAAAAAAAGATACTATAAGTTCTCCTAGAACATTAAAATTGGCTAAATATAATTCAAATTATTATGTAGTTGGAATGGGAAAAATATCTGCTATTTAAAGGAGAAAAATATGCTAGTAAGTTATGAACTAAAACTAAAAATAGACGAATTGAATAATTATAAAATATATAATTGGGGGTCATTAATGCAAGGTGTATTACTAGAAGATATAGATCCGAATTATGTTGAAAAACTTCACAATATGAAGTATAATCCATATTCTCAATATATATATATGAATGAAGAAAAAGAATATATATGGAGAATAAATACAATAGGGGAAGAAGCTTATAACAATATTTTAAAAGACAACATTTTGAATAAGGAAATGGTATACATTAAACAAAAAGATATAGAAATAAACATTTGTGAAAAAAAGTTAGTAAAGTCTATAAACATAAATGAATTATTTCGCAAATGGTTTATATATGACAAAAGCAACAATAAAATAAGATATAGAATTGTTACTCCTGTTTCATATAAAATAGATAATAGATATGTAATTGTCCCAGATATTGCCATAATATTAAGTAATATTATTAATAAATGGAACGCATTTAGTACCAATAAGATTGAGAAAGATATATATGAAGAATATATTTTGAAAACATTTATAAGTAATTACAACATTAAAACTACTACTTTTAGTATTGAAAGAGTTAGAATAAAAAGCTATATAGGAGAAATAGAAATAACCATAAATGCTAATCAAATGATGAGTAATATATTAAATTTATTGTTTGAATTTGCAGAATTTTCTGGATTGGGAATAAAAACGTCAATGGGAATGGGAGGAATTGCAAAAAAAGATGGATGAAGTAATATTATTTTCAGGAGTTGGAGATACAGATCCATATAGAGATGGATACGATGGAGCACTTACACATATTGTAAGGTATTATAAACCTAAAAAAGTATATTTATATTTTTCTAAAGAAAAGATGGATGAAGAAAATGTTAATAATAGGTATTCGAGGGCAATAAAATATCTTGATGAAGACATTGAAATTGAAGCATATCCTAAAAGAGAAGAAGACTTAATAACGGATGTACATAAATATGATATATTTTATTCTCAGTTTTTAACAATTATAAAAGATATTAAAATGAAATATCCACATTGTACATTATTATTAAATATGTCATCTGGAACACCTGCTATGAAATCAAGCATGATTTTGTTAAAAATACTTTTGACAGATATAAATATTAAATTAATACAAGTTGCATCTCCTAAAAGGAAATCTAACGCAAGTACATCACACGAAAAAATGAGTGAATATGAAGATGTTGAAGCTAAAATGGAACAAGTAATGGAAAATCATGAAAAGGAATTAGGTTTGGATTTAAATAGATGTACCGAAGAAGAACTAGATGAAACTATTAAAATCGTGACAATAGAGAATATTAAAAAAATGTTCTTAAAAAGAGATTTTTGTGGGATATATAATCTGATAGAAGAAAGAAAGGAATTGTTTAATGATGATATTGTAAACTATTCCAAACATTTATATTATAGATATATTGGAGACGTAAAAAAGGCTTTAGAAATTGCAAGAAAACTTAGAAAAGAGGAAGACTTATATCCAATAAAAGATGAATATACAAAAGCAATAATAGAAAAATACGATAGATTAGAAGTAAAATTAGAAAGGCATGAATATTCAGATTATTTGATGGGACTTGGCCCTGCTATTGAAGAAATAGTAAAAGTGATGATAGAAAGAAGAGGGATAGAATTATCAAAGTTTGTATATTTTGCGAAAAATAGTTCTGAAGAAGAATTAAAAAAAGATAATAATATCAATATTTTGAAATTAAAGCAGGCTTATCCTAGTTTATATGAAACTTTAAATATAGGTAACGAGAAGGGCTGGGAAAAGTTAAAGTGGTCTAATATTGTAAAAATACTCAGAACAATTTATACAGAACAAGATAAGAATGATAAGATACCAGAGATGATAAAATCAATTGATAAGTTTAGAAGTGACAGAAACATAGTTGCACATACATTAAGGGATGTAGAATATAATCCCAAGGAATTTGAAAAAGTTCAGCAAAACTTAAAGTTTTTAATAATAAGGATAAAAACTGGAAAAGACAAGAATTTTGAAAAAGCTATTGATATATATAATCATATAGAAAAAGAACTAATTGATTTGCTTGATAAAAGTCTTATAAAATAAATTGTATCGATAACCATTATAGAATCTCAAGATGCTTAATTTATAATGGTTGTCGTCGATGTGCTGATGCTGTAAGAAATTGCAAACTTTACGCCAATAATAATTGCAGTATTATTACAAATATGATATTATAAAGTTAAGGTTGTCGAAATACATTATAAAAACCTTGTAGTTGTAGTATATTTATACAGTGCTATTAAATAAGTAATCCCTAATAAGGGACGGAAACTCCTCACTTTCCCAATAATAATCAAACTGTTGACCATTAAATAAGTAATCCCTAATAAGGGACGGAAATCGTTAGCTTTTCTTTCTGTTACATTTATGTTTGCGTCTTATTAAATAAGTAATCCCTAATAAGGGACGGAAACATTCTACAGATTTAAAGTGTTCTTTTGTTACTATTGATATTAAATAAGTAATCCCTAATAAGGGACGGAAACTTATTTTATGAAATCTTTTTCAATATCTAAAATTATGAATTAAATAAGTAATCCCTAATAAGGGACGGAAACCTCTTTAAATTCTTTTAAATCTAATTTTTGAAAATTCAAATTAAATAAGTAATCCCTAATAAGGGACGGAAACGCTCTTTCATATATATTCTAAATCCAAACCAGCAAAAATATTAAATAAGTAATCCCTAATAAGGGACGGAAACTTGCTTGTGTTTATCTGTTGTTGTCTTATGTTGTTCTATTAAATAAGTAATCCCTAATAAGGGACGGAAACGCTTTTGCCTGTGTCTAACATTACGTCGATATACTTATTAAATAAGTAATCCCTGATAAGGGTCTAGTTCATAATAAAAGGAGGGATAAATATCAACATTTATTTAATAGAGCCAGGAAATATATTAAAATGTAAGGGAGGAAAATATGTTATTGAAAAAGACGGAAAAATTATTAAAGAGATACCCTCAAATATGGTGGAGAATGTAAATGTTTATAGCGGTGCAAATATAACATCACCATGCATATATAGAATGATTGATAGTGGTATTTTAATAACTTGGTTTAACTCTAGTAATCAAATAATTGGATGTGCAGAAAATATACATAGTATTAATTCGGAGTTGATGGAGAAACAGATATTATTTAGAGAAAAAGAAGATTTATGTTTAGAATTATCGAAAAAAATAATAAATGCTAAATTAATAAATGCAACAGTTATATTAAGAAGATTTAATAGAAACAGAGACAAATTAAAACATATAAAAGTATTATAAATACTAATAAAACAGATGAATATAATGGATTTGTAATAAGGTGAGTGAAAAGAATATAATTGTATTTTATGATATATCAGATAATAAAATAAGAAATAAAATAGTGAAAATTTTAGAAAGTTATGGAATAAGAATGCAAAAGTCAGTATTCCAATGTGAAGTTAATTTAAGACAATTCATACAACTCAAATTAAAGTTGTCATCCATTGTTGAGTTTAATGATGGAGTATCTGTTGTTATTATTGAAGTAAGTAATAAAGATAAAGTATATTACTTAGATGGAAAAAGAGCATTACAGGAAAATACAAATGATGTTTTTATATAAAGATAAAAATAGAAAGCATATAATAAAGAAAAAAAGAAACCTATCTAAATATGTAATCTAAATAGGTTTCTTTTTTGCTGTATAAGTATACAACAAGGATTGTTTCTTAAATGAAACTATTTCATTTGGTTTTCAGCTTGCTGAATTAACTTTTTAACCATTTGTCCACCGATTCTACCAGCATCTCTTGCAGATAAATCACCGTTGTAACCTTGTTTTAAGTTAACACCAACTTCACTAGCTACTTCATATTTGAATTTGTTAAGAGCTTCTTTAGCTTCTGGAACTACAGAATAATTGCTATTGTTGTTTGCCATATTTTTCACCTCCTAGAATGTGATAATTGTTCATTTGAAAAAACTATTTAATTGCTTTTTCAGTATTTATGTTGTGCAATAAAAATGAAAATACACTGGAAATTTTTAGAAAATTATATATTTTTCTATTTTGGAATGCCCAATAAAATCCATTGACAAAATTCTACAAAAAAGAATATAATGTTGATAAAATAAAAATAATAAATAAGAATATATTTATAAGTATATTCAATGAGGAGTAACTTAGGATGAAGGAAATAAAAAAATGTTTCGTGTCAATGCTTTGTATTTTATTAATTTCAATGATAATGACATTAGTTACAAAGTTAACAATTCAAATTTTTGATACTACTGTATATGCAGATGTGGGAAGTTTTGAAGATTATAGTGGTGGAGGTTCATCATGGAGTAGCGGTGGTTCTTCTTGGGATAGTGGAAGTTCATGGAGCAGTTCTTCATGGGATGATGATGACTATGGTTCAAGTAGTGGAATATTCATCTTTGGTGGTGGATTTGGATCTTTACTATTTTGGATAATAATTATCGTTATATGCATAGCTGTTAGCAAAAATAATAAAAAAGGACCAAACAGCAATCGAAATGCAGAATTCTATAACAGACAAATGACAAATAATGCAGTAAATATGCAAGCATTAGAAGCTACGCAAACACAAATTGAAAATAAAATTCAAGCAAATGACCCAGCATTTAATAAAGAAGAATTTGTAGCTTGGAGTAAAAATTTATTTGTTAAATTACAACAAGCATGGACAGCTAGAGACTGGTCTACTATTAGAACTTTTGAAACAGAAAACCTATTTGAACAACATAAAAATCAATTACAAGGATACATCAATAATAATCAAATTAATGTAATGGATAGAATTTGTGTAAATTATGCTCATCTATATAACTATCGAGTAGAAGGAGATAAAGAGATACTAACTGTAAGGCTCAACTCAAGAATGGAAGACTATATTATAGATGCTACTACAAAGCAAGTGCTAAAAGGACAAAAAGGTTTAGACAAGGTTAATACTTATTTATTAACTTTCATTAGAAAAAACGGAGTTAAAACGAAACCAGGTACAATAGAAGTAAATACAACAAATTGTCCAAACTGTGGTGCACCAACGCAAATTACATCTAGTGGAAAGTGCGATTACTGTGGAAGTGTTATTACAACAGGAGAATATAACTGGGTACTTTCTAACTTAGAAAGGGAAAATATAAGACTTTAATACTAAAATAAATAAAAGAAAGGAAGAAAAATTATGGGATTATTTAAAGCAGCAAAAGATGCTATAGGAGGAACTTTAGCAGACCAATGGAAAGAAGCCATTCGTTGCGAAGATATGACTAACAATGTATTAATGGTAAAGAAAACTACGCCTAATGGAGTAATCAGCAACAAAAGTACAATTATTGTAGCACCAGGACAATGTGCCGTTATTTTTGATAATGGTAAAGTTATTGATGCAACAGCAGAAGAAGGGTTTTATCAATTTGATAGTTCAACATCTCCATCTTTTTTTGCAGGAGATTTTGGAAAAACATTTAAAGAAATGTGGGAAAGATTTACATACAATGGAGCAACAGCGAAACAACAAGCTGTATTCTTCTTTAATACAAAGGAAATATTAGATAACAAATTTGGAACACCAGCACCTATTCCCTTCCAAGACTGGTCACATCCTATTCCAAATCAAATGACAAATACTTTAACACCAATGAGAGTAGAAATTAAATGTTTTGGAAAATATACTTTTAAAATCAGTAACCCCGCAGTATTTATGCAAGAAGTTGCAGGGACAGCTGATAGATATACAAAAGAACAAATTGTAGAGCAAATGCGTGCAGAAGTTATCGCTGTATTCCAAAACTTGATTAATGAATTGGGGTCTGAAAGACACAAAGTACCTGTACTTGAAATGCCAAGTCAAACTGATGAAATTAGAACAATGATGGATGAAATGGTATTTGATGAACCTATTAGAAGAAGAGGACTATCTATTGTATGCTTTGCAGTTGAATCAGTAACACTTGATGAAGAATCAGAAGCAAAAATTGATAATTATGAATTTAGTTCAAATGCTCATTTACAACAAGGAAGATTAGTAGATGCTTATGCAGAAGCAGTTCAAAAAGCTGCTGAAAACAAAAGTGGTTCTATTAATGGCTTTATGGGAATTGGTATGATGAATATGGCAACTAATGGAATGACAAGTGGAGCAGCAAATGGACCTTGGCAAAATACACAAAATAGCCAAATGGATTTAAGCAAGCCAAATATAGAGAATGCACCACAAACAACAGAAGAACCAATGAAGGTAGAGGGGATAGGAAGTGCACAAGAGCAATCAGAAGCAGGAGAGTGGAACTGTGAATGTGGTTCTAAAAATGCTGGAAAGTTTTGCAGTAACTGTGGAAAAGCAAAACCAGCACAAGATAAAAGACAGTGTCCAAATTGTAAAGCAATTAGTGATAAAGATGCCAAATTCTGTCCAGAGTGTGGAACGAAATTAGAATAATTTAAGTGATTTGAAATAAAAACTGTAATATAGTAATTTAAAAATGAAGCAAGGTGTTTTCTACGTTAGCAGGAAATAGTGAAGCGTCCGTAGCTGAATGGCTAAATTACTATATTACAGTTTTATAAACAAAAGAGGTGTAAATTATGTATAAATTAGTAGCAATTGATTTAGACGGAACTTTATTAGATACTTATCGGACAAGCTTCTAGTAAAAACTGTCAAGTAGTTAAGCGAGCAATGGAAAAGGGAGTAGAAGTTGTGCTAACAACAGGAAGAAGTCCTGCATCTGTTAAAAATTTAGCAGAAGAAACAGGAGCCAACCATTATATCATTTGTGGAAATGGTGCAATTGTTTATGATTTGCAAAAAGAAGAGACTATTTATCAGAATTTACTAGATAAGAAAAAAGTATTACAATTAATTCAAATTTGTGAAGAAAATAGTATTTATTATAATGTATATACAGAAAATACGATTATTACAAAGACCTTGAACTATAACACACTTTTCTATCACCATGAAAATAGTAGAAAACCAGATGATAAAAAAACAAATATTCATATTGTACAAGATATTTATCAATATGTAAAAGATAGGGAAGAAGAAGATTATAGTAAAATAATGATTTGTGATGATAATAATATTATTTTTAGCAGTATTATCAAAAAGCTAAAAATGGTCAAAAATGTAGATGTTTTAGATGTAGGGCATATGTCTAAAAAAATTATTAAAAATGGAACAGAGGAATTTCCTTTAGAGTATTACTACACAGAAGTTAGTAGCCAAAATGTAGATAAATGGAGCGCCATTTTAAAATTAATTGAAAAATTAGAGATTAAACCAGAAGAAGTGATGGCAATAGGTGATAATGTAAATGACCAAACGATGCTAGAAAACGCAGGATTGGGTGTTGCAATGGGAAATAGTGCACCATATATCCAAGAAATGGCAGATGAGGTAACTTTAGACAATAACTCAGATGGAGTAGCAGCTACGATTGAAAAGCATATTTTAACAGTATAAAAGAAAATAAAATGCACACAACTATTATTAATAGAAGTGTGTTTTTTTCTTAGTTCTAGGAACGAATGTGACGTAGATTTCTTAGCCGTGTGAAGCGAAGCAAACTACGGATAAGTTATACTTTAGTAAATAAGTTATACGTAGCAGAGTGGAGTTTTGTTATGTATAAACTAAAACACAAAAAAATAGAAAGGAGAGATTTTTATGAATAAGAAAAATAAAATAGGAAATATGGAAGAAGTGGAAGATGTGACTAAATATGGGGAGTTTGTGTCTTCCTATTTTGCTTGGCTTACATTAGAACATCAAAAAGAAAATGCAGAGAAAATGGAAGAAATAACAAAAAAATAGTTCACCCAATATTCACAAAAAACATATTGACAAACAGAAAAAAGAGAGTATAATAAGATTATAGGTCAAAGAAAGTCAAAGTCTAAAAGAAATATTCATAAATGACCAAAGAAAAGGAAGTGATGGAGTGAGGATATCTGATGTCATAGAAGAATTTATCAAAGAAATGTTTTCAGAAGATGACTCTATTGAAATTCAAAGAAATGATTTAGCAGAGTACTTTAATTGTGTACCATCTCAAATCAATTATGTAATAGCAACAAGGTTCAAGCCATCACAAGGATATTATGTAGAAAGCAAGCGTGGTGGTGGAGGACATATTAAGATTACAAAAGTCAATATTACCAAAAGTAATTATTTAATGCATGCAATTAGTAGTATTGATAATAAGATTACAGCACAAGAGGTAGACATTTTCATCAGTAATTTCTTATCAGAGGGCATTATTTCTGAAACAGAGGCGAAACTTTTAAAAGTAGCAACAAGTGATAATGTCTTAATTGTACCACAAGAGATAAAAGATATGCTAAGAGCAAATATCTTAAAAAATATGTTAATTAATTTAGTGGAAGACTAAGGAGGTCGATATTTATGTTATGTCAAAATTGTGGAAAAAATGAAGTGAATTTTCGTTATACACAAATTATTAATGGGGTAAAAAAAGAAATGGCACTTTGCGATAAATGTGCTAAAAGTTTAGGATTAGAAAGTTTGGACTTTAATATGCCAATTAACTTTTCCAACTTTTTAGGAGACTTTTTAAATGTAGCAGCAGATGCAAACATTTTACCTAGTTTTACAAAAACAGGAGTATTGCAATGCAATGAATGTGGAATGACATACAATGAATTTGTAGATACTGGTAAATTTGGATGCAGCCATTGCTATGATATTTTTGCAAATGTATTAGATCCTGTACTTAAAAATATTCACGGTTCTAGTAATCACGTAGGAAGAAGAAGTAGGTTATCAGCAAGTGAGAAAAAGAAAGTAGCTCAAGATGTGCAGCAGGCACATAAGAAGGCTACAAAAGCAATAAAGAAAGATGAAAAACAAGAAAAAATAGATAAATTAAATGAGGAATTAAAGCAAGCAATTAAAGAAGAACGTTATGAAGATGCAGCAAAGTTAAGAGACGAAATTAAGAAGTTGTGTTAGTGCTTTAGCACTTACAAACTGCTATATACAGCGAAGCTGTATAAGAAGTTGGATAAGTAGCTTTAGCACTTACAAACTGCTATATACAGCGTTGCTGTGAAAGAAGTTGTGTTAATTAAAATTTAGTCTAGCTATATTGCATCGTTTGCCCTTGCTGTCCGTTGCTTTCTAATTTAAATGTGAATTAAGGAAAGCAACGGAAGGCGCTCGGTTAAAACCTCGCCTTGCGCGGGCTACACTTTTGCAATATACATAGACTAAACATAAAGACTACAACAATCAATAATAAAGGAGGAAGTAAAATGCAAAATTGGTATTTACAAAATGGAAAAGACTCAGATGTAGTTATTAGTTCTAGAGTAAGGCTTGCTAGAAATTTAAAAGAAATTCCATTTCCTACCAAATATTCTAAAGAACAAGCAAAAAGGGTGCTAGAAAAGGTAAAAGAAATTGCACCAAGTATTGGATATGGAATTAAATATATGGAGTTAAACGATTTTGATGATATCACCAAAGTAAGTTTAGTAGAAAAACATGTGATTAGTCCAGAGTTTGCTATGAATAAGATGAAGACAGGAGCTGTTTTGTTAAATGATGAAGAAAATATATGCATGATGATTAATGAAGAGGATCACATACATATGCAAGTATTTGCATCAGGTTTAGAATTAGAAAATTTGAAAAATTTAGCTATTGAATTAGATGAAAAACTAGACAAGTTATTAAACTATGCTACACATGAGAAATATGGTTATTTAACTTCCTGTCCAACTAATGTAGGAACAGCTATGAGAGCATCTGTTATGGTACATTTACCTGCTTTAACAATGACAGGGAATATCGGGAAAATCTTTAATATTGTAAATGGATTTGGCATGAATATTCGTGGTATTTATGGAGAAGGAACACAAAGCCAAGGCGAATTTTATCAGATTTCTAACAAACAATCATTAGGAATTACAGAAAATGATATTATTAAAAACTTAAATATTATTACAGAAAAAGTAATAGAGCAAGAGAGAATGGCAAGAAAGTATTTAGCGAAAAATTCCATAGATTTAGAGGATAGGGTATATCGTGCTTATGGAACTCTTGCTTATGCTACAAAACTTTCATCAGATGAGTGCAAAAAGCTATTATCTTTTGTAAAATTAGGAACAGATTTGGGAATTATTAAAGAATTGAATGATAGTAAAATATCAAAATTGTATTTATATAATCAACCAGCCAATTTGCAAAAATATGTAGGAAAACCATTAGATGGATATGAACGTGAAATTAAAAGACCAGAAGTGGTGAAGGAGATTATTAATAGTTAGAAAACCTCCCACTTGGGAGGAATGAGGTTAATGCTTTGTACGATTCTCAATAGCAAGGGAAATCATAGTGCATCCAATAAGAATGCTAAGGGGAAGCACGAGTTCAGGCATAAGGCTATTGAGAACGCCTAGTCCAGCAGCAGCAACCATCGTAATAACAAGAGTCATAAATCATTCCTCCAAGTAGTTTGTACTGCCAATAGGCAGTGTGTTGTGGTGTAGTCAAATGACTACTTGCATAAGAGATATTTCTATTATACCACATAATAAAGAAATTTTCAAATTATGGTAACTATATAGAAAGGAGAACAAAAAAATGATGTATAAATTTACAGGACGTAGTGAAAAAGCATTAGAACTTGCAGCAGAGCTTGCAGCCGAATTTGGTCATAATTACATAGGAACAGAGCACATCCTATATGGACTAACTAAAGAAGGCACAGGCGTTGCAAGCAAAGTGCTAGAATTGCAAGGAATTACTGCAGATAAAATTGCAGAAGAAATAGAGATTTTAATTGGTAGAGGAGAAGAAATTGAAGACGTAGCAGACATTGGATTTACTCCTCGTAGTAAGAGAATTATTGAAAATGCTTTTATTGAAGCAAGAAAATTAGGTTCAGAATTAATTGGAACAGAGCATTTATTAATTGGAATTATGCGTGAAGGGGATAGTGTGGCAGTTCGTATTATGATGGACTTAAAAGCTGATCCACAAAAGCTATATAATGAAATTATCAAAGTAATTAATGAAGAGGATAACACGGCAATTAATACAAAACAGGCAAAGAGTAAAGCACGTGGCAGCTACAATCAAACACCAACATTAAATCAATTTGGAACTGATTTAACAAAACGTGCACAAGAGGGAAAGCTAGACCCAGTTATTGGTAGGAAAGAAGAAATTGAAAGAGTAATTCAAATTCTATCAAGAAGAACAAAAAATAATCCATGTTTAATAGGAGAGCCAGGTGTTGGTAAAACAGCAGTAGTAGAAGGATTAGCAGAAAAAATAGTGGCAGAGGATGTTCCTGAAATGTTAAAAAGTAAAAGAGTAGTTAGCTTAGATATTGCTAGCATGGTGGCAGGTGCAAAATATCGTGGAGACTTTGAAGAAAGAATTAAAAAATGCTTAGAAGAAGTCAAAAAGGCAGGAGATGTCATCCTATTTATTGATGAAGTTCATACAATTGTAGGGGCAGGTTCAGCAGAAGGTGCAGTGGATGCAGCCAATATTCTAAAACCATTATTAGCAAGAGGAGAGGTACAAGTAATTGGAGCTACTACTTTAAATGAATATCGTAAATATATTGAAAAAGATAGTGCATTAGAAAGAAGATTTAGTCCAGTCAATGTAGGTGAACCATCCTTTGAAGAAACCATCCAAATTTTAAAAGGAATTCGTGATAAATATGAAGCACATCATAATGTAAAAATTACAGATGAAGCTATTAAGGCATCTGTTGAATTATCTACTAGATATATCAATGATAGATTTTTGCCTGATAAAGCAATTGATTTAGTAGATGAAGCGGCTTCTCGTGTAAAAATGAGGATTTATACCCAACCAGAGTCTATTAAAAAATTGGAAGATAAGATTATAGAACTAGACAAAGAGAAAGAAGATGCTATTCGTTCACAAGATTTTGAAAAGGCAGCAAAGCTTCGTGATAAAGTAAAAGAAGAAAAAGAAAAGTTAGCAAAAGAAAAGGAAAAATGGCGTAACAAAAATACAAAGAGTGTAACGACTTTAACAGAAGAAGATATTGCAGAAGTAGTATCTAGTTGGACTGGTGTGCCAGTTCAAAAGTTAACACAAAGTGAAAATGAGAAATTGAAAAATTTAGAAACCATTTTACATCAAAGAGTAGTTGGACAAAATGAGGCAATAGAAGCAATTTCAAAAGCAATTAGAAGAGGAAGAGTAGGATTAAAAGATCCTAACCGTCCAATTGGTTCTTTCTTATTCTTAGGTCCAACAGGTGTTGGAAAAACGGAACTCTCTAAAGCATTAGCTGAAGCACTATTTGGTAATGAGAATGCAATGATACGTGTAGATATGTCTGAATATATGGAGCCACATTCCATTTCTAAATTAATTGGTTCACCTCCAGGATATGTAGGATTTGATGAAGGAGGACAATTAACAGAAAAGATTAGAAGAAAGCCATATTCTGTTATCCTATTTGATGAAGTAGAAAAGGCACATCCAGATGTGATGAATATGTTACTCCAGATTTTAGATGATGGAAGATTAACAGATGCACAAGGTAGAACCGTTAATTTCAAAAACACAGTCATTATTATGACATCTAATATTGGTGCTAGAATGATTACTGATAAAAATACATTGGGATTTAGTGTTAGTACTAATCAGAAAGAAGAAGCACAAAAGGAATATGAAAATATTAAGAAAGATGTTATGGGAGAACTTAAAAAGCAGTTTAGACCAGAATTTATCAATCGTATTGATGAAATTATTGTATTCCATAAACTAACAGATGAAGATGTTAAACAAATTATTGAGATTATGCTAAATCAATTACGAAAACGTATGAAAGAACAAAATATTGAATTAGAAATTGATGAAAGTGTAAAAGATTTAATTGCGAAAAAAGGAGTAGATACTAATTATGGTGCAAGACCTTTGAAAAGAGCAATTCAAAGTGTATTAGAGGATAAAATTGCAGAACAAATTTTAGATGGAAAAATTAAGCCAAATAAACAAGCAAAAGTTTCAGCTAAAGAAGAAAAATTAGTGGTTGAATAAAGAAAATGGGCGTCTAATAAATGCCCATTTTCTTTAGGCTATATTGGCTCTACATGTACAATCGCACGATAAATTTTATCTAGTCCAGAAACACTTAATTCTAATTGATCAGCTAATTCATGACTTTTGAAGGTACTCATATTTCCATCTACATAAATGGTTAATACAACAACATATTGATGCCCAACAGGAGTAGAAGAGATTTCATCTAACTTTTGAATTTCTTTATAACTATGGGCTAAATCCACAATAATTTCTTTTGTTTTTTCATCAAGTGAAATATCCATCAGAACATTATAGCTTTCCATAAAAATTTTTACACCTGTTAAACAAATCCAAATAGAGATTCCAATTCCCACAACACCATCAAACCAATAAATATTAGCAAAGGTAAGCAAAATTGAAATTAAAGTAAAAGTTGTTACAATACAGTCATTACGATGGTCATTTCGATTAGCTTCTAATAAAATATTTTCAAACTTTTTAGCTAAGCGATTTGTGTATAAGAATAAAGCCAGTTTAACGACAATTGTGATAAGGCAAACAATTACTAAAAACCAAGAAAAGATTAATTCACTTCCATAAATTAGAGTATAGATAGAATCATAAAGTAGTTTAAAAGCAATAACTATCATAGAAATACTAATAAACATAGAAAAAATATATTCTGCTTTTCCATGACCAAAATTATGACTTTTATCTTGTGGCTCACTAGCAATTTTATTACCAATAAAGGTCATTAAAGAAGCAAAAATATCACCAGCACTATTTGCAGTGTCTGCAATCATTGACTGGCTCTTAAAAAGGAAACCTACAGTTCCTTTGATAATTAATAAAAATAAATTTCCCAAAATTCCCAATAACCCTGCTTTTTTTGTTTGTTCAAAGCGATTCATGCTAAATCCCCCTATTAGTAATCTTTTGTATTATCATATCATAAGGTAAACAACATTATACCATATACATTAGAAATTACAAGTTGCATGTGAAAAATATATGTGATATACTATAAGTAGTTTATATAAAGGAGCGAAAAGCATGGAATTTGTAACAATTATTTTTCTCCTACTTTTTGTCATATTTGCATTAGTTGCAATGGCAGTGATGCAAATACGTATGGCAGGAATTAAAATCAAAGATTTTTGGGGATTTATTCAAGCAAATCAAATGTTAGATAAATTATATAAATTTTCAAGAAGATGTAGAGTAATGAGCCCACAAGAGCAAATCATTTTTTTATCGGAAGCAGAAAAAGTTTTTGATGCATATGATAAAATACCATCTATGGTGTGGGAAGATGAATATCGTAAATATTCAGATGTGTTAGAAGCTTACAAAAATATTAGAGTAACTAGATGGAGCGAAGAAAATGAAAATAAAGAGAAATAAAGTGTAATGAAAAGCATACACTTTATTTTTTTATGAAATAGTATGCAAAGGATAATTGCATTTTTGCAATAAAATTTTGAAAAATACATATAATATAGAAAAACGATTTGAATGATGAAGAAGGAATGAGAATTTATGAAAATTAGATATTTTGACCATGCAGCAACAACACCAGTTAGTGAAAATGTATTAAAAGCAATGCTTCCCTATTTTACTTATGAATATGGTAATGCATCATCTTTATACACAATTGGTAGACAGTCTAAAAAGGCAATAGAAGTAGCAAGAAAGAAAGTAGCAAATGCTATTGGAGCAAAACAACATGAAATTTATTTTACTTCTTGTGGAAGTGAAAGCGACAATTTGGCGATTAAAGGCGTAGCATATAGCCACAAAGAAAAAGGAAATCATATTATCACAAGCAAAATAGAACACCCAGCAGTATTAAATACTTGTGAAACCTTGCAAAGACAAGGATTTGAAGTTACCTATTTAGATGTGGATGAAAATGGCTTTATCAGCATTGAACAATTAATGAATAGTATCAAACCAACCACTATTTTAATTTCTATTATGTTTGCAAACAATGAAATAGGAACGATTCAACCAATTGAAATGATAGGAAATATTGCAAAACAAAAAGGAATTTTGTTCCATACAGATAGTGTGCAAGCAGTAGGAAATGTAAAAATTGATGTAAATAAACTCAATATTGATTTATTATCTATGTCAGCTCACAAATTTTACGGACCAAAGGGAATAGGAGCATTGTATGTAAGAGAAGGTGTAGAATTTGAAAGGATACAAGATGGAGGACATCAAGAAAGGAATAAAAGAGCAGGAACAGAGAATGTAGCTGAAATTGTAGGATTAGGAGAGGCAATAGAAGAGATTTATCAAAACTATGAAGCATATAATCAAAAGCTAATAGGCTTAAGAGATTACTATATTTCCGAAGTACAAAAAAGAATTCCAAATACAAAGTTAAATGGAGATA
>JAAWNJ010000034.1 GCA_022798895.1 Clostridia bacterium | reverse complement strand
ATTATTCATATGAATAATTTAAGAATATACAAAAGAAATAACTAAGAAAGCAAAGAGGTTGAATAAAATTTCAGCTTCTTTTTTTATGTATAAAAAATTATTAAGGGAGGAGAAAAAAGTAAATGAAAAGATTAAAAAAGAACTTTAAAAGAATTATATATTTACTTTTATTAATAGTAGTACTATTTAATACAGTTGGAGCTACAGCACAAAAAGTTTTTGCAGCTATTGCACAAGGAACATATATTGCTAGAATTTATGAAACACCATATACAGACAACCTAGGGCAAAATATTTTTAAAATTAGAGTACAGGGAGATGAAATTCCAAAATTGACAGATACAGGATTTCGGACAAACTGCATTCTGTCTTAATTACCATCTTGATCACCCTGAGACATTATTAACATATAATGTTTCAAGTGATTTTTCGTCTGGTGATTTCAAAAAATGTGCAAGATTAGCCTACTTAGGATATTATAGATATTCTAACAGCTCAGGAAATGCTAGCAAAGGTTTAACAGGAAGAGAAGATAATGTGCAATATGCTTTTACTGCTAATCTAATATGGCAGAGCTTAGGACAAGTACCAAATAGCTACAGCTTAGGTAGTGACTACAATTCATTTAAAACTGAGGCCATGGATGAATATAACAAATGGGATACTCTACCAAGTTTTAATGGCTCTAGTCAAACTATGGATTTAGGACAAACAAAAGAAATAACTGATAGCAATGGAGTATTAAAATATTATGAAAGTTTTGAATATACAAAAGATAAAGTAACATTTAAACATACTAAGGGAAACAATAAGATGACAATCACAGTAGCTACTGATGCAGATAAAGAATCAGTATCAGTAACGGAGGCAAATGCTAGAAATAACAAAATGGGAAAATACATTAACACTAGAAGTGTCCAAACAAATTTTGTACTTTCGCCAGTCCCAGCAAATCAGGCTACACACCAAAGGTTATTGGTAAGTTATGGCTACAATGATCCTAAGTATATGAGAATAAATGTAAATATTAATTTACATGGAGACTTAGAATTGGCTAAGAAAGACAACAAAGGAAATTTTATACCAAATGTAAAATTCAAAGTAAGTTATAACGAAGATATGTCAAATCCTATAGGAACATATACTACTTTAGAAAATGGTAAAGTTACAGTAGGAGATTTGAATCCAAAAACTGTATATATTCAAGAAGTAGAAGTACCAGCAAATTTAATACTAGATAATGAAATTCATTCAATAAAAGTAAAGCCAAACGATACTACAACATATACAGCAACAAATAATTGGAAACAAGGGAGAATAAAAGCTACCAAAAAAGATGAAGAAACAGGCAAAATAGTACAAAAAGCTGGAACTGTTTTTGACATATATAATACACAAGATGTTAAAGTTTCTAGTATGACAACAAATAACGAAGGAATTGCAACATCTGAACTATTAGATTACGGTGTTTACTATATAAAGGAAAAGACAGCACCAGACAAATATACTATTAAAGCTGAAGTAAGTGATAATATTGATATTAAAGAAAATGGAAAAACATATGAAATAACAGCAACTAATACCAGAGTAAAAGGTAGTGTAACTATTTCAAAAGAAGATTCCGTAACAGGCAAAAATCCACAAGGAGATGCAACATTACAAGGGGCAACATATGGGGTATATACACGAAGTGCAATTTTAGATCCAGCAGATGACAGTGAGATTTATCCAGCTAATAAAAAAATAGGAGAATTAGTTACAGATAGTAATTCTAATGCAACTATGAATAATTTATATTTAGGTCAATACTATGTGCAAGAAATAAGCCCAAGTGAAGGATATAATTTGGATAGTACAAAATATAACTTTGACCTAACTTATGAAGGACAAGAAGTAAAAATAGTTACAAAAAATGTAACTGTAAAAGAAAGAGTTATTTCACAAGCATTTGAAGTTATAAAGGTATCAGTAGAAGGTTCTACAGAAGCAGAATTATTAAGTGGTGCTGAGTTTACTATTAAACTAAAAAGTGATGTGGAAAAATATGGTTCATGGGAAAAAGCGCCTAGAGCTAAAAATGCAAATGGAGAAACAGCGGCAATATTAGTAACAGATAGCAAAGGATACGCACTAAGTGAAAGAATACCTTATGGAACATACATTGTTCGTGAAACTAAAGTACCAGATGAAAAAGAAAAAACAGAAGATTTTATAGTCAAAATAACGAAAGATAGCAGTACACCTCAAGTTTGGAGAATTTTTAATGATGAAGAATTTACAGCTGTTTTAGCAATCGTAAAAAAAGATGAGGAAACAGGTAAAACAGTAAAAATTGAAGGTGCAAAATTTAAAATTAAAAACACAGATACAGGTGAATACTATGGATACTGGGAATGGAATCCATTGCCTCATTATGTGGATTCTTGGGTAACCGACCAAAGTGGTAGTGTGATGACAGGAGATAAATTAAAAGTAGGTAATTATCAATTAGAAGAACAAAAAAGTCCATATGGATATTTAATTAGTTCAGAGCCAGTACCATTTAGAATTTCATCGCATACTGCGTATGAAATATTACCAGATGAAAACACAGCAGTTATCACAATTTTACAGAAGGATACATCTGTTAAAGGGCAAGTTAATATAGAGAAGAAAGGCGAAGTATTAACTAAATTTGAAAATGAGAAATTTATTTACGAAGAAAAAGGTTTAGCAGGTGCTAAATATGAAATAGTAGCAAGAGAAAATATTTTAGATCCTTCAGGAGATGGAACAATCCTTTATGAAAAGGATAAAGTAGCTGACACGATTACAACCGATAGTGAAGGAAAAGCAACATCTAAAAAATTACCACTTGGAGAGTATTATGTAAGAGAAATCAAAGCTCCAGAAGGAATGGTAATAAACAATGAAGTAAAAGATGTTTCTTTACAATATAAAGACCAAAATACACCTATTATATTTGCAGATACCTCATTTGTAAACCAAAGACAAAAAGTAGAATTAAATGTAATAAAAAAAGATGCTGATAACGATGTAGGACTTCAAGGAGCAGAATTTGTCTTATATGCTAAAGAAAATATAGTAAACTATAGTGGTGATATTGTGGTAAATAAAGGACAATTAATTGAAACAGCAACAAGTGATGAAAACGGAAAAGTGCATTTTATTTCAGATTTACCATTAACAGAATTTGAAGTCAAAGAAATTAAAGCACCTATTGGTTATTCATCAAATGGAAAAGTAATAAATGTAGATGCTACTTATAGAGGACAAGACATTGAAACTATTAAATTAGAATATGAATTTAAAAATGAAATAACTAAGATAGAAGTGTCTAAGCAAGACATTACAGACGAGTCAGAAATAGAAGGTGCACATTTAACCGTTTTTGAAAAGGATAATCCAGGAGCAATTTTTGATAGTTGGATTTCAGGTCAAGACGGTAAAAATAAAGATGGAACATTTAAACCTCATTTAATGAAAGGTTTAGAAGTTGGAAAGAACTATGTGCTAAGAGAAACTTCTAGTCCTCATGGATTTGCACTAACACAAGACATAGAATTTGCAGTAGAGGACACAGGCAAGGTTCAAAAAGTAACAATGAAAGATGAACTTGTATATGGAGAACTAAAATTTAATAAACAAGGAGAAATTTTCAATGAAGTTGAGGAAAATGATACTGAATTTGGAAAGACTAAAACTCCAGTTTGGAATGAATCTAACTTATTAGGAGCAGAGATTACTATTTATGCTAATGAAGAAATAAGGATAGGAAATACAACATATTATTCAAAAGATGAAAAAATAGAAACATTAGAAAGCGATTGGGAAGTTGTAACAAGCAAAAAACTACCAGTTGGAAATTACTATTATATAGAAACTAAAGTACCTCATGGATATATTGCTAATAATGAAAAACACTATTTCACAGTTGAAGATAATCAAATTAACGAATTACAAGTGATAGAAAGTAGTTTATATAATAATCGTGCTAAAGTTAATATTGATATGAAAAAGACATTAGAAGAACAAAGGATATTTGAAAATAAAGAAGCATATAAAGACATAATTTTTGGAATCTATGCAAGAGAAGATATCTATGATTATATGGGAAATGTAGCAATAGAAAACGGAACTTTAATGGCAATTAGTGGAATTACACAAGAAGGACATTTAGAACATGTACTAGATTTACCTAATGGAGTTTTTTATATTAAGGAGCTTGCAACCAATTCACAATATGTTCTAAATGACATAGAGTATGATTTTGAAATAGGCTACAAAGGAAAAGATGTAGCAGAATATACTGTTACAATTGGAGAAAAAGGTGTAATTGATAATAAACTAGCTCGTGGAACAATCAAAGTTAGAAAAGTAGACACTTTAGACGAAAGTAAAAAGTTAGAAAACATTGAATTTAACATTTCTAGCAAAAAAGATATGAGCAAAATTATTACTACAGAAAAAACAAATAACGAAGGAATTGCAACTTTTAAAGACCTAGAACTAGGCACATATTATATACAAGAGAAAAAACAAATAGATGGCTATATTTTGAATGATACAATCTATCAAGTAGAAGTTAAGCAAGATGGAGACATACTAATTATAAATTGTGAAAATAAACCTACAGAAATGACATTTTCTAAAGTAGATGAAACAGGCACAAATGAACTACCAGGAGCAAAGATTCAAATTATTGATAAAGAAACTGGTAAAGTCATTGAAGAATGGGTATCAACAAAAGAACCACATATTATTCATTATCTAGTAGAAGGTAAAGAATATGTAATGAAAGAGATAACTGCACCAAATGGCTATGAAGTTGCTGAAGAAATTACTTTTACAGCAGGAGATGGCCAAAAGGTTACTATGAAAGATATGCCTACACCAGTAGTACAAACTGGAAATGAAACAAATTACTTTCTACTAATAGGAAGTGTTATTATTTCACTAGTAGGATTAACAACAGGAATTATTATTTTTAAAAGAAGAAAAGATAACTAAAATTTGAGTGGTATTCGTACCACTCTTTTTCAAAAAATTAAATTATAGGGAGGAATTTTATTATGTTAAACATTACAGAAATTAGAATTAAAAAAATTAATAAGGGAGATTTACTAGGAGCAGCTAGTATTTGTATAGACAATTGTTTTATTATGAATGAAATTAAATTATTGAATGGAAAGAATGGAAGATTTATTAGTTTTCCAAGTAGAAAGCTAAAAAACAAAGATATTAGAAAAAACTTCTCATATCCAATTAACAATGAAACAAGGTTGCAATTACTAGAGGCAATTTCAGAAGAATATGACAAAGTAAATGTAGAAGAATAAGAATAGAGAAGATGCAAGAGGATAACAACTTTTGTATCTTCTTTTTTATAACTATTAGATTAATTGTAGAGTAATTTGAAATTTTATGATATAATATTTACAAATTAATAAGAAGCAAGAATAGGGAGATTTTATTATGTCAGAATGGAAATGTGTAAAGTGTGGAAATACAGAATTTGAGAAAGATCAATTTCAAGCAACTGGTGGAAACTTTGCTAAGATATTTGATGTGCAAAATAAGAAGTTTATTACAGTAAGCTGTACCAAGTGCGGTTATACAGAAATCTATAAAGCTGGAACAGATGCAGGAATGAATATATTAGACTTTTTAATGAATTAAAATATTAATAAGAAATATGGAATGGTAAGTTGGAGGTGAACAGAAGATGGAGCTTGTTTTTTATTGTAGTTCATTTACGGTAGCAATATTATCTTCAATAATAGCTTGGAGTATATCAATAATAAAAAAAGAAGGCTTAGACGAAAAAAGCAGAATCATTGCTTTAGCAATACTACATTCTATCATTTACTGTTTGCTACAATTTTCTTATGGCTTTGTACAATGGACTATTAGATTTAATAAATTTCACCAATATCCACACCGAAATCCATTTTATATATTTGTTAGTATCTGCTGTATAGTTAGTGTTATCATAATGGGAATATTTTATATTAAGTATAGAAAAGAGGAATATGGAACAGCAAAGACAGTTTTATACTTAATTGCAATAAATACATTAGCAATTATACTTGTAATGATTTTTAGTCCTTTTAAAGGATGGTTTTAGAAAATATATGAAATTTCAAGTAAACACAATTTTTAATAGAAGTAATGATTAGAATTTACATACAAAGATACAAGAAACTAAAATCTTGTGTCTTTTATTTTAGCTTAAAAGAAGGAGGAACAAAAGAAATGCAAAAGGAAATTTTAGAAGAATTAAAAGAATTACGAGAGACAACAGAATTTATTATAAATAATGAAAAGAATATAGAAAATAAGCATATAGAAGACTATTTAAGAAATTTTGAACGAATCAGATATAATATTTTTAACAAAATTAAATTAAAAGGAAAATATCAAGTAGATGAAAATGAAAAAATCAACTATTTGAATAATAGGTATAAAGCAGAAGTCGAAAATGGAATTTTGAAAATATATATTCCAGAGACCATTCCAAAGTACAAAAATATAAATAATTTTGCTTACAAAAATATAATGCTAAATGTTATGGAACAGACAAAAAAATACAAAAATATGTTTGACAACGAATTAGTATTTGTGTTTATAAAAATATCAGAACAGCAAAAGAATTTTGATATTGACAACAAATATGTTAAACCAATTATTGATGGTTTAGTTTTATCCAAAGTGATAAAAGATGACAATACGAATAATATGTTTTACGGTGTATTAGGTACAACTAATATGAAGAAAAAACCGCATACAGAAGTTTGTGTTGTAAAAGGAAAAAAAGCATTAAGTTGGATACAAAATATGCTTTAAAATGGTACTTTAATTATAGGCAACTTGGGTATTTTTAGACCACCTCAAGTTGCCCATTTTGATAGTACTAAAACCATTGAAAAATAAGGGGAAGCTCAAATTAGGGGCGGGGGTGTTTAAAGGGAAGAAACGGTTTAAAAGAAAAAAGCAAATAATTAAGTCGTATCTTATGTAAGAGAGGAAAGTGATGCAAATGTGCGAATGAGATTAACAGAAAAAGATATCCAACTGTTATCGTTTTTAGGAAGATATAGAATTATGATAGCAGTAGAAGCAAAAAAAATTTATGGCAGAAAAAATTATTATTTAAAGAGATTAAAAGCATTAGAAACAGCAAGATATATTCAGAGAATGAATTATTACTATATAAAGTTAGACACAAATGGAACAAAACTGATTAAAAAGTTAGGCTATAATTATAATGGATTGTGCAGAAAAAAGAAGTATCAGGACAGAATAAAAGATATATCTAAAATTGCAGCATTAACATTAGATAGTAGTATAGAGCTTTTAACAAGTTCTGAAGTAAAAGATAGTCAAATTTATACAGAAGTATCAAGAAAGTTTATAGGAGAACTGTTTTACCAAAATAAAAGGTTTATATCGTACTATATTTCTAAGGAAAAAGATAATAGTTACATTAAACAAGTTATTAATGACATGCGAAAAACAATTAATTATAAATATGCTCTCATCTTTCTAGAAAACTTTAGACTATTAAATAAGAGTAATCAATATTTCATACTAGGAAGGGAAAATACATTAATTATAAAGCCGAATAAAGTTAATTTAGATAGAATGAAGATTTTTCAAGAATTAGATTTCTACGAAGTTTTGCTACAGATTTATAAAGGAAAAGAAGTATTGCTGTCTAACTGGGAAAAAGCAGATTATATGACAGAAGATACTTATATTATATTAACACCATTTATAGATGTAGAAAAATTACACAGATTAAATATATTTTACAATAGTAAGGAAAACCAAAAGAAAAAGATAGATATTATAACTTTAAAGGAAAACATAACAAAGATAAAAGAAATACTAACTAACAGTACGAACATAATAGAGCTAGATGGTTGGTTAGGAGGTATTAGTGAGGATTTTAAAGAGGTATAAGATACCTTTATTTTTTTTATTAAGTCGGAATTTTTATTCCAGTTATCAATAGTTATATCGAAGTATTAGAACAGAGTTTTAATACAACATTTCAGAGAGGGATTAGTATTGTAATATGGTTAATATTAGACACTATTATAATACTAACGGTAAAGAATATTTTACTGACAAAAGAAAATGCAAAAATTGAAGTAGAAGGAATAAGGCTAAAAAGAAAAGATGGAACATATGGAACAGCAGATTGGGGAACAAAAGAAGAAATAGAAGAGTATTTAGGAATAGGAAAAAGAAATGGCATTATTATAGGAGAAACAGAAGAAAAAGAACTAATTACATTACCATTAGACACATACTTAAATAAGAATATAGCAGTTTTTCGGTTCGAGTGGAAGCAAAAAGTCAAGAGGTTTTGCGATACCAAATGCTATTGAATTAGCACAAGAAGGATTACAACAAGTAATAGGCAGAAATATGAGTTTAGTTATTACAGATCCAAAAGGTGAATTATATAGAAAATTAGCAAAATACTTAGAAAAAGAAAAGGAATATGATGTAAAAGTATTTAATTTAGTAAATCCTTTATATTCAAACGGCTCAAAATTTATTGGATTTGTGGAAGATGAAACAGATGCACAAATTTTTAGTCAAATAGTTATAGAAGGAACACAATTAGATAGAAAGTCAGGAGGAGATGAATTTTGGAACAGAGGGGAGCAGAACTTACTAAAAGCATTATTACTATATGTTATCCACTATGAAGATGAGGAAAATAAAAATCTAGGCTATATATATGACCAACTTGCAAGTGGAAACATTAAGAAGATAGATGACTTGTTTTTGGATACAGAAGGTCCAACGAAGTTGGCATATAATATTTACGCACAAGCTACAGATATTGTAAAGCAGTCTATTGTTACAGGTCTTGCTACAAGATTACAGATTTTTCAAACAGACAAAATTAGAAACATAACCAATGAAGATGAAATTAATTTTGAGAGTATTGGAAATAAGAAGACTTGTATATTTGTTGTAACCAGTGATACCAATTCAACATTTGACTTCCTTTCGACCTTATTCTTTTCTTTTTTGTTTATCAAGCTAATAAAACTAGCAGATGAAAACATAGATGGTAGACTAAAAGTAGAAACATCATTAATATTAGATGAATTTACAAATATTCGGAAGAATAGTAGATTTCGAGAAGAAACTGGCAACAACAAGAAGTAGAGGCATCAATATATTTATGATATTTCAAAATATAGCACAGCTAAAAAATAGATATGACAATGATGTATGGCAAGAGATATTAGGAAACTGCGATACTAAAATATGTATGGGATGTCGGAGATATTCTAACGGCTGAATATATCACGTCTTACCTACGGAGTAGCTACAGTAGAAACAAATGCTATTAGAAAAGAAGCAGGATTTGATGGAAATTTTACTTATGGAATGGCCAATGTAGCAACTAACAAAAGGAATTTAATGAATCCAGATGAATTACTAAAGATGAACCATAACCAAGAGATAGTAATGGTAAGAGGAAGGAAACCATTTATATGTAATAAATTTGATTATTCGCAACATGATGAAACAGAAAAATTAGAGGATGTGACTATAGATGAACAAAAAGAAAAATTTAAAAAGAATATTGAAGAAATCAATTCAAAAATATTCAAAACAAAAAAAGTACAGTATTCATTTAAGAATTTTTAAAAAACCAAGAAAGAGGTGAAAAAAATCATGACAAAAGAATTACAAGAGAAATTTATATGGCAAAACATTCATTCATCAAAGGTTAGAGGAAAGATTCTAGCAGGAAAAATTATTGCAATAGAAACAGAAAAAATGAAAGACAAAGATATTAATTGTGCTATTGTAAATTTTAAAGGAGTTAAAGTATTAATACCAGCTGAAGAAATACTAAAAGGGGAACATAGTAAAAGAGTACTTAGAAATATGATAGGAGCAGAGATTAAATTTATTGTAGTAGAATCTGATAATGTAACACAAAAAGCTGTAGGTTCAAGAATTAAAGCGATGGAACGAATTAAAGAAATAAACTTAAAGAAACTTGAAGTAGGAGATAAAATTTATGGAAAAGTAGTAGGAACTTGGAAACAATATATTAGATTAGAATGTGTAGGACTAGAATTTGTAATAAATGCTAAAGATTTGCAATATGGCTATGTAGAAGATGTATCTAAAATATACAAAATCAATGAGCAAGTAAAGGTTATAGTAAAGGAAGTTTCAGAAGATAAAAAGAGTATGAAAATATCAGTAAAAGATTTAATAGAAGATCCGTTCAAAGATATAAGAAAAGAATTTACAGAAAGAGGAGAATATTTAGCAACAATAACAGGATATACAGAAAATCGGTATGTTTGCTAGTATAAAGCAAGGTGTTGACACAATTTGCATTCTTCCAACTTGGTTAGATAGACCACCACTTCCTGGAGATAAAGTTGTAGTCAAAATTTATAAAATAATACCAGAAAAAAGAAAAATTTATAGTACATTAATAAAAGTGATAGGAAGTGATGCTAGTGAATGAAATGCAAAATAAAATTGTAAAATTATTATGGGATTTCAATTCTTTAAGAGAAGAACATATTAAGAAAATATTAGGCTGTAAAGGAGATAGCATAGGCTCTCTGGTGGCAAAAAACATAATAGTTAGAGAAAACAATGGTATTGTTAGGCACAAATTAAAAGAAATAAATAATAGAAATGTAGCTGCATTTGATGTAGTCATGGATTATCTTGATAGAGATCCAGAGATTATAAAAGGAAAGTATCCAGCTAATGTAACAATGAAAACAAAACATACTATTTATGATATTATTGCAGTTAAAGATGAAGAATTTGAAAAAATATGTAAAGATATTGATACTGTTTCAACAGCGGATAAATTAATTATCATTATTGAAACAAAAGAATATAAAAAAAGAAAGATTAACACTACAAAACCATGCTATATATGTACATTCCCACCATTAGAAATAGTAGATAGCATTAATTAATGGAAAGAAGAAAGTTGGTTCAATCTGACTTTCTTTTTTCAATTTTTTATGATAATATAGAAAGGAAAAGAGGGAAAGCAAAATGACAATGAAACAGATAACAGAGTATTTAGATAAAAAAATAGAAGAAAACGAAAATTTTATTAAAATTACATTTTATGAACTTAGAGTAAAATTAAATCTAACTCAAGAAGAAACAAATAAAATGTTAGAATTGGCGAAAACTAGGTTAGAGAATATGAATTATAAAGTATATTTTACAAATGAAAAATTTGCATATCAAAATATGATATTAACAGTAAAACAAAATGAATTAATGATAGCAATAAAGAAATTGTAGGAGGCAATGAAAGTGAGTAGACAAATCGTAAAGCAAAATGTTGAGAAGTTATTGATTAGTAATAAGGCAATAGAAAAATTAAAGGAAAATGAAATTATGAATATTAGTCAGCTATGCGAGAAAAGTAAGATAGAATTAAGAAAGATGGGAATATGCTTCAAAGATGTTCGTGATATTGAGATGAGCTTACAACTTGCAGGACTAAATTTAAAAAATAGTAATAATTAAGTAGAATAAGGAGAACTATGAAATTAAAAAGATTTGATGTTATAGAATTAAAAGATGAAACTAAAGCTATAGTATTAGAAACTACTAACACTATATGCAAAGTAAAGAATGTAGATATATCAAAAGATATACTAGAAATAGACAAAGGAGATATTAAAAAAATACTTTATCAAAAGGAATAGATAAATTAATAGGGGAGTTAGCTTAGGCTAGCTCCCTTTTCACTCATATATTTTATTTGAATCGTTAAATACTTATCAAGCAATTGACTCTGTTTGAGAATTTTTTCATAAGGTGCGTTGTTTTCAATTAACCTTTCTAATTTAGATTTATTTTTTAAGGTCAGCAAAATTATTTTATAATCCATAAAAATCAACTCCCTTCTAATATTATTGTACCAAATTTACATGAAAAAGTGTGTCGAAGTTTGTCGACTACAAGAAAAAAGTTTGATTTTATAGAATATTTTAGTGTTATATGTTATGATAACAAGTGAAGTAAGTTATTGTCGAGATTAAAATTTGTAATAGGAGTGTTTTATGAAAAAGAAAGTATTAATAACAGTAGGAATTTTATTTTTTATTTATATTATATTTATGACCGTAGATTGTATTAGGCTAGGAGACTTACCAAATGGTAGTCCAAGTAAACAACCATTAATAACAATTAGTATGAGAGAATATGAAGACGATTTTGGATATGGAACTGAATATATTGGATTAGGATATTCTATAAAATATTATAGGCCGAATAATTCAATGGGATATAAAGCAGAAGTAAATCTATTTAATATAATTCCAATAACTGGGTATGAAGTACAATAGTATATTGTATTTCATAAGAATAAATAGTCGAATATAGGGGGAGTGTTTTATGGACAATAAAGACGAATGGAAGGAATTAGAACAATGGGAAGAAAATAGAAAGATAGAAAATAAAGAAAAATTTGGTTTAGATTTCAATAAAATAAACATGAAAAAGAAAGAGAAACGTATGAATATTTTTGCGAAAGTTCTAAATACCATAGGAAAAACAGGGCTAGTTGTCTTTACTTTAATTTCACTAATTTTGGCATTTTCAGTATTTATGCTTATTAATGTGAATTTTTCTAATATAAAGACAAGAGCAAATATAGATGTAGAGATTGTTTTAGATAAGTATCATATAAAAGCTAAGATTATTGAAAAAGAGATAGATGAACATGAAAATGGAAAATATATATTTGAATTAAAAAATAATAAAGAAATTAAATTTACTGTAATAAAAAAATGGGGAGCACTATCAGAAGATTTTAAAGCCAACTATCAAAAGTGCATTTTTGATAGTTGGAATGATGATATAAAAACTAATTTTAAAATAAAAGAAAATATTGATGAAAATGGACTTTTGAATTATGAAAATTTTATAGAAATACAAAATGAAGAAGAATTAGATAGAGCAACTGAATATTTAATAGCATTTCTAGAGTATTCAGAAAAATGGAATAAGGAAAATAAAATTGTTGAAATTCAATGGCAAAAAGATGGTCAATTCATAGTTCCAATAGAAATATATATAAAAATGCAAGAGAAAATAATTTATCCATATAATACTATGTATCAAACAGCAGATGAAATAAGAAATGAAGTTAAAAGAATATATAAACAATAAAATTAGATAAGAGATATTTACAATTTATAAGTAAATACAAATTTGCTAAAAACTGGAAAATATGCTATAATATAGACATATAATTGTAAAAGAGCAAAATAAACGAAAGTTTATGACGCAAAACCATAGGTCTAAAAGCAGTTATGCTTATGATAGCTAGGTTGCACAGAAGATAAGGAGATGGTAAATATGAATAAGGAAAAAATGAAGAAAGGTCTGAAAATTGTTCTCATAGTTGTATTTATAATTTTTATGTTATTTGTAATAAATACAATTAGAAAACTTATTATCGTAAAAGAACTACAAAAAAATGTTAGCCAATATATTTCTAGTACAAACTATCATATTAAATCCATATCAAATGAAGACAATGGAATTGTAATGATTTACAATTCTTATCAAAAAAACGATAAAAAGTTATTTGTAATGGAAAGAGTTGAAAATGGAAAAACAAATGCTAAAATATCAACATATGATAATGGAAAAGAAAAACACACATTTTGGGAAGCAGACGAAACTAAAAAAGCAAGTTTAGATTCTCATGTTATTATGATGATGAATTTGTATGACTATTTTGGTGGACAATCTAATATGCAATTAATATGTTCTTGCCTAGGTTCAAAGGTAGAAAGTGCAGAATATAAAGGAAAACAATGCTATAGAATAGGAAATTTTAGAAGCGGTAATTGGCTAGATGCTGCTTATGGTACTTCAGAAGTCTATATTGAAAAAGATACAGGATTAGTTCTGAAAATGAATTTTGGAACGATAGGTTCAGAAATAGAATATGAGTTTGACACAGTACAAGATGAAATTTTTGTAGAACCAGATATTAGCCAATATACATTGACCGAAGATTTATAAAATGAAGTGAACAGATAATTAGCTAATTTGCTAATTGTCTGTTTTTATATTATAATTGGAACAAGAGTTAGTAAGTTGTAAGGGAGATATATTTTATGAAAAGAAAAAGAATTATTATAACAATTGTAATATGTTTTGTAATTTTATTAGGTGCTACAATATTTTCAATAGTCAAATTTGATGTTTGGAATCCATTTTCATCTTGCTTAGGTATGCTAGAGATTCTGTTTACAGATAAAGGATATACAATAGTACAAAATATTCCTAATAGAGTAGGATTTAGTAAAACATTAGATACCTCAAGTAAAAGTAGTGGACAATATTTAGACGAATATATGGGAAGCAGAGGTTTCCATTTAGAACCTGAAAAAGGACTAGGCGGAATGAAAGTATATAGTAATGGAAGTGAAGAGGAATCTATTGTAGTTTCGGGAAACAAATATTACTCAAAATGGCACTGGAGTAAATAATTGTGCATTAAATAGGCATATAAAAAGTAAAGTGGGTAGTAGTGATATGAAAGTGATAAATAAAGAAGAACTACATAGCATTTTTCAAAAAATAGACAATAGAAATGAAGAAGATTTTAGTGAATTTTATAAAGAATATGGCTCACTAATATATAGCATAGCCTTTTCAATAGTAAAAAATAAGGAAGATAGCGAAGATATTAAGCAAAAAGTATTTATTAAAATATGGAATATGAAAAAAGATAAGCTACCAACTGATAATGAATCAAGTTGGCTATATACAGTAACGAAAAATGAAACCTTGAACTATTTAAGAGATAAGCAGCAGGAGATTAGTATAGAAGAACTATATTCGTTGTCTAAAGAAAATGAAGAAATCAACAAAATAATAGATAAAGATAGTTATAATAGAATAATATCAAAGTTAAATATACAAGAGCAAGAAATTGTATCATTAAAAGTATTAGCAAATTTTTCATTTAAAGAAATATCACAAATGCTAAATGTACCAGTAGGTACAGTACAATGGAAATATTATAAATCTATATATGCTTTAAGAACGTGGATAGGCAATTTAATTATTCTAATAACTTCTGTTTTAGGATTACATATAAGTAAAAATGCAAAAGGAAAACCTAACTTTGCTGAATCAATAGAACAAAATACGCAAGAAAATGTAAACAAGATAGAAAATTCAAGCAATAGTGGTGCAAAGGGGGATAATGACGATAAGAGAGAGGATGCTATAATTACTCCAAGCCCAATAGAAGATGAAAAGGGTAAAAATGAAATGGCTGATACAAATACAATAAGGGAAAATGAAACAACACAAACTACTACAAAGCAAGAAATAGAAGAATATTCATACATACAAACAGGATTAATTAGTATTGCTACAATATGTTTGATAATAACAATAACTTTTTCAATTATTTTAATAAAACACCAACAAAACAGACGAAAAAAAGTGTCTAAATAATAGAAAGGTTAAAATGGTGGAAAATTATGAAAGAAGTATGGAAAATTATAGTAGCGGTTATTATAGTGATATTGATAGTATTAGGAATGCTATATGTTATTGACACGAGTAGAATGAAACAAAACAAACCAGTTTTATTTAGCACATGGGGAAGAGATTATGCCCCACCAGTAAAAGAAAATCATGAAAATAAAGATACCCAAGAGATAGAAGAATATTCAGAGAAAAAAGCAATTGATGAGGGATGGATTGTCATAACAAATGACAAGAAAGTTTATAATAAAGGCAATTTAGATAGGTTTATCGAGAATACTGATATTAATGCAAAAAATAGAAAAGAAGATAGTATTAAAATTGTGCAATACACAAGAGAGGGAGATCCTATCATAACAGAGTTAAGTTATAAGATAAAAGATGAGACCTATTTGTTTAAAGGAGAGCAAGTAAATGAAACTACCTATATTTTAAAAGTAGATAACACAAGAGATAGGTTCGCAGCAGATAGAAAGATAACAATTGATGATGATATACCAGGACAGCATTTTGGAATAGTAGAAGAAAAAAGTGAAAAAGAGGTAACTATTCAATTAGCTTTATGTAGTATCTTAGAATATGCGACAAAAGATGCAAAACAGTACAAAACGATTAATGTGTGTAGTTATCCAAAAGATAGTAAAATTATGCAAGAGTATCCATATTTCTATGGAACAGTTATAGAATCTAATGCTAACAATATTATAGTTGAACCAAGAGAAGGAGAAAGTATAAGAAAGTCAGCAGACAAAATTTCGATAGACTTAGGAAAACATAGTGATGTAGTATATATGGTTGGTACTAATGTAAAAATAAATTATGATGGTTCTATAAAGGAGAGCTATCCAGCACAAGTAAAAGCAATTAAAATTGAAGTGAAATCAGCTGAAAACTTTGAATTGAAGTTTTTTAAAAAATCTAATAGTGGTAGCAAAAGAGAAAAAATCTTAGACAAGTCAGAAACTAAAAAATTAGGCATCTACAGTTATGATTACAATATTTATAGCTATAGTTATGATTACAATATTTATAGCTATAATGGAACAGTAAATATTATAATAGACGGAAAAGAAACATCTTTAAGAGATGCCCTATTAGAAAATAGAATTACAATGAATGAAATTATTGCAAAAGCAAATAAGGACTTTCCGAATGCAGTATCTTATGATGATGGCGGAAGTATAGAATATCACTACAAAGAATATACAATTATAAAAGTACACAAAATAGATGGAAATAGAGATGTATATATTGGAGAACCAAAATTAAATATAAATGATTTGAAGTTATAGATGGGAGAAAATCATGATTTTAGATATTTTAATGATAAGAGTTTAAAGTCTA
>JAAWNJ010000033.1 GCA_022798895.1 Clostridia bacterium | reverse complement strand
CAGAGGAATGTACAGTAGTAATTATGTGGAGAGTGATTTAATCAATAGCTATAGTTGGGATACCGCAATTGTGTTTATACAAAAATATTCAGGAAATGCCAATTATGCAAATAAGGTATCAATAAATACTAGTAAAGTAAATACAGGAAGAGCAGAGGATAAAGTATGTAATATTCATGATATGGCTTCTAATTGTATAGAGTGGAGTACAGAACATTCTACGGATGCCAGCATCCCATGTGGGGCTCGAGGAGGTAGTTACGATCATGATTACGTCACTACTTCTGGGCGTAACTACGACTATGTGACTTTCACCCGCACTTACATCTCCTTCAGGCCCCTACTTTATATGAAGTAATACTGGTTAATGCAACTACAAAAGGAAAATATTGGAAACATTAGAACGCCAAAAAAGAATATCTATAGCGAATCGAAGATACGTTATGGTAAAAAATTAAAAGAGATTGCAATATGATGTGTAAATAAAAAAGCACATCATATATTTTTTTACTAGAATTGGAGAAAGAAATCCAACTAATAGTATGTTTGAGAAGAATTTTATAAAACTAGTTGCAATTTCATTTTAAATCAATTAAAATAAAGACGATTAAAAAATAAAATAGAGTAATTTAAGGAGGAAAAAATATGAAAGCATATGTATGTAAAATATGTGGATATGTTCACTTTGGAGAGGAGGCTCCAGAAAAATGCCCACAATGTGGGGCAAGCAAAGATAAATTTGAATTAAGAAAAGAAACAGAAGCAAAAACTTATTCGGATGAACACACAATAGGTATAGCACAAGGATTAGATGAAGAAGTAGTAAAAGGATTAAAAGACAATTTCATGGGAGAATGTACAGAAGTAGGAATGTATATTGCAATGAGCCGTCAAGCAGATAGAGATGGATATCCAGAAATAGCAGAAGCATTTAAAAGATATGCTGCTGAGGAAGCAGAACATGCAGCTAAGTTTGCAGAATTATTAGGTGAAGTTGTTTATCCAGATACAAAAAAGAATGTTAGTTTAAGAGCAATGGCAGAACATGGAGCTTGTGACGGTAAAAAAATGCTTGCTACTAGGGCTAAAGAACTTGGATATGATGCTATTCATGATACTGTACATGAAATGTGCAAAGATGAAGCACGTCATGGAAGAGGATTTGATGGATTATTAAAAAGATATTTTGGAAATTAAGGAATAAAATATCAAAAGAAGTGTACAATAAAGAAAATGGATAAGGAGGCTTAAATAACTATGAATAAATATGTTTGTCTATTATGTGGATATGTATATGATGAAGAAGAACAAGGTGTGAAATGGGAAGAATTACCTGAAGATTGGGTTTGCCCATTATGTGGAGCACCAAAAGATCAATTTCAAAAAGTAGAAGATTAAAATATAGGGACTATGTTGAGGTACCATTTCCTGCTCAGGCTGGCATGGTGCTAGCAACGCTAACTGGCTCAATAATACTGATCGTGGTTTCATACGTGGCAATGGCGGGATGTTCTCCTTTCACGGCAACAACAACAACAACTGGGCTAGCAACAGCTACTGTGGTCGTGGAGTAGCAGTAGTCGGCACCGGACTCTAATATAGTTTATCAGAGGGGAAAGTTTTAAGGAATTTTCCGGGAATATCTATATTATTAAAGAAACATAGTTCCTTCCTAATAATGGTAAAATAGAAAAGAAAGATACATCGTAAGTAGCTTGAAATAGCGAAAATGGTGTATTTTTTTGTCTTGCTAATTACAAAGAAATATGCTAAAATACTCTTACGTAAGCCTTTAAAGGAAAAATATATAATAAGGAGACCAACTATGAAGAAGGTATCTACATGGATGTATACCTTGGTACAGCCAATAGCCTCTTTTTTACTAAAAATAGTATATCAACCTAAAATTATCAATAAACAAAGTATTCCAAAAAAGGGAAGAATTATTTTAGCAGGGAATCACAAAATGCTATTTGATCCAGTTTTAGTCAGCTGTGGGACAAGAAGAATAACCCACTTTCTAGCAAAAGATGTTTTTTTTACTGGAATTCGTGGCTTTTTTATGAAACGTGCAGGGACACTTCCAGTACATAGTGGGAAAGTTCATAAGGACTCCTTTAAATCTGCTATAGATATTTTAAATGAAAATAAGATAGTGGGAATTTTCCCAGAAGGAACTAGAAATTATACAAAAAAGCAATTGCTTCCTTTTAAAAGAGGAGCAGTTACTTTAGCACAAGAAACTAATAGCCAAATTATTCCATTTGCCATTTATGGAAGGTATTTACCATTTCATGGATTAAGAATTGAATTTGGTAAGCCTATTGATATTGCAAATATGGAGTTAAAAGAAGCAAACCAATTATTAGAAAATGAAGTAAGAAATTTATTAAACAAAGCAGAAAAAGAAAAGACAGGAGAAAAAACAAAAAATGAGAATTAGATATAAACCATGGGCAAGAAAAGAATTAGAAGAAAGCAAGTTTTATAGAGAAAATGCAGAAGAACTAAAAGGAAAATGGAGACAAGAATTTATAAGGCCAAATCAACCACTTTATGTAGAACTAGGGTGTGGGAAAGGTGGCTTTATTTCACAAATAGCATGTAAACATCCAGAAAGTAACTATATAGGAATAGATTTAGTTGATCCAATGCTAGGATTAGCGAAAAGAAAAGTAGAAGAAACTTATCAAGAGAAGCATATGCAAATAGATAATGTATTGCTTACTAGATTTGACATTGAACGCATCTTACTAATATTAAGTGAGGAAGATGCTGTTGACAGAATTTATATCAACTTTTGTAATCCTTGGCCAAGAGGAAAACATCATAAGAAAAGGCTGACACATACAAGACAATTAGAAAAATATAAACAAATTCTAAAAACAGAAGGAAGCATTTATTTTAAAACAGATGATGATAATTTATTTGAGGAAAGTATTGGATATTTTGAGCAAGCAGGTTTTAAAATTGAAAAAGTTACTAGAGATTTACACAAAGAACCAGACTTTTGGGAAAATATAGAAACAGAACATGAGAAAATGTTTTCAGAGCAAGGAATTAAAATAAAGGCACTGATTGCTCAAAATAGTTAGCAATTGTTCACACTTAGGACATAAAAAAACGATAAAATAGTAATCAATAATTAACTTAGGAAAGGGCGAAAAAAGCTATGAATAATGTTACTGTTTTAGTAGTAGATGATGAATCTAGAATGAGAAAATTAATTAAAGACTTTTTAGCACAAAAAGGATATAGCATTTTAGAAGCAGGAGATGGAGAAGAAGCACTTAAAGTATTTGAAGAAAACCAAAATCAAATTCATTTAATATTACTAGATGTTATGATGCCAAAACTAGATGGGTGGTCTGTACTTCGCCAAATTAGACAAACTTCAAAAGTACCAATTATGATGCTGACTGCAAGAGGGGAAGAACAAGATGAATTATTTGGTTTTGAATTAGGTGTGGATGAATATATTTCTAAGCCATTTAGCCCTAAAATTTTAGTAGCAAGAGTAGAAGCAATTTTAAAAAGAACAATGGGAGAAAAGACAGAAGTTAAAGATTTTGGTGGCATTACGATAGATCCAGAAGGTAGAACAGTTAAGGTTGATAATAAGCAGATTGAAATGAGCTTAAGAGAATATGAGTTATTAAAATATTTAATTGATAACCAAGGGATTGCTTTATCAAGAGATAAAATTTTAAACAACGTTTGGAATTATGACTATTATGGAGATTCTAGAACCATAGACAGTCATATTAAGAAAATTCGTCATAAACTAGGCAAAAAAGGAAAATACATTGAAACTATGCGTGGAGTAGGATATAAATTTGAAGTAAAGGAAAAATAGGAATGGAAAAGCTAAAAGATAAATTCAAATCAGTTCGATTTCGATTATTCGCAGTACTATGTGCTGTGATTATCTTTTTAGTGCTCTGTTTAATACTGATTAACAGCATTGTATTAGAGAATTTCTATATTTATTCTAAAACTAATACAGTTAAGAAGTTATATGAAAAAATTGATAAGTATTATGCTTCCCCTAGTTTAAGTACAAATTTAGAAAATGAACTCCGTAGAAGTGCCTTTATCAATAACTTTGATATTTTAATTAAAACAGATACAGACTTAATATTATTTACTACTGACAGAGATTTTTTGTCTTCTTTAAATCGAATTCAAAGTAGTAATCAATTAAAAGAACAAGAAGAAAGTGCTATTTTGTATAAAGATGAGAAAATGCAAATTAGTAGGGTAAATGATAAGACATCTAATTTAACCTATATTTTATTAACTGGAAATTTAGTAAATGGCTACAGTTTATTCATCCGAATTCCAGTTGCACCAATAGAAGAAAGTGTTAATATCTCTAATAAAGTTTTAATGCTAATTGGACTTTTAACCATCATTATGGCAGCTTTAGCAGTGTCTGTTATTTCACGTAAATTTACTGAGCCAATTTTGGAATTGAATGATATCACCAAAAAGATGTCAAAGCTAGACTTTTCAAAGAAATATCGTATTAAAGATTCTAGTGATGAGATTAATGAATTGGGACGAAATGTTAATACTATGTCTGATAAACTAGAAGGAACAATTAAACAGCTAAGAGATAATAACAAGGAACTTGAAAAAGACATTGAAGAAAAATCTAAAATAGATGAAATGCGTAAACAGTTTATTTCAGATGTATCCCATGAACTAAAAACACCAATTGCCTTAATACAAGGATATGCAGAGGGATTAGTAGAAAATGTAAATAGTGATGAAGAATCTAAGAAATTTTATGCAGAAGTAATCTTAGATGAAACCAATAAAATGGATAATTTAGTAAAACAATTATTAGAGCTAATGAAATTAGAATATGGCAAAAGAGAATTTCATGATAAAGAGTTTGACCTAGTGGAGTTAATCCAAGGTGTTATCCAAAATTGTCATGTAATGACAGAAGAAAGAAATATAGAGGTACTATTTGATGCAAAAGAGCCTATCTATGTGAAAGCAGATGATTTTTATATAGAGCAAATTGTTACAAATTATTTCACCAATGCAATTAAGCATGCAGAAGCAAAAGAAGGTAAAAAACAAATAGAAATTAGTATTGGATTGCAAGAACAAAAGGCAAGAGTTACTGTATTTAATACAGGTAGCCAAATTGCAGAAGAAGAGCTAGACAGAATTTGGGGAAGATTTTATAAAGTAGATAGTTCTAGAAACAGAGAAGATGGTGGAAGTGGAATAGGTTTATCTTTAGTAAAGGCAATTCAGAATAATTACAAAAATGCATATGGAGTAGAAAACAAACCTAATGGAGTGGAATTCTATTTTGATGTGAACTTGAGTTTGGCTATATGAATCGAGTGGTATATGACTAATTTATGCATAACATAGTTAAGCCAGTTGTTTCTATTGATAGTTAGAATCTGTAATCTTTAAAATAATGTTAAGTAGAGAATATAAGAAATTAAAAGCGGGAGTGGACAAATTGTCCACTCCCAAAAATCATGACTTATTCAATGAATTGTATTTTATAGTAATATCGCCATTGTGAGATGTTACTCGGCCATAAATGATATAACCACTACAAATGTCATGAAAATCATTATTTATGACTCCGTTTCTTGTAGTAGTAGAGAGTTTGCTTATTGCAATGTTTTCTAGTGCCGCTGTTACATCACCATTGTGAGACGTTACTTCAATTAAGACATTGTGGTTAGCTCTGATGTGAAGAGTGGTATCTCCATGGTGAGTACTTGTGTAGAGCTCGCTGAGGTCGCCTTGGCATTTTATGGTGCCATGATAGGTGTCAAGCTGCATTTTCTTCGCAGAAACATTGGGGTGGACTTCGATTTTTCCATTGTAACTAGAGATGTTTAAGGCTTCGAAGGTCTTCAGTGGAATGTCAACCAATAAAGTTAGCCCTCTACTCATAAGACAATTGTTAATGGTGAGTGTTACTATGAGCTCGCGACCGTTCTGGTTGATGTTGAAAGTAGGCTTTTGGCTAGTGATAGCTTCACCAGAGAAATGTATATCAATGGTGTGGGTGTTACTTGCAGTTATGATGACATTTGCCAAGGGGCTGTCGACAGTAATTCTGTCGATGCAATCTGCCCGAAAGCTCTTTTTTTCATCGAACTTCTGCGAAGCGTGAGACACTTGGAAACTGCTGGACGTAATGTGACCGATAGGGGTGCTGTTGTCGTGAAAACTACAGTTGTTAAAATTGATAGATGCCATGATTTTTTCCTCCTTGTTGTTGTAAAGTATGATGATATGACTTATAGGCGGAAACAAATAAAAGGTGAATTGCCTATATGCTATATTATAGCATACTTTAGGTTTTTTGGCAAATTTTAATTTTCTCTTAATTTTACAAATAAGTCGAAATTTGTCATTAAAAGTCATACGATTTTTCTTTACAAATCTAAAAGAGCGTAGTAGAATAAGGGCAATTTAAAATTGCAATTTTATATATTTAAATTCACAGAAAGGCAGGTATAGACATGTAATGAGTTATACCAAAAAGAACTTAGATACAGTATGCCTCCTGCTAACCATTTTTATTTTAATGATTTTCTTTTTTGTTTATTCAAGCATTTCTTTAGCAGTTATTTCAAACCAAAATTCAAATATGGTTTATTCTCAAACAATCCCAATCGAAAATCAAACACAAAGACAAATTGTACAAGCTAATTTAGTAAATAAGTGGAGAATTCAAATTCCAAAGTTAAATTTAGACGCTCATATAGAGGCAGGAACAAATAGTGATGTCTTATTAAGAGCAGTAGGACATTTTGAAAATACAAGTAGGTGGAATGGGAATGTATGCTTAGCAGGACATAATAGAGGCTATCAATGTAATTTTTTTCAAGAGATTAAGAACTTAAAATTAGGTGATGAAATTATTTATTGCACCGAACAAGGTAAAAAAGTTTATCAGGTACAAACGAATAAGGTTATTTTGGAAACAGATTGGAGTTACTTAGAAAGTACGAAAGACGATAGAGTTACATTAATTACATGTGAGGAAAATCGAGGAGAATACAGAAGATGTATACAAGGTGTGCAAGTATCAGAAACAAAGGATATATTTTAAAGTGAAAATCAAATAAGGGAAGGAGCGTATGATGTATGAATATATCATACAAAAAAACAATGAAAAAAATAATCAGTATAATAATACTAATGATAATCTTTATTTCTGTATTCCAAAATATTGTATTAGGAGTAACAGAGTTAACCTATGCAGACTTGGTGAAGGGCAATCCAGTACAAACAGATGTAGAATTTTATGAAAATGGTATTTGGTTTCTAATTGAAGCAAATTATGTAGGGTATAAAGAAAGCAAAGGTGGATATCCAGCATATTGTATTAGTCATCGGAAAAGATGGCGTAGAAGAAGCTGGAAATTATCGTGTGAATATTGAAAAATTATTGCAAGATGTAAAAAGTAAAGATATTGACTATATACAAATATGGAGAACAATAGTCAATGGATATCCATATAAAAGTCCAGAAGAATTAGGAGTAGATACAGTACAAGAGGCATATTTTGTTACTAAGCAAGCAATTTACTGTGTCATGTTAAATCGTAGTATGGATGTATATCGTGGTGTTACAGAAAAAGGAAATCGAAATGTAAAGGCGATAGAAAAGTTAAGAGATATAGGGTTAAATGGAACACAAATCCCACCTGTGGCAGGATTAAAAGTAGAGAAAAGTGGAGAATGGCAAGAAGAAGGTGCAAATTATGCGCAAGCTTATACAGTGAAGGCGAATGTGGATATTAGCCAATATGAAGTAAGTAGTTTAAAAGAGAATGGAAAAGGCATATTCATTTCAGATGCTAATGGCAAGGCTAAGCAATCTTTTAAAGGTGGAGAGATATTTAAAATCAATATTCCGAAGTCACAAGCAAATCAAAAAATAGATATCGAGTTTACTGTAAAAGCAAAATGCAAAACATATCCTATTTTCTATGGTGAAACAACTATACCAGGAACACAGAATTATGCCATCACCTATAGTGAATATCGGAGATTTTGCTCAAAATGTGAAATTAACTGCCAATTTTAATAATGGTAAAATACAAGTCAAAAAAATAAGTGAAGAAACTAGCAAGCCAATTGAAGGTGTTAGTTTTGAACTATTAGATATCAATGGAAACCAAATTAGTACAGCTATTACCAATAAAGAAGGAATAGCCAATTTTGAAAACTTATACCCAGGAAATTACCAAATACGAGAAACTTCTACTAATGAGCATTTTATTTTAAATCCAGAGACTTTTGACATTATAGTAGAGTGGAATAAAACAGTAACAAAGACAATTACCAATAGTCACAAAAAAGGAAGCCTAAAAGTAATTAAAACAGATAAAGAAACAGCAAAACCAATTGAAGGTGTTAGTTTTGAGTTGCTAGATATAGATGGCAACATAGTTCAAACAGGAACAACAAATGAACAAGGAGAAATCTTTTTTGAGAATTTAGTAATAGGAAAATATCAATTGAAAGAAACAAGTACAAACAAGGACTATGTGCTAAATACAGAAACACAAGAAATAGAAATTATATACAATGAAATGACAACACAAGAAATAAAAAATGAAAAGAAGAAAGGTAATTTACAGATTTACAAAGTGGATAAAGAAAATCATAAGAGTGTATTAAGTAATGTAACTTTTGAGCTATATAGTAAAGAATTAAGAGAAGTAATTGGAACATATGTAACAGATAAACAAGGCAAAATTTATATAGAAAATTTACGAATTGGAGAATATGAATTAAGAGAAATAGCAACAAAAGAAGGATATGAAATTGGAGAAGATATGAATATTTTTATTGAATGGGAGAAAACTACAAATGTAACAATTGAAAATACCAAAATACCAATTAAAAAGCTACCAAAAACAGGGTTTTAAAAATACTGGAAAGTATTGACTTTACGGTGGTTTGTGGAATATAATAATAACGGTAATAAAATAAGAAAAAGCGTATGATAAGAAAGGAAAATTTATGTTTTCACAAATACTATTTTTAATCATTTTAATTTTATTAAATGCTTATTTCGCAGCCACTGAAATTGCCTTTATTTCTTTAAATGATGCAAAAATTGAAAAACAAGCAAAAGAAGGAAATAAAAGAGCAAAGCAAATTCAAAAAATGCTTAGAAATCCAAGTAAGTTTCTAGCAACTATTCAAATTGGAATTACCTTAGCAGGTTTTCTATCTAGTGCGTTTGCATCAGATGCGTTTGCAGATAAATTAGCACCAATTTTAAATAATGCAATGCCATTTTTAAGTATTGGAGTTTGGAGAAATATCTCTATTATCATTATTACAATGATTTTATCTTTCTTTACATTAGTATTTGGAGAGCTAGTACCAAAAAGATTAGCTATGAAATACTATGAAAAAATTTCTTATGCAACCATTGGAGTGATTAAATCAATTTCTATTGTAACAGCACCATTTGTTAAACTTTTAACATGGTCTACTAACCTTATTTCCAAACTATTTGGAGTAGGGGAGCAAGAAGAAGAAACAGTGACAGAAGAAGAAATCAAAATGATGGTTGATCAAGGAGAAGAAAAGGGAGTTATTGAAGAAACTGAAAAAGAAATTATCAATAATGTTTTTGCCTTAAATGACATTGTAGCATCAGAAATTATGATGCACCGTACAGACATGTTTGCTATTGAAATCAATGAAAATATTTATGAACTTTTAAGTGAAATTGATGATTATAAATATAGTAGAATTCCAGTATATGAAGAGAATATAGACAATATCAAAGGAATTTTATACCTAAAAGACATCTTAAAATTAGTAAGCACTCAAAAGCAATTTAAGATAGCAGATATCTTAAAAGAAGCATATTTTGTACCAGAATCAAAGCCGATTGATGAAATTTTCAAAGAATTACAAACTAGTAAAATGCAAATGGCAATTGTAGTAGACGAATATGGAGGAACAGCAGGACTACTTACTATGGAAGATATTTTAGAAGAGTTAGTAGGAAATATCTTTGATGAATATGATGAAGAAGAATTTGATTATAAAGAATTAGATGACAATACTTATCTTATGGAAGGTAGTATTTCACTTTATGAAGTAAAAAAGATTTTAGATATTGAATTACCAGATGGAGATTATGAAACTTTATCAGGCTATTTAATAGAACAGCTAGGTAGACTGCCAGAAGAACAAGAACATCCTATTATAGAAGATGACAAATTAACCTATAAAATAGAACATGTTGAAGATAGACGTATCAAATGGGTAAAAGTATGTAAAAACCAACCACAAAAAGAAGAAAAATAAATGTAGAAAGGTTTAGGTGGCTAAATGAAAGGTAAAATGAAATGGATAATAGGTATTAGCATAATTGCAGTTATTATTATTGCAATAGTAATTATGCTTCAAGAAATGCAATTTGCCTATAAAATTGAGGAAGTAAAAGAAATAAATTACGTAACTTTAGTAAAGGAAGAAAAATATGGAGTAATTGATAAAACAGGAAATATTATTATAGAACCAATTTATAATGGTATTCAAATTCCAAACCCATCTAAACCAGTTTTTATTTGTATAGGCGAATATGATAAAGAGAAAAAGGAATATGAGACAAAAGCTTTTAATGATAAAGGTGAGCAACTATTTGGAGAATATGACAAAATCGAAGCCATTTCAGTAGAAACTAATATTGAAACAACTCCTTATGAGAAAAGCACATTAGCTTATCGCAAAGATGGAAAATATGGCTTAATTGATTTAGAAGGAAAAGTAATTACAGAACCAATTTATCAAGAAATTACAAGTATGCATTATAAAGAAGGAACTTTTATTGTAAAACAGGAAGAAAAGTTAGGAGTGATTAATCTAAAAGGAAAAGAAATCATTAAACCAGAATATGAAACAATCACTTCTGATAACTACTACAATGAAAAAACAAAAAACAAGACAACAGGCTTTATTGTAAGTCAAAAAACAGAAAGTGGCTATCGCTATGGATATATCAATTATCGTGGAAAAATGATTTTGCATACAGAATATACAGAGCTAGAAAGAGTAACAGGAATTGCGAATGAAAAAGAACTATATTTTATTGCTTTTAAAGAAGGACAAGCAGGATTATTAAAGAATAAAAAGATGATTTTAAATTATGAATATGAAGATATTCAGTATAGTTCTTTAAATGATGTATTTGTTGTACAAAGAAATAGCAAACAAGGTGTAGTATCCAAAAAAGGAGAAACTATTGTAAGTGCAGAATATGATAATATCACATTTGGCGGAATGTACATAAATGCTAAAAAAGGCAACACGATTCATTTATTTGATTTAAAGGGAACTTCTATTGAGAATAAAGAAATTGTTAGTAAAACAGCAACTGCAAATAATAACTATTTTATTACAGTTGACCAAAATGATATTTATACAGTCATAGATAGTGAAGGAAAAATAGTCATTGATAATGATTATAGTTATATAGAGTATTTAGAAGGAGACTATTTTATTGTAGCAAAAGACGGAAAAAATGGAATTATTGATATTTCAGGTAAGTCAGTAGTAGATTTAGCTTATACAAGTATTTTTCGTTTAAATGATACTCAAATTCTACAAGCAGAAAAGATTGAAACTAAGACAATTGATTTATACAGCAGTAATATGCATAAAATTGTAAGTCAGGATAATGCAACCATTACAACAGGTGAGAACTATATTTTACTATCCTCAGATAAAGATTTTGCTTATTATGATTTTTCTGGAAATAAGTTAGAAGCAAAAGAGGTATTTCCAGATAATCAATTATTTGCGAAAAAAATAAATGATAAGTGGGGATTTGTTGATAAAAATGGTAATGTAGTTGTACAAAATGAATATGAAATGGTGACAGAGTTTAATGAATATGGATTTGCAGGAATTAAAAAGGATGGTAAGTGGGGAGTAATAGAGCAATCTGACCACAAAATTATTCAAGAGCCAGTATATGAACTAGAATGGACACAGCCAAACTTTATTGGAAAATATTATTGTGTACGTAATTTAAATGGAGATGCGAGATATAGTGATGATATTGCTAAGGATGGAGAAAAAGAATAATGGAACTAAGTGAAGAAGTAATTAAGTTAGGAAAAAAAGCAGAAGCAGAAGTACAAAAAGAGTTTAAAGAAATTGACGAACTTTGTGAATATCATAGCTTGAGAGTATTAAATGCTTTTCAAAAATACCAAATTTCAGATATGCATTTTAATAGTACCACAGGGTATGGTTATTCAGATGTAGGTAGAGATACTATTGAAAAGGTTTTTGCAGAAGTATTACATACAGAAGATAGCCTAGTAAGAAGCCAATTTATTTCAGGCACCCATGCTTTAACTGTTGCATTGTTTGCCTTTTTGCGTCCTAATGATACGATGATTAGTATTTGTGGAAAGCCATATGATACCCTAGATGAAGTCATTGGAATTAAATCAAATCCAAGTTCTCTTCAAGCTTATGGTGTAAGTTATGAGCAAATTGACTTAATTGACAATGATTTTGATTATGAAGCAATCCAAAAAAGAATGAGCAAGAAAGATGTGAAATTAATTGAAATCCAACGTTCAAGAGGATATAGCCTAAGAGATAGTATCACATTAGACAAAATGGAAAAAGTTATTCAAACAATTCGTAAAGTAAATGATGAAGTTATCATTATGGTTGATAACTGTTATGGAGAATTTGTAGACAAAATAGAGCCGACTCAAATTGGTGCAGATGTTATGGTAGGTTCTTTAATTAAAAACTTAGGTGGAGGAATAGCACCAAATGGAGCATATATTGCAGGAAAAAAAGAATTAGTAGAATTAGCAGCCCAGAGACTAACCGCACCAGGACTAGGAAAAGAAGTAGGTCCTACTTTAGGAATAAATAAACAAATTTTACAAGGACTTTTCTTTGCTCCAAGTGTTGTAGCAAGTAGTTTAAAAACAGCAGTATTTGCTAGTAAATTACTAGAAAACTTGGGATATCAACCACATCCAAGATATAATGAAAAAAGATCAGATATTGTACAAACTATTGAATTTGGAAATCCAGAAAAGTTAATTGAATATTGCCAAGGAATTCAAATGGGTTCTCCAATTGATAGTAATGCTATTCCAGAACCATGGGATATGCCAGGATATACTGATAAAGTTATTATGGCAGCAGGAGCTTTTACACAAGGTTCTTCTATTGAACTTTCTTGTGATGCCCCTATTCGTGAGCCATATGTTGCTTTTATGCAAGGTGGCTTGACTTATCCTTATGGAAAGTTAGGAGTGTTACATGCAGTTCAGAATATATTGTAAATTTTAGTTTTATTTATATAAGTATATTACATCGTTTGCCTTTACATTATATGAATTAAATAAAACGTAAAAAGGAATAAAACATGGAAACAATTGTAATTGGTGGTGGACCTGCTGGAATGCTAGCAGCTTATGGTGCTAGCAAGAATGGAGACAAGGTCACTATTTTAGAAAAAATGAATTCTATTCGGAAAAAAGTTATTGATTACTGGTAAGGGGAGATGCAATATTACCAGTTCTTTTCCTATGGAGGACTTTATTTCTAATGTACCAGGAAATGGGATGTTTTTACATAGTTCGTTTCGTAGGTTTACCAATCAAGATATTATCCAACTTTTAAAGCAAGAAGGGTTAGAAGTAAAAGAGGAAAGAGGACATCGTATTTTTCCAGTAACAGACCAAGCAAAAGATGTTTTAGAAGCATTTATGCAGATATTAAAAAAGCAAAAAGTACAAATTCAAACTAATAGGAAAGTAGAAGAAGTCTTAGTAGAGAATGGTAAAGCAATAGGAGTACGATGTTTTTTTTGTGGACAAGAAGAAACTTATTTTGCTGATAAAGTGATTTTAGCAACAGGTGGAAAAAGCTATCCAGTGACAGGTTCAACAGGTGATGGATATGAAATTGCAAAGAAATTAGGACATACAATAACAAAATTACAACCTTCTTTAATTCCACTAACTGTAAATAAAGTATCTTTGATATTGTGCAAACAGTTGCAAGGACTTAGCTTGAGAAATGTAGCAATTCAAATGAAAGATGCTGAAAAGAATAAAGTGATTTATGAAGATTTTGGAGAAATGCTATTTACTCATTGGGGTGTTTCAGGACCTGTTATTTTAAGTGGATCTGCACACTTGCTTCGTTATCCAAAGGTACAAGAATTATTAGAACAAAATAAAATAAGGCTTTACATTGATTTAAAACCAGCTTTGTCAGAAGAGAAATTGGAAGAGCGAATTTTAAGAGATTTTGAACAGGAGAAAAATAAGGAATTTAAGAATAGCTTAAATAGGCTATTACCAAATAAAATGATAGAGCCGATAATTCAATTGTCAGGTATTGATAGAAATAAAAAGGTGAATTCTATTACAAAAATAGAAAGAAAAAATTTAGTAAAGTTATTGAAGAATTTTGAGATTACTTTACGAGGATTTAGACCAATTGAAGAAGCAATTATTACTTCAGGAGGTATTAGCACAAAAGAGATTAATCCTAAAACAATGCAGTCTAAATTAATACAGGGACTATATTTTGCTGGTGAAATTATTGATGTAGATGCATACACTGGTGGATTTAACCTGCAAATTGCTTATTCGACTGGTTTTGTAGCAGGAGGATATCAAAATGAAAACAATTGAAAAAGAAGTATCAGCAGAAATTGTAGAAAAGAAGTCGAAGTTTATTGGCAATCTTTTTTATGTGGAAAATGTGAAAGAGGCAGAAGCAAAACTTGAGGAAATTCGTAAAAAATATCATGATGCAAGACATCATTGTTTTGCTTACCGTATAATAGAAGATAATCATGTAGTAGAAAGAGCAAATGATGATGGAGAGCCTAGTGGTACTGCAGGAGCGCCAATGCTACAATTACTAAGTAAAAATGAAATAGTGAATAGTTTAGTAGTTGTTACAAGATATTTTGGAGGAATTTTGCTTGGAACAGGTGGATTGGTGAGGGCTTATTCACAAGCGACAGCAGAAGCTATGCAAAAGGCAAAGTGGATAGGTTTAGAAAAAGGAGAGGTGATAAAACTGTCAGTATCTTATCAAAATTTAGCTTATCTCCAATATTACTGCAAAAAAAATGATATTTCCATTTTAGAAACGAATTTTGACAAAGAACCATATAGCATTCTTGAAATAGCAATAGATAAAAAAGGCAAATTCTTACATAAAATAGAAGAAAAACAGTTTTGTATACAAAAAATGGAAGTTTTGCAAGAAAAATATATTCAAAAGAAAGTACAAGAAAATGCATAAAAATTAACACTTTTACAATAAAATGGAAAATATTTCCAAAAACACTTGCAAATTATAATGAAGCATAATATAATTACAAAAGTAAAAGTGAGACATTGAATTTCCAAAAAATGGAATTTTTAAAAATCTTCTTTACAAAATTTTAAAAAATTAGGGGGAAGAAACTGTGAGTGAAAAGATTACAATATTAGTAGCAGATGATAATAATGATTTTACAGCCACATTATCAAGTTATTTAGAACAAGAAGAGGAAATGGAAATTATAGGAGTTGCTAGAGACGGCAATGAAGCATATGACATGGTTCTAGAATTACAACCAGATATCATTCTATTAGATATGATTATGCCACATTTAGATGGATTAGGAGTTTTAGAGAAGATATCAGAAACAGATATGGAGAAAAGACCATTATCTATTATTTTATCAGCAGTAGGACAAGATAAGATTACACAAAAAGCGATTGCGCTTGGAGCACAATACTATATTGTTAAACCATTTGATATTAATGTATTAGTGAAGAGAATGAAGGAACTTAAAAATTATCAACCTGCACAGTTTAAGAATTTTATTACTAGAGAAATTAAAAATCAATATATTGATATAGCGCCAGAAAGAAAAAAGGACCAAGAAAATTTAGAAGCGTTAGTTACTAATGTTATTCACGAAGTTGGAGTACCAGCACATATAAAAGGATATCAATATTTAAGAGAAGCTATTATGATGGTAATAAGAGATACAGAAGTAATTAATCAAATTACAAAGCAGTTATATCCAGAAATAGCAGGAAAATATCATACAACACCAAGTAGAGTGGAAAGGGCAATTCGTCATGCAATTGAGGTGGCATGGGGAAGAGGACAAGCAGATACTGTAGAAAATATCTTTGGATATACAGTTTCAGCCAATAGAGGAAAGCCTACCAATTCAGAATTTATAGCAATGATTGCTGATAAGCTAAGACTTGAACTTAAGAGTGCATAGAGAATAACTAGATAATAGCTAGAGGCATTGCAAATATTGAAAAATTGTTAAATGCGAGCAAGTATTATTAAGGCTATAAACTATATAAAAATAGTCATACATAAAGTGAAAAATCAGCAACTAAGGCAGTAAATGAAAATTATATAAGACAATAAACTTCCAAGATTTATTGGTTAATACTTTTAAAATGTTAATCAGTAAAAATTGGAAGTTTAATTTTGCTAGATAGCAAAATAGTGCATTTTTTTAAAATCATAGATTTATAATACATTTGGATTTTACGTTAAACGCCTTATGTGGATATTTGACCCTAAAATACAAAAAAATGTTCTCAAATACTGGACAAATAAGTAAAAATATACCATACTAATTAGCATAGGAAATGAGAATAAGCAGATGTGGTTTGCCCCCAACAAGGGGGTGAGGCTTATGATAGATACTGGATATTTATTAGCAATGATATACATATTATTTTATGCTTTAATAGGAATAACTATCATAGCTCTTTCTTCGATAATAGCACTTGTAGTATTACTTCATAAGAGCAAATAAACTAAAAAAACAGACACATCTGTAACTCGCCAAAGTTTGATGTGTCAAAACACGATTTCTGAGGTGAACCACGTTTGTGGTTTCTCCATTTCCTATACTTATTATACACAGATTATTGTAAAAAGTCAAATGATTTTTAGTTTTTCATTGCATAAGCTTTTTGTGGGAACACCACTTTTGATATTAACCATACATGCTAGTTAGGATAAGAAAGAATAAAAGTATAATAAAAGCTTTACTTTTATTCTTTTCTTGTGTAAAATGAGGATAAAGAATGGGAAAGATAAAAGAGAAAGGGGGAAGTTTATGAAGAAAAAAATAGTATCTATGATGGTATTAATTACAATAGCATTTATAATAGGAATGGCGGACTGTGTAGGTGCGACAAACACTAATATTGATAATACGAATATGATGATAGAAAATGAAATAGTCAATACAACAGGAATAGAAAACAATACACAATGGCCAGGAATTAATGAGTCAACTAATCATTTTATCAATGATATTAATGATCAATTACAAAATATGACATATACTCCAAAGAAAGATAATCGAAGAGCTGTTACAGTTACAATTATTATCATTATCACAGTTGCAATTATCGCAGCATTAGTAGGTTGGTATTATATGACAAATCAATAAAGATAAAATGATGCT
>JAAWNJ010000032.1 GCA_022798895.1 Clostridia bacterium | reverse complement strand
AAGACTAAAAAAATTAAAAAAGTTATCAAAGTACTTGCAAAAACTAAATAACTTAGTTACAATAGTGTTATTATTTCAAATGAATTCATTTTCAAAGAACTTAAAGTATTCAAAGTTAGTAATTTTTTTAATCAATTGCATTTTTCAAGATGAAATTTTCTTGAATTAAAAAATTCCAAAGGAGAAAAGAAAAAAATGTTATCTATCACCAAAACTATGACCTTGCATGGATTACAAGGCTTTTTAATTGATGTGCAAGTAGATGTTTCATCAGGAATGCCAACATGGGATATTGTAGGACTTCCTGATACAAGCGTAAAAGAAGCAAAAGAAAGAGTTAGAACCGCCATTAAAAATTCAGGATATGAGTTATTTAGTAGAAAAATTGTAGTCAATTTAGCACCAGCAAATATCAAAAAAGAAGGTTCTATCTTCGACTTGCCAATTGCAATAGGCATATTAATGAGTTTAGACATCATCTATGGCAAAGGCAAAGAAGATACTCTATTAATAGGAGAACTATCATTAAATGGAGACTTAAATCCAATTGCAGGAGCATTGCCAATTTGCATTGAAGCCAAAAAATTAGGAATCAGAAGGGTCATCTTACCACAAGCAAATGCAAAAGAAGCATCTGTTATAGAAGGAATAGAAATATTAGGAGCTTATGACTTAATAGAAGTAGTAAACTATTTGAATAATGATGCCAAAATACAAAGTTATCATACTAATTGGAAAGAATGCACAGTAAATTGTCAACAAGAGCCACTAGATTTTGCAGATGTTAAGGGACAAGAAAACGTCAAAAGAGCGGTAGAAATTGCAGCAGCAGGAGGACATAATTGTCTACTTATTCGGAAGTCCAGGTTCACGGAAAAACAATGATAGCCAGAAGAATACCATCCATCTTACCAGATTTAAGTTTTGAAGAAGCTCTAGAAATTACTAAAATTCATAGTATAGCAGGAACATTAAAGTCAGAAATTCCAATTATCACAACTAGACCATTTCGCTCACCACATCATACTATTTCAGCTACCTCCTTAGTAGGAGGAGGTAGAATTCCAAAACCAGGAGAAATTAGTTTATCACATTACGGCGTTTTATTCTTAGATGAACTCCCAGAATTTAACCAACATACACTAGAAGTTTTACGAGGACCATTAGAAGATGGCATTGTAACAATAAGCAGAGTAAATGCTAGCCTCACTTATCCTTGTGAGTTTATGTTTGTTGCCTCCATGAACCCATGCCCTTGCGGATATTATGGCTCACCAGACAAAGAATGTTCTTGCAATCCTCAAACAATTAGCAAATATATGGGAAAAATAAGTCGGACCATTATTAGACAGAATTGATATCCAAATAGAAGTAAGCCCCATCAAATATGAAAAATTAGGAAATGAAGAAAAAACTGAAACCTCACAAGAAATCAAAAAAAGAGTCAACCAAGCAAGAAAAATCCAAAGGGAGAGATACCAAAAAGAAGCAATTTATGCTAATGCAGCACTGAATCCAAAATTAATAGAAAAATATTGTAAATTAGATGTAGAAAGCAAAAAAATATTAGAAATAGCCTTTGAAAAACTAGGATTAAGTGCTAGAGCTTATGGACGAATTTTAAAAGTAGCAAGAACTATTGCAGATTTAGCAGGCTCACAGCAAATTCAAAAAAATCACATTGCAGAAGCCATACAATATAGAAGCTTAGATAAGAAGTATTTCAACTAGCCGTAAGGAGTGAAACCACTGTATAGATAGCTGATGCAATCGAGAAAAGCGAGATTATAAACATTAATAAAATAGGAGGAAAAATTGAAAATTATAACACAAAAAGATGAAGGTTATTCAAAACGATTATTACAAATACAAAATTCACCAGAAAAACTATATGTAGAAGGAAATGAAAGATTACTAAATCAAGATGCTATAGCTATTGTAGGCACAAGAAATTGTACTAAATATGGAGAAAAATGTGCTAGTAAATTTGCAAGAGAGCTATCCAAAAAAGGAATTTGTATTGTAAGTGGTCTAGCAAGAGGAATTGATTCCATTGCTCATATCAATTCTATGGATGAAAAGGGAAAAACCATAGCAGTATTAGGAAGCGGATTCCACCATATTTATCCAAAAGAAAATCAATATCTATATCAAAAAATCATAGAAAACGGAGGCTGTATTGTCACAGAATATCCACCAGAAACACCAGTAGACAAAGCTAAATTTCCAAAAAGAAATCGAATTATTAGTGGCTTAGCAATGGGCGTTTTGGTCATAGAAGCAAGGTATAGAAGCGGTACATCCATTACAGCAAAACACGCCATCAGTCAACACAAAGAAGTATTTTGCATACCACATCTACTAGATAATCCAACAGGATATATACCCAATTTGTTAATTCAACAAGGAGCACAATTAGTCACATCAGGAAGTGATATTTTACAATACTATAATGAAGACGAAAAGTATCAAAATCAAGAAGTACCACAAGAATATCAAGAAATCTATAACTTGATTGGTCAATTGCCAATTTCAACAAATAACATTTCAAAAATATTAAACATAGAAATAGCAAAAGTAACAGAAATCTTATTTATGCTAGAATTAGACGGATTTATTAAGCAACTACCAGGAAATGTCTACATTAGAAACTATAAATAAAAAGGAGAGAAGTCATGTATGTAAGACACGAATTAGGAAAAGAGGGAGAAGAAGAGGCAACAAAATATTTAGAAAGACAAGGATACAAAATCATACAAAGAAACTTTGAATGTAAGCAAGGAGAAATCGACATTATTGCAAAAGACAAAAATGAATACGTATTCATTGAAGTAAAAACTAGGCAAAATAGGCATTATGGTATGCCCTGTGAAGCAGTTGATGTGAGAAAGCAAAAGCATATTTGGAATGCCACAAAATATTATTTACACATTCATAAATTAGAAAATCAATATATTCGATTTGATGTAATAGAGATGTATAAGAGAAAAGACAAATTTTATGTGCATCAAATTAAACAAATTATGTGACAACATAATAAAAGATAGATATTGTTTTATTAATTCATTAGAAAAAAATATTAACTCTTTATACCTAAACTGTATACAATATAGCAAAACGAAAATAAAGGAGGACAAATATGCTAAAAACAATAGGAAACACACCATTAATTAAAATTCAATATCAGTACAAACAGAAAACAAATTACATATATGCAAAATTAGAAAGCTATAATTTAACAGGAAGTATCAAAGATAGAACAGCTTATTACATCATTACAAAAGCAAAAGAAAGGGGAACTTTAAAAGAAGGAATGCCAATTATAGAAGCAACTAGTGGCAACACAGGAATTTCTCTATCTGCTTTAGGAAAATATTACCACCATCCAGTATATATTTTTATGCCAAACTGGGTAAGTAAAGAAAGAATACAATTAATGAAAAGCTATGGAGCACAAGTTACAACTTTTTCACACGAACAGGGTGGATTTAAAAGATGTATTCAAGAAGCGCAAAAACTAGCAAGAAAGACAAATGGCTTCCTAGCAAATCAATTTGCTAACAAAGATAATCTACTGGCACAATATGAAACAACAGGACAAGAAATTATTAATCAAGTACCAGAAGATATTGGAGGATTTGTATCAGGAGTAGGAACTGGTGGAACTTTAATGGGGATAGGGAAGAAAATAAGAAGAAATTATCCAGAAGCAAAAGTGGTTGCTATTGAACCAGATAGTATGCCATTAATTTCTAAAAATAGAATATTTGGACCACATAAGATAGAAGGAATAGGAGATGATTTCATCCCTGCTTTAATTGATAAGAACGAAATTGATAAGGTTATTTTAGTTCATGATATGGATGCTATTAATATGTCAAGGAGACTATCAGCTGAGTTAGGATTAGGTGTTGGAATTTCCTCAGGAGCTAACTTTTTAGGTTGTATTCTATTACAAGATGAAATAAAAGTACCAGTAGTTACGGTTTTTGCAGACGATAACAAAAAATATTTAAGTACTGACTTAAGTAAGCCAATGGATGAAAATAATAAATATATTTCAAATCAAGTAAAATTAATCACATATGAAGTTTGCTAATCACACAAAAAAGCTTCTTTCATAAGATATATAAAACTTATGAAAGGAGCTTTTTTTATGGTACAAAGAAAAATGAAAACAATATTTATCATCTTAATATGTTTTAGTTTTTTGTTCTATGTATTACCAACTACAGCACAAGCATTTGGACCATCTGATGATGTAATCTATGAAGGAATAGATGTTAGTAACTACCAAGGAGAAATTGATTTCAAAAAAGTAAAAGAAGCTGGTATTCAAGTAGTGTACATTAAAGCAAGCGAAGGTACATATTACATAGATCCATACTTAGAAAGAAACTATCAAAAAGCAAAAGAAAATGGACTAAAAGTTGGGTTATATCATTATGTAGTTGCAAGAACAGAAGAAGAGGCTAAAAAGGAAGCAAAGTTCTTCGTGGCACGTGCTTCAGGAAAGGATATAGACTGCAAGTTAGCAATGGATTTTGAAACATTTGGAAACTTAAATAAAGCAGAAATCAATCGAATAGGGCTTACATTTTTAAGAGAAGTGGAAAGACTAAGTGGAAAACAAGCTATTTTATATAGTAATGCCTATACAGCAAGTAATATATGGTCTGGGGAAAATACAAAATATCCCCTATGGGTAGCAGAATATGAAGCGGAGCGTCCAACAAATAGTGGTACTTGGAAAAGTTGGGCAGGTTGGCAATATGCAGACAATGGAAGAATCAATGGAATTAAGGGATATGTGGATAGAGATAAATTTACAAAGGAAGTATTTTTAGATGACACATCCACCATTCCACCAATAAATCCACCAGATGAAGGGGGAGGAAATGAACCAACGCCAGAAAAAACGAAAAAAATTACCATCAAGTGGGGAGATACTTTATCAGAACTTGCAGTAAAATACAATACAACTGTGTCAGAATTAGTAAAACTAAATAACATTGCAAATCCAAATCTTATTTATGCAGGAAATACTTTAATCGTACCAGTAAAAAACACAGGAGGAAGTTCTGGGGGTGTAGAAATATATACAGTACAAAAAGGAGATACCTTATCCCATATTGCACAAAGGTATAGTACAACAGTTGAACAAATAGCTACAGATAATAATATTCAAAATATTCATTTAATTCATCCAGGACAAAAATTACAAATACGAACTAGTTGTTATGGGGACTGTGGACATAGAATTTATACTGTTAGAAGAGGAGACACATTATGGAGTATTGCAAGAAGATTTAATACAAGTATTGCTAATATTATAAGAATTAATCATATTCAAAATCCAAACCGAATTCACCCAGGGCAAATGTTTAGAATAAGGTAGCACACAATTATGTCTACTTTCATAAAATACAATATGATGAATTTAAAAACAGAATTAAGATTTTGTATGCAGTATAAACTGCTACAAAATCTAACTTCTGCAATATTTATTTTCTAAGGAAACTCACCACTATCGTGGATGACTTTCCTAAGAATATAAAAAACTAGGAGGTACTTATGAAAGAAGTATTAAAACTAAAGAAAGTAAGCAAAAGGTACCAAGCGAAAAATGGAGAAGTAGAAGCTTTATCTAATATTAATTTCTCTGTTAAAGAAGGAGAATTTGTCAGTATTATAGGTCCAAGTGGATGTGGAAAATCAACACTTCTTTCCATTATTGCAGGATTAGAGCCAAAAACAGAAGGCGATATCCAAATAGATGGAAATACAGGATATATGCTTCAAAAGGACAGTTTATTAGAATGGAGAAGTATTTATGACAATGTTTTATTTGGCTTAGAAATAGGTCATAAGAAGACAAAAGAAAATGAAGCATATGTATTAGACTTACTAAAAAAATATGGACTTTATGAATTCAAAGACAAATATCCAACACAGCTTTCAGGAGGAATGAGGCAAAGAGCAGCACTCATTAGAACACTTGCTATCAAGCCGAATATACTATTATTAGACGAAGCCTTTTCCGCATTAGATTATCAAACTAGAATTATGGTTACCAATGATATCTTTCAAATATTGAAAAATGAAAATATAACAGCTGTCATAGTAACACATGACATATCAGAAGATATAGGCAAAATGAGACACCTATATGCTTGATAAAATAATTTGGATTTATAAAAATATGGATAAGCATTTGAAACAAGTATAAAATTGAGGTTGCGAATATAAAATATTATGTGATATAATTGAAGAAAAATAAAGGAGAGTTATAACTATGATAGATGAAAGAACACAGAAAGTATTAAAAGCAATTATAAAGCATTGTAATATAATAAATGATACAAAAAAATTTTTTGGAGATGACTACTCAAAGTTTGAAAATGACAATATTTATCAAAATGCTATATTAACACCAGTTACACAAATAGGAGAATTAGTTAAAAAGTTGCCATTAGAATTTAGGACAGAATATAATCAAATTCCATGGAGAAATATTGCAGGAATGAGAGATATTGTTGTACACAATTATGAGACTATTGATAAATCTATATTATGGAGTGTTGCTAATGAGGAAACAGATAAAATAAAAGAATTTTGCCAAGAGATATTAAAAGAGGTGATATAATGTCTGAATTAGAAAAAATAAAAGAAAAAATACAGCCTATTGCTAAAAAATACAATTTGCTATATGTTTGGGTATTTGGGTCTTATGCAAAAAAGAAACAAACGAAAGATAGTGATATTGATATTATTGTAAGGACAGAAGATGTTGCTCATGGATTCAAATTAGTTGAAGTAAAATTCGCACTAGAAGAAGCACTAGAAAAACAAGTTGATATTATAACAACAGGGAGCATTAAAGGGTCACTGTTAGAAGATGAAGATTTAGAAGAAGTTTTAATATATGGTGAATAATGAATAGAAAAAATAATTAAAAATGGAAGAAATCTAATTTGGACTTATAAAACATTGAACTTTTAAAGAAAAAATATCAGTAAATTTTAGAAAATTGCTGTACCAAAAAGTATGCCAATTTTCTATTTTTTTGAGTAAGAAAAGTATAATTTTTTGAATTAACTTTTGAATGTATTTTTTTAACTAATTTATTAACAGTAAAGAATATTATTAGCAAGTCGAATTTTTTAATCTTATTAATAGATATAGTTTAATATTTTAAATAGTGAAAATTGGTTGAATTGCATTATTTGCATATATTAGTAAATAATGGTATAATATTAACATAATTATTCGTGGGTACAGCGAATTACAATAAATGTACCATTGTTAATTTTGCCATAAACTTATTAGTTGGCAGAGAAACAATTACAGGAGGCACAATATGAAACGGATGGTTATTCTCATTTTAAACATCATCTTAGTATTAATGATGACAGCATGCAACTCGCAAAAATGTACATGTGCGTGTTGTAAAACACAAACAGAACGTGGAACAGCTAGCGAGACAACCGAATCCAGTGTACCACAAGATAGTGAAAGTTTGGATGAAAAAGTTGAAAACTTAGAGGACAGTTGTGAAAATCCTAGCGGAGCCTCTCATTATCCATATATTACATGGCTCTCTAAAGGAGGTAACGTGGGAACAGTATCAATAACTACAGCCGAACATGGTGCTACCTTTGATGGATTCCTTAATGGATTTGGAACTTATGTGGGGACAGGACTATTAGACAGTAAAAAATGCTATTCGACAGCTGAAAAAGCTAATGCAGAACCCATTCAAATTGATAGTAGAGGGCACGAAATCATCATCACTATAAGTTATGGACAAAATACAGAGAAATTTACACTGAAGGCTGGTGATAGTCAATTACTATCAATTCAAGAACTCAGTTATCTCACAAACAGAGCTTATATCTATGTAATTGTTATTTAAAAATTCAAATAAAGAAATATTATTTCTTTTCCTCTCATGATATATGAGAGGTTTTTTTTCCAAAAACTATGTCGTAAATATTGAAAAGAATTTTAAAGTTAGGGGAGAATTTTGTTAGTAACTCCAATGTATATATAGTAAAAGGTCAAAATATCATAATCATATTTTTATTACATATAAATGAATTATGGTAAAAATTAAAACATTGGAGGGCAAGGTGAAAGGGGATTTTAAAATAAACATTTATTTTAATGAAAATGGAGAAGAACTAGAAAAAATAATTGAAAACTTTTTGGCAAATATATTAAAAGATAATTCTATGTCAAGTTCATAAAGAACCATCACAAAAACTAAAAAAGTATGAGCTTGAGCATTTGGATTTATCATAGTATGCGTTATAGTATTATGATAAATTCAAATCAATTTTTATCAAGCATAGGAAGGAGGCAAAATGCTTGAGAAAATAAAAGATGTAATCTATAAAGTTGCAATATACATAAGGTTATCAAAAGAAGATTTAGATAGAGGATATGATGATAGTGAAAGTGTAAAAAATCAAAAAAAATTATTAGTAGAATATGTAGAAAACTTAGGATGGCAATATGAACTTGTAGATATATATATAGATCAAGGCTATACTGGAACAAATTTTAATAGACCAGCTTTTAAGAGAATGATAAATGACATAAATAATGGAAAAGTTAACATGGTGGTGACAAAAGATTTGTCTCGTTTAGGTCGTGATTACATAGAAACAGGGGAATATATGGAAAAGTGGTTCCCAGAAAATAAAGTAAGGTATATATCAGTAACTGATGGGATAGATACTTTTGCTATTAATAATGGAAATAACGATATTGCACCATTTAAAGCGATACTAAATGACATGTATTCAAAAGATTTATCTAAAAAAATAAAAACAGCATTACATACAATGCAAAAAGAGGGAAAATATGTAGGAGCGACAATTCCTTTGGGATATAAGAGAAATCCTAAAGACAAGAATAAGTTAACCATAGATGAAAATGAAGCAAAGACTGTAAGAATAATATTTGATATGGCTATGAAAGGGAAAAAACTCTCTGAAATAAGGGATTATTTAAATGATAATAATTATCCAACTTTTTTTCAAATACGACGAAACAAAGAAAGTGCATGGGAAAAAAGAGCTGTAAAAAAAATATTAACAAATCCAGTGTATACAGGGACAACAGTACAAAATAAAGTAAGTAGGATAAGTTATAAAAATAGAAAGTTAAGAGAGAATCCAAAGGAAGACTGGATTGTGGTAGAAAATACTCATGAAGCAATTATTGAGCGAAAGGTCTTTGATGCTGTTCAAAATATGAGCTTAGCCAAAAAATATGAAAGAGATAAAAAAATACATTATTTTTTATTAGATGGCTTATTAGTTTGCTATGAATGCAAGCATACAATTGGGATAAGAGTGAGGACAAAAGATAATTATTATAGTTTAGTATGTAATAATTACAGAAGGAATACAAAATTGCATTTATGTACATCACATGGTTTTAGTTATGCAAAACTCGAAGAAAATGTTATAAAGATAGTAAGAGAATTATTTTTATCTATCGATAGCAAAAAACTAGAATTAAGATTAAAAGATTACAAAACACAACAAAATTATGATAAAAGCTTAAAAAAGCTAGAACATGATATCAATGTAGCAAGAAAGAATTTAGACAAAATGTACATAGATAAATTAAATAATGAAATTTCAGGAGATATGTATCATAGACTATTTAAAAGCATCAATAATGAAATAAAAAAGAACGAAGAAGAATATCAAGAATTAAAGGAAATCAATGAAAAGAGTAAAAAAGAAGATAATATTGAGGAATTACAAAAAGTAATCAAAGATTTTTTAAATTTAGAAAAACCAACACCAGATCTTATGAGAGTAATTATTAATAGAATAGAAATACACCAAGATAAACAGGTGGATATTATATTTAATTTTAAAAAATTAAATTTTTTTTGTAATAATAAGTGTCTACTTTAACCTATATCAGAAGCAATTAGTATGTCAGACAGAGTAATAGTGCTATCGAAAAGACCAGCAACAGTCAAAAAAATACACAATATTGAATTTGAAATGGATAACAGAAATCCTATTAACTGTAGAGAAAGCCCTAAATTTAGCAAATACTTTGACACAATATGGAAGGAGCTAGATGTACATGCGTGAAAAAAACATATCAGAGGATAGAAAAAAATACTTAAGAAAAGTAAAAAAAGGAAAAATAGCAGTAATTGTTACCCAATTACTCATTCTACTCCTATTTATAATAGGGTGGGAAATCCTTGCAAATCAAGGAATAATCGACAGTTTCATCACAAGCCAACCTTCTAGAATTTTAAACACATTTTTAAATTTATCATCCAATGGCTTATTAGAACATTTAGGAGTAACTTTAACCGAAACCTTAATCGGCTTTATTTCTGGTGTTCTCTTAGGAATTGCTATTGCCATTTGCTTATGGTGGTCCCCTTTTCTATCAAAGGTGTCAGAACCATATTTAGTAGTATTAAATAGCTTGCCAAAAGTAGCACTTGGCCCAGTCATTATTATTTGGGTAGGAGCAGGAATGGGAGCTATTGTCACAATGGGGCTTGCAATTTCCTTAATTGTAACCGTGTTGGAAATTTTAAATGGCTTTTTAAATACAGACAAAGAACTAATCAAAATGGCGCAGACCTTTGGAGCAAGTAAACTTCAAACGTTAACGAAAATTGTTATTCCTGCTAATATTACTACCTTTTTTAACTCATTAAAGGTTAATATTGGTTTATCATTAGTAGGAGTAATTACAGGAGAATTCCTAGTATCTAAAGCAGGTTTAGGATACCTAATTGTCTATGGCGGTCAGGTATTCCAACTAGACTTAGTTATGACAGGTGTGATTATTCTAGCCATTATGGCTGCCGTTATTTATGAAGCAATTATACTTCTAGAAAAATTTGTGATGAAGAAAATGTCAAAGAAAGGATGAAAAACTTGAAAAAATATTTGATTACTATTTTAGTTATTGTAGTAGTAGCTGCTGTTATGACAACTTGCATACTACTAAATAAAAAAGAAGACACAGCACAATTAAAAACAATTCGTGTCAATGAAGTAACACGTTCCGTGTTTTATGCACCACAATATGTTGCAATTAAAAATGGATACTTTGCAGAAGAAGGATTAGATATAGAATTAACAACTGGTCAAGGAGCAGATAAAGTAATGACAGCAGTGTTATCAGGTCAAAGTGATATAGGATTTGCTGGACCAGAGGCTTCAATATATGTATATAACGAAGGAAAAGAAGATCATACACAAGTATTTGCACAAATGACACAAAAAGATGGTTCTTTCTTAGTTAGTAAAGAAAAGACAGACAAATTTAGTTGGCAAGATTTAAAAGGAAAAACTGTTATCCCTGGAAGAAAGGGTGGAGTTCCTTATATGACTTTCGAATATGTACTTAAGAAAAATGGATTAAATCCACAAAAGGATTTAGTGTTAGATGATAGTATTAAATTCGACTTAATGGCAGGAGCTTTTGCTGGTGGAGATGCAGAGTATGTAACACTATTTGAGCCAACAGCTTCCATGACAGAAGCAGCTGGAAAAGGATATGTAGTAGCTTCAGTAGGAGAAGCATCAGGAGAAATACCATATACAGCATATTTTGCTAAGAAAAGTTATATGGAACAAAACTCAGATGTTATTCAAGGATTTACAAATGCGATTTATAAAGGAGAAAAATGGGTAAAAGAACATACTAGCCAAGAAATTGTAGAAGCAATTAAAGAATTTTTCCCAGATACAGATGTAAAAATGCTTGAAGCAGCTGTTCAAAGTTATATGGACATTGACGCTTGGAAAAGTGACCCTATTTTGAAAAAAGAATCTTTTGACTTACTTCAAACTGTTATGAAAGAAGCAGGAGAATTAGAAAAAGAAGGGGACTATGACAAAATAGTAAATAACAGTTATGCTGAAAAAGCAATTAAAGAAGTGAAATAAAAAATGTATAGCTCGTCGACCTATAATAGTCTAAAGACTAGAAGGTCGGCGAATTTTAGTTGATGTTATATAGAGCAAAATCATAACTTATTTATTCTTTAATGCATAATCAATACATCTAATAATTAATGTATTAACACTAATGTTTTCATTTTGGGCAATACTAGCAAGTTCCTCCTTTTGCTTATGAGTTAACCTTAGTGTAATTCTCTCAATTTCATTATCTGCATATGCTTGAGCATCAAATTTTTCCATAATGTCACTCCCTCCTATTGTTTTTCTTAATTATAGGATAAATAGTGCTATAAAATATGCCATTATTTCATATGACGTCATATAACTTGACATCACAAAATGATTGTAGTATAATCCCAGTATGATGAAAGCCGTAAAATTAACTAAAACAGGCGAAATCTAAAATAAAAGGGGGATTAAAAATGGAAGAAAAAAAGAAAGGTTCAAAACTAAAGATAATCATACCAATTATAGTAGCAATTGTAGCATTAGCTATAATAGGAATAGTGACATTCATAATTCCTAAGGAAGGTAAGGAGGAAACACCTAGCAAAAAAGAACTAGCAACAAGCAAATATGTAGATTTGAGAGGAATTTACGTTGACAAGTCAGATGAGAAAAAGCATCCAGATGAAGCCTTGATTTATGTTTTATATACAGTAAAAAGTGATGACAAAAATATAAAATTCTATACCTATATGGCAAACAATCCAGGAACAGCATTAACTATCAAAATTAATGATACAAATGAATATAAAGATACAATATATAGTAGCCTAGAACAAAACTTTAGAAATACTGGGTATGAGAACTTAAACGACGGACAAAAGGTTTTAGCAGGAACTTCTATGAAATGTATAGGTGCATTTAGAGTTTCAAAAAATGACTTAAAAGAAGGCGGAATTATACGACTAACTTTAAAGGGAACAGATTCGTTTGAAGAAGTATTTGAATACAAAACAGATGATGTACAATATTTTGAAAATGCAAAAGAACTATTAAAAAATGTAGACAATGAAACATATGAAAAAGCAGAAAAGGTAGAAAAAGAAAAAACAGCAAAAATCAGTTCAAAGTTAGAAAAACAAATATACAATTATTTACAAGAAAATTATTTTCAATGGTATATATCTACTATAAGAATGCAACTAGAATTTGAAGGGAAAAAATTCAAAATAAGTAGTAGTGCAAATGGATCAAATTTAAGCAACGGTGGAACTTATGAGATTAGAAAACAAGTCATATTATTACATTATGATACAGGAAAGACAAACCAGTTACCATATGAATTCAAAAACGGAGAAGTTTCTTTAACAGGAACACCAGAATAATTAAAGGGGAAGAATATGGAAGAACAAGTAAAGCAAGAAATAGAACAAATGAAATGTCTAAACTGTGGAACAACATTAGAAAATGAGCAAGAATTTTGCCCAAAGTGTGGAATAAAAAAAGGAGAAAGAAAAGTCATTTTATGTTCAAAATGTAATTCAGAAATACAAATTGGTCAAAAGTTTTGCCCTAAATGTGGCGAAAGAATCAAATTAGAAAATAAAACAGTTATCAACTCTGTAAAAAATAAATATCAAAGAAAACTAAAAGGAATAAACAAGAGAAAATCAGGAATCATAATTGGAACTATTGGCATTTTAATAATATTAGCCTTTGCATTTACAAAAATTTCTCCCAGGATATTTATTTCAACTAGTGATTTATTAGCACAAGGAAATTATGAAGAGGCATATAAAAAAGCAAAAAATGAAGAAAAAGAAAATGTTTATTATGAAAATGCAATTGCATATGTATCCAGTGAAATCATAGAATCCTATAAAGATCCATCATCATTTGAATTAAGAGAAGCATGGATTGATAAAGCTGAAAAACGCATAGTATTAAAAACAGCAGGCAAAAATAGCTTTGGAGGCATCACTTCTTCTTATCAATACATCACATATGATAAAGAAGAAAAGAAATATGAAGTATATTGCTCACTTTCAGATTTAGATGAAGAAAAAACATATAGTTTTGATGATACATCGGACAAAATAGAAAAAATTTTAAAAAATGTAGCTAGAAAAACAGTGAAAGAGATAATTGCAAAAGATAGCTATAAAGTAAATAGTAAAATAATTAGCAATATCAATCATCTAGCAACGCAAAAGTTATTAAGCGATGTAAAACCATTAGAGGAAACAGAAGCAACAGAAAAAATTTAACAAAAGCAGTCAAGGACTTTTTGAAGTCTTTGACTGCTTTTATTCTTCTATATTTTCTATTGCATACAAACAAGCTTCTTTAAGGGCATTGTTATATCAAGAGAAAAAGATATAAATATATGAAAATCTTATAACGAATTTCTTGCAATTTCGACCAAAGAAAACTATAATAAAGATATCAAATAAGAGAAAAACCTGAAATAAAAAAGCAAATTGTAACATTTGCATAACCATCTTCTATGGAAATATAGAAAAGTAAGGGGAAATGAAAATTGCAAGTAATCAAAAGAGATGGAAGAGTAGTTGAATTTAATGTAGAAAGAATTATAAAAGCAGTAACTTTAGCTATGGCACAAACACCAGAAGGAATAGACCTAGATTTAGCAAACAAGATAGCTATATCTGTACAAAAACAATTTGAAGATAAACCACAAACTACAGTTTATGAAATACAAGATGCTGTAGAAAAAAAGTTAATGGCATCTTCTAGAAAAGAAGTAGCCCAAAGCTATATTACGTATCGATACAACCGAGATATAGCTAGAAAATCTAAAACAAAAGAAGTATTTTTAGATATCATTAGTGCAAAAGCCAATGAAGGAAACAAAGAAACATTTAGTAGAAATACAGACACTCCTACTGGTATGATGATGAAGTTTGCATCAGAAACAACAAAGCCATTTGTAGATGACTTTTTATTATCCCGTGAAGCAAGAGAAGCAGTAAAAAATAATTATATTTTTGTTCATGATGAGGATTATTACCCAACTAAATCCTTAAACTGCCTGCAACACCCCCTAAATAAAATATTAGAAAATGGATTTCATATAGGAACTAGTAGTTCAAGACCAGCACAAAGAATTGAAGCAGCATGCGCACTAGCATTTATCACTATGGGAATTGTTCAAAACGAAATGCATGGGGGACAATCCATACCAGCATTTGATTACTATTTAGCGCCATATGTCAAAATGACCTTTCGTGAAGAAGTAGAAAAAATAGCTGACCTGTTAGGAAAAGACTTATCAGATTTATTAGGATATCAACCAGAAGAATATCTTTTGAAAGACTTAAAAACATTAACAGGGGGGAACCGAGATTTACAAGCTGCAATCAATAATACGGTATTTCGTGTACATCAAGCAATAGAAGGCTTTATTCATAATATGAATACTATTCACTCAAAAGGTGGCAATCAAGTTGTAGATAGTAACATTAACTATGGAACAGACACTTCACCAGAAGGAAGATGTATTATTAGAGAATTATTACTTTCTACAGAGCAGGGAATAGGAAATCAGGAAACACCAACCTATCCAACACAAATCTGGAAGAAAAAAAGAGGCATTAATTATTTACCAGAAGATAAGAATTATGACTTATATCAGTTAGCATGTAAAGTAGCAAGCAAACGCTATATGCCAAACTTTTTAAACTTAGATGCAAGCTTTAATCAAAATGAAAAATGGCAAGAGAAAAATAGTAATCGTTATCAATATGAATGTGCAGTCATGAGAGGAAGAACTAGGGTGTTTGAAAATAGGCATGGAGAAAAAACAGCGATAGGAAGAGGCAATCTTTCCTATACGACTATCAATTTGACTAAAATTGCAATTAAATCAGCTATGGAAGCACAAGAAAAGCTTGGCATTTCCTTTGAATTAGGAAAAGGTTCACAAAAAATGATGACAGCTACTTACAAAAAGACAGTTAAAAAAATATTGATACAAAAATTAGAGCAATATGCTGAAATAGTAGGAAAACAATTATATGATAGATATAACTTCCAATGTACAGCAATTGCCAAACAATTTCCACTTCTTATGTCAGGGCTTTGGGGAGAAAGTGAGAAGTTAAAGTCTTTTGATAAAGTTGAAACAGTATTAAAACATGGAACACTAAGTATAGGATATACAGGACTAGCAGAATGTCTAACTATATTAACTGGAACTAATCATGGAGAAACAGAAGAAGCACAAAATCTAGGGTTAGAAATAGTTAGTGATTTAGAAGAAATAGCAACACAGCTTTCTGAAAAATACGACTTGAATTTTAATATTTTAGCAACCTCCAACCCAAAATTAGAAGAAAAGTTTTTGAAAAAAGATCAAAGCAAATTTGGAGTGATACTAGGAGTAACAGATAAGGAAGCATATACCAATGGTAACTCTCTTCCAACAGAATATAAAGGAACAATGGAAGAAAAAGCAAAAATAGAAGGACCATATCATAAATTAACCAAAGGTGGCAATAAATTTTGGACAGAAATGGAAGCAGAAGAAATTGAAAAAACAGAAAGTTTGCAAAAAATAACTGACTTGATAGAAACATACGATATAGGATATACCAGTATTCGAGCAAAAAAATGGAAATGCTTACAATGTGGATATGAAAGTATGCAAAAAGATTTAAAAAACTGTCCTAATTGTGGAGAAAGTTTTTGAGATATAATAAGGGGAGGAAAAGAAAATGAACCAAATTAAAATTTTTGCTTGTCCAACAGCTGAAGAATTTACAAAAGAAGTTTGTGAAAGTCTAGGCTTACCAAAGGGGGAAGTAGAATGTTACAAATTTGCAAATGACAACAACTTTGTGCAATACAAAGAAAGTGTAAGAGAGCAAGACATTTACTTAATCCAAACTACTCAGCCGCCAGTCAATGAAAGAATTATGGAATTACTTATCATGGTAGATGCTGCTAAAAGAGCATCAGCAGGAAGAATTAATGTAGTACTACCATATTTTATCTATTCTAGGTCAGACAAAAAAGACCAGCCACGTGTGCCAGTAACAGCAAGGTTATTTGCAGAACTACTAGAGGCAGCAGGAGTAGATAGAGTAATCACATGTGATTTGCACAATCCAGCTATTCAAGCATATTTCAATATTCCTTGTGACCGCTTAACAGGACAGCATTTATTACAAGCTTACTTTGATGCTAAAAATATGGAAAATAAAGTTGTTATTGCAACAGATGCAGGAAGTTCTAAAAAAGCTTATAAATACTCTACTTACTTCAAATGTCCAATGGCTTTAATTGATAAAAGAAGATCAGGAAATGATGATAAAGCAGTGGCAGCAAATATCATAGGAGAAGTAAAAGGACAAACTGCTCTTATCTTTGATGATGAAGTCAGTACAGCAGGAACTATGGTAGAAGCAGCAAGAATTTTACAAGAAAATGGAGCAAAAGAAATTTATGCAGCATGTACACATGGAATCTTATGTGGACCAGCAATTGATAGAATTGCAAACTCGCCAATTAAAGAGTTAATCGTAACCAATACAGTACCATTAACAGAAGAAAAAAGAATAGATAAAATCAAAGTGCTATCCATTGCGCCACTATTTGCAGAAGCAATTAAGAGGGTGCATGAAGCTAAGCCTTTAGGAGATTTATTTGAATTTGACAAATAAACCCTGACAACCTATTGACAAAATCTATTGATAAATGTATAATATATGTCGTACAAAGGCTTATAAGTACTTTGCACAACAAGAAAAATCCCACACGTAAGAGTGTAATTACTGAAGGGAGGGGAATAAAATTATGTCAGAAGTTAAAGTAAATAATGGAAATATAGAAGATGCCTTAAAAAG
>JAAWNJ010000031.1 GCA_022798895.1 Clostridia bacterium | reverse complement strand
AATATTCTAAATATATCAAATAATAATCCTATTGAAATTCCAGTAATAATAAATATTCCTAAGCAAAATAGTTGGTTATAAACTTCTTGCACTCTCTTCCCTCCTTTTGCTTTTTTATCTATTTGAATATTTTATTTAGAAAGCTTCCTCCTTTTTCCATATTTTCTTTTTCACTATATGCTAATTGAAAAATCTCTCCATCTACAGTAACTTCTGAGGTATCAAGGCTTAATTTGTTAATTCTTAAATTTTCACCTTTTACAGTAAGAAGTCCTAATTCAGTTTCTAAAATTACAATTTGGTCGTCAAAACTTAAAACATCTAATACTCCTGAGATATTTAATTTCTCTCTGTTTTCTAAAATAATATTTTGAATTACATTTGTCATACTTGACATAGTTTTTCTCTCATCTATTGGCATTTGTACCACCCTTTCAAAAATAAGTCTAATCTTATTATATTCAGGTCTTGTCTTATTTAGAACCTTTTTCTTTACTTTTTGTCTATCAGACATACTAATATCTAAATATTATTCTTGTACAATACTTCCTTTATTATCATTAAAAGTAGATTGAACAATAATTTTAATACCATATTTATTAGCTATTCTCACACATCTATCATGTAATACTTTGGCTCCACTTTGTGCTAACACTACCATATCTTCATATGAAATGATATCTTGCTTTTTAGCATCAGAGTATTTATTTGGATCTTTATCATAAATACCATCTGTATCAGTGAAAATATAGCATTCTTTTTGTTCTAGTGCAACAGCTATTGCAAGTGCACTAGTATCTGATCCATTTCTTCCCAAAGTAGTAATGTTGCTTTGTACATTTATTCCCTGAAATCCTGCAATTACAACCACATCTTTTTTTTCTAATTCTTGCCATATTCTATATGGATGAATTGCTTGTATTTTTGCTTGTGTATAGTCTTCATTTGTTATAATTCCTGCTTGTTCTCCTGTTAATGAAATAGCCTTATATCCCATTTCATTTAAAAGAATAGCAAACTTACTAATAGATATTTGCTCTCCTACAGATAATAGCATATCTAATTCTCTTTTATTTGGATTTTTGCTTAATTGTTTAGCTTCTGTTAGTAAAGTATCTGTTGTTTTTCCTTGTGCAGATAAGATAACTACTGCCTTTTGTTTTTCTTTTAAAAACTGAATTGTCTTTTGTGCTGCCTTTCTTAAATTTTCATCATTAGCAAGTGAGCTTCCTCCAAATTTAATAACTTTAATATTCATAAGATCATGTCCTTATGTAAAAAATATACAAGCCAATTTGATTTCAAATTTGACTTGTATATCATATGTGATATAATGCAAAGTAGTTAATTTAATTTTTAGGAGTTTTTATGAAAAAAATAATTGTTACTTCTTATATAAATCCTGACTTAGACGGTATAGCTGCCTCTTATGCCTATGCAGAATATCTTGAAAAAACTGGTCGATTGGCTAGTTATTGTTTTGAAGGTCAACCTAAAAAGGAAGTTTCTATTGTTTGTAATTTATTTGATATTTCTTTAACCTCTTGTAATATTGGAAAAGAAGATTATATTACTATTGTGGACACTAATACAATTAAAGACTTTCCCTCTTTTGTTGATATTAATAATGTTGTAGAAATTATCGACCACCATGTTCCAAGTCAAGATACACCTAAATTTTTAAATGCCAAAGTTCAAATAGAATTAATAGCAACTGTAGCAACTTTAATCGCAGAAAGATTTTATGAAAATAACATTCCTATTTCTAGAAATTCTGCTATTTTATTATACTATGCTATTATTTCTAATTCGATTAATCTACATTCTCAAAATACCTCTTCAAAGGACATTGAAATGCTTAAATGGCTGTCTTCTCAGTGCAGTGAAATAAATGAAAGATATATAAAAAAAATCTTTGAAGAAAAATCTGAAATTGATGAAAGTCATTTAAGGGAAGAAATGGAAGCAGATTATATATTAAAAATAGGCAACAAAAAACTTATTATCGCTCAATTAGAAATTGTAGATGCCATGAATTTCTTAAGTACTAGCAAAATAGCTATTGAAAATATACTAAATAGCATATTAGAAGAAAAGCAATTAGATTACATCTTTTTAAATTGTATTGATATATTAAATGGCTACTCTATTCTATATACACCTTTTTTAGTAACTGAAAATTACATTAAAAACTACTTTGAAGGAGAATTTGATAAAGGCCAACTTATTTTAACTCCCCTTTACATGAGAAAAGAAATTATAAAATTATTAAAAGAAAAGAATTCTTTAAGTTTTTAATATAAAAAATACTCAATATATTAGGTTAAATTTCCTTTATATTGAGTATTTTCTCATCTCTATTTTTCTACATTATTTTTCAAATAGCTATCAATAAATCCATCTAATTCTCCATCCATAACTGCTTGCACATTTCCTACTTCATAGTTAGTTCTATGGTCTTTTACTAAAGTGTAAGGACAAAATACATAAGAACGAATTTGACTTCCCCATGCAATATCCATTTGAATTCCTTTTAATTCTTCAATTGTATCTTTTTGTTCCTTTTCCTTTAAGTTTAATAATTTAGACTTTAACATTTTAAGTGCTGTATCTTTATTCTGGAATTGAGAACGCTCTGTTTGACAAGCTACAACAATTCCTGTTGGAATATGAGTTAATCTTACTGCAGATGAAGTCTTATTAATATGTTGTCCACCTGCTCCTGAAGCCCTATACACATCCATTTTAATATCATCTGGATTAATATCTAATTCAATATCATCTGTAATTTCTGGTAATACTTCTATAGAGGCAAAAGAAGTATGTCTTCTTCCACCACTATCAAAAGGAGAAATTCTAACCAAGCGGTGTACTCCCATCTCCCCTTTCAAATATCCGTATGCATATTCTCCACTAATAGAAAATGTAACACTTTTAATCCCTGCTTCTTCTCCTTCTAAATAGTCTAATTCTTTTAATTCATATCCATGTGCATTTGACCATCTACTATACATACGATATAGCATTTCAGCCCAATCTTGTGCCTCTGTTCCTCCTGCTCCTGGATGAATAGTAATAATAGCGTTATTATTATCATATTTACCTGATAATAAAGTGGTAATCTCTAATTTCTCAATTTGTTTTTCTATTGAAATAGTAGATTTAATTAATTCTTTAGCCATTTCGTCATCGGGTTCTATTTCTAATAATTCATTCATTTCCAAAATATTGTTTAATTCATTTTGAATTTTATTAAAACTTTCTACTTTAACTTTCAATCCATTTATCTCTTTTAAAACTTTTGAACTATTTTCTGTATCATTCCAAAAATCATTATTCATAGTTTGTTCTTCTAAAAGTTTTAATTTTTTTTCCTGGTTTATTACATCAAAGTGAATCACCTATCTTTAGTAATCTATTCTTTAAATCCTGCAATTTTCTGCTATTTTCTTCAAGTTCTATCATTACTTTTTTCACCCCTTTTTATATTCTAGAAAATTATTTGTTAATATCACTTTTTTTCTTAAGATTATTTATTATATCATTGAAAATCATAAAAATCAAGTTGCATATTTGACATATTATGTTAATTGTGCTATAATGATATTATCTTAAACGTAAAACACGTTTGTATAATACTAGGGAGGCTATACATCATGTTACTTCTTACTAACAACACACCCATCTTCCTGGCTCAAACCGCTCATAAGCCCCGTCCTGCGACACTGTACGTTGGTGCCAAAGGCACTAAAGACACCTACTTTTGCGATTCTGTCATCTCTTTTGATTTGACAAATATCAACGACCTGCAGGAGCTCGATCTTCTTTGCCAGATTACTGGCATCACTGGCGATGTTCAGTGGGAGTCTCAGCTGGTTGACAAAATGGTTCGCTTGATTGTCGAAGTTCGCAGAGTAAGCCGGACGGAAATCAAGGTCATTCCTAAAGCAATTGGCCATAAGAAAGAGAAAAACGGTGATGACGATTACTTCATCGTTCTGAACAGCAAAAGAGAGTTAGTTACCTATGAAAAAGCAATGGAGATCATTACTAATGAGATCCAGTAAAAGGAGCATCATTCAAAACAAAAAAAGAAACTATCACGCAACTTTTCCCTAGCAAGAGAAGACGATTGATAATCGTCTTCTCTTTATTGGTAATATTTAATAGTATGGATACTATCTTTTTGTTCCCCTCCCTTTAAAATTATTTCTACATAATCTTTATGCCATGTTATTTCAATGTTTTCTTCTCTTGCTATTGCTCCATCATCATTAATTTCTTCTTCAAACTGTTCAATCTTTCTATTTCTGCTATCCACTAAAGTCACTCTTATTTTTGTTGCCCCAAAGGGCCATTCAGGCTCTCCAACAGCTTGAAAGATTACTTTGTATCCATTATCTTTATTCATATATTCACAGATATCTATAACTCTTAACTTTGTAATATAAATTCCTATTAAAAACAAAATGTCAATAAAAATAATAAATCCTATCAGAATTTTTCTTGCAAATCTTCACTTTCTTGTATAGTATCGATTTGCTTTTCTAATTTTCCCTCTTTATCATAATAATAGTAAGCTAAAATTGAGTACTCTTCTTCAAATGGATTAAAAGCCCCCTTCCCGTAATTTTCCTCATATGTTCTATTTTTTTCTCTTGTAAATATATTTTTGTACTTATTAACTATTATTCCTAAAATAATTCCTATAGAATTTATAATCAGTATTGTTTGCTTTACCCATTTTAAGTACTCTAAATCTAATTTATCCATAATTAAACAGGTAATCCCAAAAAGCAAATCGAAAAGTATTAAATCTATTATGATATTACTAAATAATTTTTTCATAAACTCACCTATCTTTAATAAATCATATAGTATCACACAAAACTTTCATTAACAACATAGTAAAGAAAAGTTTAAGATATACTTTAAAGACTCTTCATGAATGCAAAAAACAGATAGTTAGCCTACCTGTTTCTATGTTTATAAATTATTTAATTCTAAATATTTTTCTAAAGCGTTTATGTTCATAATGAAAAATTTTTCTCTATTACTTCTTAAGAGAGTTGCTAATTCTTCAATTGATATCCACCTAATATTTCTTGACTCATTTGTTTGAGATACTGGTTCTCCCTCAGCTTCACATATAAAATGAGCACATACTATAGAATAAGCATTTGCTAGATTTTGCGTAATACAAAATGGCATAAAATTTATTGTTTTAATATCTTCACTGTATATTCTATCTTCTTCCCCTAGTATTTTAGTAACTTTTAAACCTGTTTCTTCAAATACTTCCCTTCTTACTGTATCATATGCATTTTCGTATTCTCTTATTTTTCCTGCTGGCAATTCATATTGTCCATTTGTTTCGTTGCCATTTTCTTTCCATCTTTCTTGAATAATAATATGCTTCTTCCCATTTATCATTCTTTCTATAATAGCTCCTATAGCAGGTTTTGCAAATTTTTCTTCCATATTTTCTCCTTTTTGCAAACAAACTTTTATAAATACATGGAATTTATAATTTCATCATATAAGCAATTTTATCTACTTCCATTCCAAATTTTTCATATACTCTAATAGCGTTTGTATTTTGTGGATTGACGGTTAAATGCATATCAGTGCATCCATTGTTTTTGCCAAATTCTTTCGCAAAATTAAGCATTTTAGTTCCTATTCCTAGTCCTCTATATTCTTCATCAATACATAATGTATCTATATCTAATAATTTTCTGTATCTCATAAATCCATTATCTTTTTCAGTTATATTTATAATGATATATCCAATAATTTTATTTTCTTTTTTAGCAACATATATACTTTTGGCTTCAAGTAATTTGTTTAATCTTTCTATAGGAATTACTTGTTCAACATCTAAAAATATATCAGGGTTCCAATTAACGTGTAATTTATGTACTTGTTTTGCTAGGTTATCTATTTCAGCTTGGTCTTCAATTTTAGGTTCCATAATTTCTACTTCACTCATTTTGTACCCCTTGTTTATTATATTTTACAAAAAAATTAGGACTATGTTTCCATAGCCCTTTTATCCGTTGGCTATTTGGCAGGTGTGCCAAATCCTGCATCTCTTTTGACCTTTTAAAGGTGTGTGGATGGCACTATTGTCCACTTCAAATAACCTACTTATATTGTACTTTTATTATACAACTTTTATTCATTTTTGTCTAGCATTTTTTAGATTTATTTTTCCATATGATTTTTCCGTCTATTTCTTATAGTTTGATTCCAAGTCCTTTTATTTAACTTCATTAATGTTATTATTGAATTTTTATTATGCTCTTCATCTTGTCCTAAAGCTAATTTTATAACAACTCTTCCATTCTTTCCCACATCATCAATTTGCTTTAAATATATCATTGTATCTTCATGTCTATTATCTTCTACTATATAATCAGGATTTTCAATTATGCTTTTGATATATGGTCTTAACTGTTTATATTCTTCTTCGTGGAATAATAGTATATGTTCATATAATCTTTCATCTGTTAAAATTACCTCTTCTGTTATTAACTTGCTTTCATATACTCCTAACTTTTTTCTATCTAAATTTGTTATATATTGCAATGCATTACCTTCTTTTTATTTTAAAAAGAATATAAAAATATAGAAGAATTAGAAAAAGATATAATTGAATATATAGAATATTATAATAACAGAAGAATTAAGAGCAAACTAAATGGAATGTCTCCTGTTCAATACAGAGAACATTCCATGTTAGTAGCCTAATTTATACTGTCCAACTTTTTGGGCTCAGTACAAATAACTATCTGCTTTTGTCAATTTATCTTTATAACTTATTTGAAAACTGTCAGCAACTTAAAATTTAGGATGACAAAATGATGACATTTACATTTTTACTCCTAACTGCAAACCTTTGTAGTAGGCTACTTCCCACAACAATTCTTGTACTTTTTACCACTTCCACATGGGCAAGGGTCATTTCTTCCTACATTTGGAGCAGTATTGACAACAGTCATATTTCCACCTGATTTTCTAGGAGCTTGTGTATCTAAGTCCTTTAATGTATCTTCAAATCCTTCTCCTGTAATTTTAACAGAAGTGGTTCTTTGTAGGTTTTCTTCTCTTTTTCTAGCATTCATTAAGAACTTGATAACATCTGTTTGAATGTCCATATTCATTTGGTCAAACATGTCTGCGCCTTCCATTCTGTATTGAACAACAGGGTCTTTTTGACCATAAGCACGAAGACCAATACCATTTTTCAATTCGTCCATTGCTTCAATATGATCCATCCATCTATCATCAACAATTTTTAACATGATAACTCTTTCAAGTTCTCTCATATTTTCAGCGCCAATTTCTTGTTCTTTTTCTTCATAAATTTGATGTGCTTTTTGTTTTAACTCTTCAGTTACTTCACTTAATACAATTTTATCTTTTTTGGTAGATTCTAATTCTGTAATACCAAAATTAACACTAACATCTTGGTTAAATGCATCTAAGTTAAAGTCTGCAACTTCTGATAAATATTCCATAGCAGTTTCTCCAGCTAGGTTATCTATCATATTTAATATATTTTTCTTTAAGTCTTCTCCATCAAGAACTCTTCTTCTTTCTTCATAAATTGTGCCTCTTTGTACATTCATAACATCATCATATCTTAATACATTTTTACGAATACTAAAGTTTTGTCCTTCTACTTTCTTTTGAGCAGTTTCTACTGCATTAGAAAGTATTTTAGACTCTAATGGCATATCTTCATCAGCACCTAATGTGTTATATACTCTAGTAATTGCATCTCCCCCAAAGATTTTCATTAAATCATCGTCTAATGCAATATAGAATCTTGATTCTCCTGGATCACCTTGACGTCCACTACGTCCACGAAGCTGATTATCAATTCTTCTAGACTCATGTCTTTCTGTACCAATAATTTTTAATCCACCAACTGCAAGTACTTTTTCTTTTTCTTCTTTGATTTCTTGGTCAAACTTTTCTTCTAATTCTTTAAATTTCTTTCTTGCTTCTATAATACTTTGGTCTTGTGTTTCATTGAAAGCTGTTGCTTGTTCTAGTTGTTCTTCTGTATATCTTTGTCTTCTCATTTCTTGTTTAGCTAGATATTCACTGTTACCACCAAGCATAATATCGGTACCACGACCAGCCATATTTGTTGCAATGGTAACTGCACCATATTTACCAGCTTGTGCAATGATTTCAGCTTCTTTTTCATGGGATTTAGCATTTAATACTTCATGCTTAATTCCTTCTTTCTTCAATAAGTTACTTAACTTCTCAGATTTTTCAATAGAAACTGTACCCACTAGAACAGGTTGACCTTTTTCATGACTTTCTTTAATATCTTGAATAACTGCTCTAAATTTAGCATCTTCATTTTTATAAATGATATCATGATGGTCATCACGAATCATTGGCTTATTGGTTGGAATTTCAATAACATCTAAATGATAGATTTCTTCAAATTCCTCTTCTTCTGTCATCGCAGTACCAGTCATACCAGATAACTTATCATACATTCTAAAGTAGTTTTGGAAGGTAATGGTTGCAAGTGTTTTAGATTCATCTGCAATTTTAACATGTTCTTTTGCTTCAATTGCTTGATGTAGTCCATTATTATATCTTCTTCCATACATGATACGTCCTGTGAATTCATCTACAATTAATACTTCCCCATCTTTTACAATGTAATCAATATCTTTTTTCATGATACCATGTGCTCTTAAAGCTTGGTTAACATTGTGTACTAATTCAGAATTTTCAATGTCATTGAAATTTTCTAAGTTAAATTCTCTTTCAGCCTTCTCAATACCTTTTTGTGTTAAAGATGCCGATTTTGCTTTTAAGTCAACAATATAATCGTAATTTTCGTTGTCTTCTGCTTGTTCTTCATCTTTTAAATCTTCTTCTACAATCACTTTTGGTGTTAGTCTTCTAACAAAGTTATCAGCCTTTTTATATAAATCAGAGGATTGTGTTCCACGTCCAGAAATAATAAGTGGTGTACGAGCCTCGTCTACTAAAATACTATCAATTTCGTCAACAATAGCATAGTTAAGTTCTCTTTGCACTAATTGCTCTTTATAAATAACCATGTTATCTCTTAGGTAGTCAAAACCAAATTCATTGTTAGTACCATAAGTAACATCTGCATGATAAGCTTCTCTTTTAGCTTCTGGTTCCATTCCTGCAATAACTAGTCCAACAGTTAGACCTAAAAATTTATATACCTTTCCCATCCATTCACTATCTCTTTTGGCTAGGTAGTCGTTAACTGTAATAACATGTACACCTTTTCCTGTTAAGGCATTCAAATATACAGGTAATGTGGCAACTAATGTTTTACCTTCACCTGTTTTCATTTCTGCAATTCTTCCTTGGTGAAGAATAATACCACCAATTAATTGGACATCAAAGTGTCTCATTCCTAATACTCTTTTTGATGCTTCTCTTACAGTTGCAAATGCTTCAGGTAAAATGTCATCTAAGGTTTTACCTTCTTCTAATTGCTTTTTAAACTCTAGTGTTTTACCTCTTAACTGCTCATCTGTTAATTTTTGAAAATCGCCTTCTAAACTGTTAATCTTCTCTACAATTGGCTTTACTCTCTTTACTTCTTTTTCACTGTATGTTTTAAATAATCCCATTGTTTTCTTCCTTCCTAACGTTAAATATATTCTTTGTTACTATATCACTTTTGTAAAAAAATCGCAAGGAAAATTTGAAATTACTGCAAGTTTATGATATAATTTTTTTATTCTTCGTAGCCATGCGAAATGTGTTAAATGGCAAGTAGCAAAATCCTAAGAAAATAATTTTTGAAGGGAGAAAATAATATGTTAAAAAAACTGAAGGAGTTTTGGAGGAGGCATTTTTATGGCATCCTAGCAGTAAAACTAATTGCATTGATGCTGTTCTTCACATTCTTTGTACCTAAATACTTTACGCCTATCGTTGTAAAATTACCCTGTTTCAGTGCATATGGTCTTGAAAGAGTAAGAAATACTATTGGAGTTATTTCAACTCTTATTTGTGTGTTTATTATAGTCTTTCCTATTTATTATTCTGAATATAAAGAGGAAAAAGCAAAGAAAAGACTACTGCAACGGACACTCTTTGACTATCAAAAGAAGCATCAATCTTATGTAGATTTAGTACAAAGTGTACTAGCTAAGCCAGAGTATAGCACAATTGATTTGGACGAAAAATGGGTAAAGGACTTTGACTTATATATTCAGTCTTTGGCACAAATTTGTAAGTCCTCTCGATTTGACTTTACGGATTTTGATGTAGCGTCCTGCTTAATGTGTGCTCTTATGTCCGTATTTTCTCGTACAGAAAAAAGATCTTGTAGCTTTGCTTTTGAGTGTGTACGAACGCTCATTTCTGAGCCTAAAGCATATGAAATCAGTTTTCTTTTGGGAGATGAGGCAGTTTTAGAAACGATATACAGTTATCAAAAAGTTGAGCTTTCTGCCCTTTCTTCCACTTATGGAAATGCTTGGTTTCTTGCTACTTTGGAAAGCTGCTTTTATTCCAAAGCTTTAAGACACTCTTCTACTCTGACATTTGTCTCTGATTTTTTTAACATGTTATATTGGCAATGTTATAAGTAACATCGCTCAAGTGAGAATTACCAAGAAAATAAATCTTCTTGATAATTCTCACTTATTTTTTATCTTCTACGACATATCTTTCTTTCCTATTACATATATTTATAAAAACTAAAAAGGATGGAAATGTATGTTTATTTGTAATTTAAAAGTTAATGGAAATAAATTAGGTAAAATTTTATTAAGCTTGCTTTTTGTAGCTATTCTTATTATTACAGCTATAGTCTGTTATCGTATTTTAGGCAACAATTTCTTTAAAACGAATGATGCTATTAAAACAGAAGAAGTGCAAGAATTAAAGGTAAATAATTATACAAATGTTTTAAAGACAGTACATGAAAATACAGATCAATATGTTGGTCAAAAAATCAAGTTTTCTGGTTTTGTTTATCGTGTGATAGATTTTACACAAACTCAATTTGTATTAGGTAGAAATATGGTAGTATCTTCTGACTTTCAAACTGTTGTTGTAGGCTTTTTGTGTGAATATGAAGAAGCTACAAAATATGAAGATAATGCTTGGGTGGAAATTGAAGGGAAAATTACAAAAGGAAATTATCATGGCGAAATGCCTATTCTTCAAATTGAAAAAATACAAAAAATAGAAAAGCCATCTGAAGAATATGTCTATCCTCCTGATGACTCTTTTGTAACCACTTCTACTTCTGTGTATTAGTTTGTACTTTTGTTTCCTTGTTTGACTTTATTTTTGCTAACAAGTATCCTACACCTGAACAAAGCAGTACAATACTTTCTAAAATACCACCAAAAATGGATTTAATATAAATATTATATGTTATCCATGACATACTTGTTGGAATTCCAAGTAACTTATATGTATTGGTATTTTTCTGCCACACAGAATAAGTGTATAAGAAAGTACCCAATACAGAAAATAGACTAAGAATTCCATTATAAGTAAATACACTTAATAGTATGGTAATAGAATATATTACTGCTAAAATAATAATATCTTTTTTAGTAGCTTTTTCACTTTTACCATTCTTCTTTTCATCCGCCATAAATATAATATTGCGGATAATCGCAACTATGTCCATTGCTAATCCTGTATATGCTTTTAAACAAATAAAAGAAATAGCTTGTGCTACCATTGCTAAAATATTAATGGTTAGCACAGCCTTTCTATTTTTTAAATAATACGTTGATGCTAATAATGCATACATTAGTATTGCAAATATTTGTGAAATAATATAGGTTGCTGTTAGTTCCATTTCATTCTTCTCCCATTGTTTTTTAATCTATTTTTTCTACTATTTCATTTTCTAGTTCTTTACTTTATATAATTGTATGAAAGCTACCTTTCAAAAATGGATTTAAATACTCCTTTGTCAATAAATGTAGCAAATATATTTTTCAAAACAATTAATAATATTGGGCCTATAATCATTCCTAATACACCTATAAATTTGAAACCTGTATACATGGCAATCAGTGTAAAAATTGGATGAATTCCAATATGTCCGACTTACTATTTTAGGTTCTATCATTTGTCTTACAATGGACATAATTGCCCATAACACCAAAATAGCAATTGCCAAACTAAAGTCACCTGTACAAGCTGAAATAATTGCCCAAGGCACCATAAATGTTCCTGAGCCAAAAATTGGCAATAAATCTACAAACCCTATAATCAACGCCATCAATAATGGATATTCTACATTTAAACCTACAAAATGGAAAATATATAATCCTATGACAGATATAATAAAAGAGATAAGTACCAGTGTAAGTTCTGCTTTCAAATATCCCCCTAAAGATTTTACTAATCCTTTTAAATGTACTCCTATTTTTTTCACCCATGTTTGTGGTAAATGATGTTCTAATTGGTCTATCATATATACTTTATCTACACACATAAAGTATAAAGATAGTAATGTTATAACTGTATATACTCCTATTGTTGGTATAGATGTTAAAAAGTTAATTGCTCCTGTCAAAGCATTTTTAGCCCATTCTGTTAGTGTTCCTAAAAACTCCATAGCTGATTCTTGAATGGTGTTCATAATATTTTCTGGTATTTGTAATCTATTAAAATCAATCTTTGAAAGCATATCTTGCACTAGTGCATATCCTTTTTCAAAATATTCATTTAGACTGGTTAACAAGTTAGAAGCTTCTGATACAATAGTAACTCCCGCCCAAATAAGCAAACCTACTATAGTAATAATTGCTATCACAAAAACTAAAATGGAACTTGCTTTTCTTTTTAATTTTGTCTTTTTCATAATAAAACGAATACAAGGTTCTAACATTAAAGCAATAATGAAAGCGACAAGAAATGGCATATAAAATATTGCTAATTTTAATCCTAAATAAACTCCTAAAATGGTTAAAGCTAAAACTGCAATATTCTTTAATACCTTTCCCCAATAATTCATATCAATAACCATATGTAATATTCCTCCTGCTTTTATTATGTGCTAATTATATAAAGTTATGCTAAGTATGTCAATTATTGTATACTTAAATTATTTAAAAATATAGCCATAATACTATAAAATCTATGTATTATGGCATTGTTAAAAATAATTGTTTGTTGTTAGCTAGAACTATTCTGCATTTTTCTCATTACATTTACAGATATTATTTAAAGTATTATCTACCTCTCCATTATCTACCCAAGTGTTTGCTGCTAAGTCACCTAATGTTAAAATTCCTACTATTCTGTTATTCTCTACTACTGGAATTCTTTTTACTTGGTTTTCAGACATTAATTTTTCAGCTTCTGTTACATCTGCTTCTGGAGTACAACAACAAGGATTGCAAGTCATAATTTCACTAATTGGTGTAGTTTGAGGATTTTTATTGCAAGCAACACATCTTAAGATAATATCACGGTCTGTAATTAAACCAACTACATTTTGTGTATTATCACATACTGGAACACACCCAATGTGTTTATTACACATCATATCAGCACATTCTTTTACTGTACTATTCGGTGTAGCACAACATACTTCATTACACATACAATCTTTTACTTTCATTTTGCTTTACCTTCTTTCCTTAAAATTTAGTATTTTTACCATTTTTAATGTAGTGCATAAGAAGAAAACGTCTAGTGAAGACAAACGTTGTAATACATTAAATTGATAAAAAACTAATTACTATTATTTTTTCACAAAAACAGAAAGATATACAATCTGTTTTTGTATATCTTTCCAATTTTTAGCAATCTAATTTTTTTGATTTTTATTTTAAAATTCTAAGTAATCTGGATATTCTCTTGGTTGTACTATTGGTGGCCTACCACCTGGTCCCATTGGAGGCCTTCCTCCTGGAAATGGTGGTCTTGGTGGCGGCATTCCTGGTCCTCCTGGAAATGGAGGACGAGGTGGTCTTGGTGGTCTTGGTCTATTTCCTAATAGTTGATTTAAAATTAAAATTTTAATTAAATCTCTCAAACTAGAATTAGAATGTCTTGTTTCAGCAACAGGAGAAGTCTCTCTATTTTCTATCACAGAAGTATTGTTTACTTTAACTTCTCTATTCTCTGTGTTAGTATCGATACTCTTATTAGTTCTTTCTGTTCTAACTTTAGAATTTCTTATCTCTTCATGATTATTTTTATTTGTATTAGCATTTGATACTCGACTTTCTTCTGTCTTTGGAGCATTCACTCTAATATTTACTGTGGTAGATGTATCCTCAATAGCCATATATACTTCATCTGTCATTTTTTCTATCAATTCTTTTGTAATCGGCTGAGTATTTGTTTCACACACTTTGCAAACCATTGGATTTACCAAGTGATAAATATCTGGATAACATTTCCTCATTTCTTCTTCAGGCAATGTAGACATTATCTGATTTCTATCAGAATATGTATCTTGATACATTTGGTCACTTCTATAATCATATGTTTCGTAAATATTAGGATCATTCATTGGATATCCTAATACTTGACGCATATAGTCTTCATAATTTTGATAATACATATGATACCTCCTTTTCATTTACTGTATCATATGTACCATATCAATAAATGGTTACTATTATAGCTGATTTACTAATTCTTTAAACATTTCTCCTCTTTCTTCAAAATTCTTAAACATGTCAAAACTTGCACTTGCTGGTGAAAATAAAACAATCTCATCACTGTTTGCTATCTCATAGGCTTTCTCTACTGTTTCTTGTAATGTGTTGCAATGATAAATTGGCAATTCTTTTCCTTGCATTTCTAACTCTTGCACTACTACTTCCTCTATTTTTGGAGCAGTTGCTCCCACTAAAATTAATTTACTAACATTGGCGACAATTGGCTTTGCGATAGGTGTATAATCTAAATGCTTGTCATATCCTCCTGCAATTAGTACAATCTTTTCTGAAAAAGAGTTTAAGCCTGCAATTGTTCTTGTTGGAGAAGTTCCTATAGAATCATTATACCATTTCACACCATTTAATTCTCTCACAAACTCTAATCTATGTTCAACACCTTTAAACTTTTTAATTGCTTCAAGCTGCATTTCAGGTTCTACTAGGCTAGCAGTAGCTGCAATTGCACTACAGATGTTTTCATGATTATGTACTCCTCGAAGTAAAATGTCTTTTGTATTTAAAATATGTCTTCTTACTTTTTCTTTACAAGATTTGATAATACCACTATCACAAATTACACCATCTTCTAATTTTTGCTTTCTGCTAAAATAAATCACTTTTCCTTTTGCTTCTGTTTTTAAATCTCTTGTAATGGTGTTATCATAATTAATAACTAGAATATCATCCTCATTTTGATATCTAAAGATATTTTTCTTAGCATCAATATATTCTTCATAAGACTTATGAATGTCTAAATGATTTGGTGATACATTCGTTATTACACTAATATGTGGGCTTACCTGCATATCCATTAATTGAAAACTACTAAGTTCTAATACAACCATATCTTCTGGTTTCATTTCATTTACCTTAGTAAATAGTGGAATACCAATATTACCACCTAAATAACAATGATAACCTTTTTCTTTTAGAATATGGTAAATTAAATTTGTGGTAGTAGTTTTTCCGTCACTTCCAGTAATTCCAATAATAGTACCTGGGCAGGTTTGCATTAACATCTCAATTTCGGAAGTTAAAACTGCTCCTCTTTCCAATTCCTTAACAATTTCTGGTGTATCTGGTCTACAACTTGGAGAACGAAAAATAATGTCAAAACCAGCTAAATGTTTCATAGCCTCTGCTCCTGTATATAGTTCAAAGGCATAGTTTTGAATTTTCTCTACTGCTTGTTTATCTAGCTTTTCTTCTTCTCTTTTGTCAAAAATACTAACTTTGCAATGTAGCTTATAAAAATAATCTAATAATGGAATATTGCTAATTCCTAAACCTATAATCGCTACTTTTTTTCCAGTTATATATTGTTCAAATTCTTCCAATTTCTCATTTTGGTATTCCAAAATCTAAACCTCCTTTATATACTTTAATACTTCTTTAGCGGACTTTTCTATTGTTTCACAGTCAGTCACATCTACTAAAATAGTATTTTCATATTGCCTATAATACCCTGATTGCTCTTGCACTTTGTCTCTTTGTATAATATTTTGCCTTACTTCTTCTTGACTGATTGTGTTGTTATATTTTATGCACTTTCTTCTAACACGTTCCTCTAAAGAAGCTGTTACTAGAAAATGATAATCTAAATTTGGGTAGATTTTCATTAAATCTCTTCCTGAAACAATTACATGAAGTCTCTCTTTAAATTGTTCAATCAGCGTTCTTCCAAACAAGTAAAAATTTTGATTATCTGCTACATTACTAATCTCAGAAACAGCTAAAGAAGAATCTGTTGATTGTAAAAGCTCCTCCTCTATCTTTTTCCCATCCATATAAATAACCGTATCCCTATTCTCAATTGCAATCTGGATTTTTAATTTCTCCATAATTTGCTTGATATCTGTCTGCTTCATATTTTGCTTTAACTCTTCTAAATTAGCACCTGAGCGAAGTAAAGCATAAGCAATACCACGATATAAATTTCCACCTTGTAGCAAAATGCTATTTGGTATTTTATTCAATAACTCTTTACATATAGCAGTCTTTCCTGCCCCAACATGCCCTTCAATTCCTATTACTAAATTATTCATTTTTCTATCAATGTTAGATTCTATTTTCTAACATTCTCTCCTTCTTAGTTTTTCGTTATTATACTATACTTTCTCACTTTTGGGAATATTATAGTTAACATTTTGTAACTTTTACCCCTTGACTATAAAACTATTAATCATTGGTTATTTGCTCAATATATTCTTCTAAGCACAAATCTTGGCTTTTCATTGCTTTTGCGTGTTCTATTCCTACATATCTCCAATGCCAAGGTTCATAACTTACTTTTGTAATATCCTCTTTTTCTTCTGCATAACGTAAAATAAAGCCATAATCTTGTGCATTTTCTTGTAACCATTGAAATGCAGCTGTATTTTCAAATTCTCTATTTACATAGTTAAAATCTATAGCTAGCCCTAAATTATGCTCACTGTGCCAAGGCTTATTAATCATTTTTTCTGTTAATTCCCTAGCTGCCTTCTCATTATATCCTTGATAGATATATGCTTGTACTTGTTCTTCAAATAAAGTTTGTTGATCTTCTGGATTTCTATAAGCTGATTGTATCCAAACATTTGAAATACCTACATACCTAATGGCTTGTATCATTTCTGTTAGATGCTGAATTGCTCTTATATCAAAACTTCTATATTGATCAATACTTTCTAACTGAACCTGATAACCATCTGGCATTTTATTATATGTATTAACTAATAACAAACTCCAATCTAACTCTACTTCTTTTTTCTCCTCTGGTGTTTCTTCCTTCTTCATAACCACTGTTATTTTATCTATTGACTTATTTTCAAGTTCATTTCTATTTATATTTTTGTTAGTTTCAACTATATTTTCTGAGTTATTATTGCTTATACCTTCTTGCTTCATGTCTCTTGAAATAATCCTTTGAATTAGAACAACTAAAATAATAATTAGTAACAATAATATTACTCTTCTTATGAACTTTGCTTTATCTATCATTCGTTTTTCTTGCATGCTTTTATCCCTTCTATTCCTTCATATGTTATATTGATTATCCATTCTTTCAATTTTTGTAAATTTGAAAAATCTTTTTAAGTTGATACAATTATATTCTTTTTTGAATAAATTTTCAATTTATTGTGCAAAATAATATTACTAAAAAGAAATGGAGGTGTTCTTTATGTCAGAAAAGCAAAATAAACAAAATAAAAATAACAACAAGAATAATCAAAATAATAACAACAATGAAAGAAATAACAACAATAACTGCAAATAGTCAGTATTAGCTTTTGTTTCCCTTTTTAAGTTAGCTGTTGGGAGTGAAACGACCTTACAGATAACTTATGCAGAAACAAAGTGTAGCAAAGTTAGCTGTTGGGAGTGAAACGACCTTACAGATAAC
>JAAWNJ010000030.1 GCA_022798895.1 Clostridia bacterium | reverse complement strand
ATGAGTAATCGTAAGCCATTAGAAGGAAAGTTTGAACCAAAAAGTTTTGAGGAGGAGATTTATCAAGAGTGGAATGAAAAAGGATATTTCAAACCATCTAAAGATAAAAGCAAAGAGCCATATACTATTGTAATTCCGCCTCCAAATATTACAGGGAAATTGCATATGGGACATGCTTTAGATGAGACACTTCAAGATATTCTAATTAGATATAAAAGAATGAGAGGGTATAACACATTGTGGGTACCTGGTACAGACCATGCGTCAATTGCTACGGAAGCAAAGATTGTAGAAAACTTAAAGAAACAAGGAATTACAAAAGAAGACTTAGGAAGAGAAGGCTTTTTAGAAAAGGCATGGGAATGGAAAGAAGAATATGGTGGAACGATATTAAACCAATTGAAGAAGTTAGGTTGTTCTTGTGATTGGTCAAGAGAACGTTTTACCATGGATAAAGGGTTATCTAATAGCGTAAAGCACGTTTTTGTAGAGTTGTATAAAAAGGGATTAATTTATAGGGGAAAAAGATTAATTAACTGGTGCCCTTATTGTGATACTTCCATTTCAGACATAGAAGTAGAATATGAAGAAGAACCAACACATTTATGGCATATCAAATATCCTATTAAAGGAGAAGAAGGCAAATATGTTATTGTTGCAACTACAAGACCAGAAACTATGCTTGGCGATACTGGTGTTGCAGTTCATCCAAGTGATGAAAGATATAAAGACTTAATTGGTAAAATGGTAATATTGCCAATTATGAATAAAGAAATTCCAATTATAGCAGACGAATTTGTAGAAACAGAATTTGGAACAGGTGCTGTAAAGTTAACACCAGCTCATGATCCTAATGATTATAGTGCAGCAGTAAAACATCATTTGGAAATAGTAGAAGTATTTGACGAAAACTTTAAGATGGGTAACCTTGTACCAGAGTATCAAGGAATGGAATTATTAGAAGCAAGACAAAAAATTGTAGAAAGACTAGAAAAAGAAGGATACTTAATTAAGACAGAGGACTATAACCACAATGTAGGAAAATGCTATCGTTGCCATCATACCATTGAACCACATATTTCAGAGCAATGGTTTGTAAAAATGGAGCCTTTAGCAAAGCCTGCAATTGAAGCAGTTAAGAACAAAGAGATTAAATTTGTTCCAGAAAGATATGAAAAGACCTATTTTAATTGGATGGAAAATATCCAAGACTGGTGTATTTCAAGACAAATATGGTGGGGACATAGAATTCCAGCCTATTACTGTGAAGACTGTGGTGAAGTGATAGTAGCTGAACAAGAACCACAAAAATGTACCAAATGTAGAAGTACCCATCTAAAACAAGATGAAGATACGCTAGATACATGGTTTAGCTCAGCATTATGGCCATTTTCTACTTTGGGTTGGCCAGAAAAAACAGAAGATTTTGAATATTTTTATCCAACTAGTACTTTAGTTACAGGTTATGATATTATATTCTTCTGGGTAGCAAGAATGATCTTCTCAGCACTAGAGCATACTGGAAAGCCACCATTTAAAGATGTGTTTATCCATGGAATTGTGAGAGATAGTCAAGGAAGAAAAATGTCTAAGAGCTTAGGAAATGGAATTGACCCATTAGAAATTATTGACCAATATGGAACAGATAGCCTACGTTTTTCATTAGTACTAGGTATTTCAGCAGGAAATGACATCCGTTATATGCCTGAAAAATTAGAGCAAGCTTCTAACTTTGCTAACAAAGTATGGAATGCAGCAAAATTTGTAAGTAGTAATTTAGCAGATGAACAAAAGGTAAGAGATTTTTGTTATGAAGCTTTTGAAAAGAATATGGCATATGACCCAACATATTTTAGACTAGAAGATAAATGGATTTTGAATAAGTTTGATAAATTAGTAGTTGATGTCACAAAGAACATTGATAATTATGATTTAGGAATTGCACTTGATAAGATTTATAGCTTTATTTGGAATGAATATTGTGATTGGTATATTGAAATGGTAAAACCTAGAATTTATAGCGAAGATGACAATATCAAAGTTCCAGTTAGTGATGTGTTAAGCCATATTTTAGCATCTTCTTTGAAACTATTACATCCATTTATGCCATTTATCACGGAAAAGATTTATTCTCATTTAATTGTATTTGGAACAGAAGATTTAATTGTGGCTAAGTGGCCAGATATGAGAGAAAAATTTGCTTTTGATAAAGAAGAAGAATTTGTGGAAAGATTAAAGAAGTTAATTGTAGAAATTAGAAATGTAAGAGCTACTAGAAATATACATCCATCTAAAAAATCAGAATTAATCTTTGTTACTGATAAATATGAAAAAGAAATTAGAGAGGCAGAAGAGATCTTATTAAAATTAGGATTTGGAACAAAAGTAACGGTTCAAAAAGATAGAACAGGACTTCCTGAAAATGCAATTACCATTATGCAAGAGGATATAGAATTATATATGCCATTAGAAGATTTAGTGGACTTAGAAGAAGAGAAAAAGAGATTACAAGAAGAAAAAGTAAAATTAGAAGCAGAAGTTGCAAGAGGGCAAAAAATGCTTTCTAATCCAGGATTTGTCAATAAAGCACCAGAGGCCAAAATTAATGAGGAAAAAGCAAAGCTTGCTAAATACGAAGAAATGCTTGCAAAAGTAGAAGAGAGATTAGGAAGTTTATAAGAGTGGAAAATGGGACGGTTCTCTTTTCCAAAAACAGAACATTTGGAGGAATTAGATGGAAGAAGAAGGCGATAAGAAAAAGGTTCTACTAGGTATGAGCGGAGGAGTTGACAGTGCAGTATCTGCCATTCTATTACAAGAACAAGGCTATGAAGTATACGGTATCACTTTAAGATTATGGGAAAATTCACAAGAAAATGGTGAAACAGATATTGTTCAAGAGGCAAAAAAAGTGTGTGATAAATTAGGGATAGAGCATTATGTATTAGATGGTAAAGAGTTATTTCAAAAGCATGTAATTCAAGATTTTATCTGTCAATACAAAAATTGTAGAACTCCTAATCCATGTATTGAATGCAATAAATATTTAAAATTTGGTTACATGTACGAAAAAGCAAAAGAACTAGGAATAGACTATATAGCAACAGGACATTATGCTAAAACAGAATATAGTGAAAAATATGGAAGAGATGTTATTAAAAAGGCAGATAATATTGCAAAAGATCAAAGTTATGTATTGTATAACATACCAAAGGACCTAGTTTCCAAAGTAATATTTCCACTAGCGAATATGAAGAGTAAAGAAGAAATAAGACAGATTGCAAGAGAACATGGACTAGAAGTAGCAGGTAAGCCAGATAGTGAAGATATTTGCTTTATTCCAGATGGAGATTATAAAAAGTTCCTAGAGGAGAACTCTGATTTAAAAGCGAAAGAAGGAAATATTGTTAATCAAAAAGGGGAAATTCTAGGAAAGCATCAAGGCTTGTATCGATATACAATAGGTCAAAGAAAAGGACTAGGAATTGCTTACCTAGAGCCATTATTTGTTATAGGTTTTCAGCCAGAAAAAAATGAATTGATTGTTGGGACGGAAAAAGAAATTTATCAAAAGGAAATGTTGGTAAATCAGGTGAACTTCCTATTGATAGATAAATTAGAAGAGCCGATGGAAGTAATGGTAAAAACCAGATATTCTAGTAAAGAATATCTAGCAACAATAGAAATGTTAAAAGAAGATACCATAAAAGTTATTTTTGATGAGGAAGTAGCAAGAATTACGTCAGGTCAATCAGCTGTATTTTATATAGATGATATAGTAGTAGGTGGAGGAAAAATAATATAACAAACAAAAAGCGTTCCATTTTATAGGAGCGTTTTTGTTTTGCTAAAATAAAATATTTACTAACATGTAAAGTCGAAAAAAGTCGAAAAGTTCTAAAAAAACGACAAAACCTCTTATATTTTACTCTATTCAAGACTTTAAAAAAAATGTATAATGTGGACAAGCAAAAGATAAGGAGGAATACAAGATGAATATAGAATTTGATGAAATGGACAAGCTGTTATATATTCAAATAACAGAAGAAATTGACCATCATACTACAGAAAAACTAAGGAGGAAAATGGATTATGAAATTACAAGATTTATGCCTAGAGAAGTTGTGTTTGATTTTAGTAAAGTTTCTTTTATGGACAGTGCAGGAATAGGTCTATTGATAGGAAGATATAAGCTAGCAAAGCTATTAGGAGGAAGTACTAAAATTATTAATAGTAGTAAGGCAGTGAAGAAAATGTTAGAGATGAGTGGAGTAGTGAGAATTATTCCAGTAGAAGAAAGTGAAAAGGTAGGATAGACAAAGATTTTAGATATAGTGAAAGAAAAGAGGAGAGAAAAATGAAAAGTATGTATGATAACGAAATGGAACTTAGCTTTATTAGCAAGTCCAACAATGAAGCGTTTGCACGTATTACAGTGGCTGCGTTTGCTAGCCAACTAGATCCAACAATTGAAGAATTGGCAGATATTAAAACAGCTATATCAGAAGCTGTAACTAATTGTATTATTCATGGATATGAAGATACGGAAGGGAATGTAAAGATAAAAGCAAAATTGCTAGAAGACACACTTGAGGTAGAAATATCGGACAATGGAAAAGGAATTGAAGATATAGAATTAGCAAGGAAACCACTGTACACAACAAAAGGAAATTTAGAAAGGTCTGGAATGGGATTTACCATAATGGAAAGTTTTATGGATGAAGTGGAAATACAATCTGTTGTTGGAATTGGAACAAAAATAGTAATGAAGAAAACAATAAAAAAAGAAGAAAAACAAGAAGAAATAGAAGAAGAAAAAAATGCTCTAATCAATTAATATGAAGGAGGCATTTTTTTTATGCAGGAAGACTATGCAAATAATAATTTAGATGTGATAGAGGCACAATCAGGAAATCAAGAGGCAATGCAGAAATTAATTGATAGAAACAAAGGGCTTATTTGGAGCATTGTAAAAAGATTTCAAGATAGAGGATATGAGCTAGAAGATTTATACCAAGTGGCAGTTATGGGATTTATTAAATGTATTAAAAGATTTGACGCAAGCTTTGAAGTTCAATTAACTACTTATGCTGTGCCATATATTTTAGGAGAAGTGAAAAGGTATCTTCGTGATGATGGACCAGTAAAGATTAGTAGAAGTATCAAAGAACTGGCAATGAAGGCTTTAGAAGAACAAAAAGAATACTATAGGAAAACAGGAAAAGAGATAAAAATAGAAGAATTAGCAGAAATATTAAATACTTCTAAAGAAGAACTGACTTTAGCAATGGATGCATTTAGACCAATGGAATCTATTTATCAACCTGCTTATGATGGCGATGAAGATGGAATTTGTTTATTAGATAAAATGGAAAGTGGGACAAATCAAGAAGAAATGATTAGTAATCGACTTTGTATTCAGGAGGCACTAAAAAATTTACAAGACCAAGAAAAGCAAATTATTGTTTTAAGGTATTATAAAGGAAAAACGCAGACAGAAGTTGCCAAGATTTTAGGAATTACACAAGTGCAAGTTTCGCGAATAGAGAAGAAGACTTTGGAAAGAATGAGGACGAAGTTGGCTGTTTAAATATCTATAGTTAATACAATTTGAATATATCTATGATAGCGTTTGACCTTGTAGGTCGCAAACCGCCAAATGTATAAGGAAATCAAGGATTTCCTGTACAAATTATATGATGGTTGCTCCAATCGCCCTACGCTTTGCTTCGGTTGGTCGCTACGCGGTCTTCACTTTTATCATAGATATATTCAAATTATTAAAACAAGGAGATTTTAATGAAAAAGTATATTATATATTTTTTGATATTTCTAGCATTGTGTTTTTTGATTCCTATACTATTTACTAAATCTTTCAAAAAAGCACAAGAAACCAATATACCTCAAAATGAAGAGGTTATTCCAAAAGTAACTTATGATTACAAAAAATATAAGACAGTGAAGCTATACCATAAGAAAACAAAAAAGGTAGAAGAACTTTCTTTAGATGAGTATTTATATGGAGTGGTAAGTAGTGAAATGCCAGCAAGTTTTGCAGAAGAAGCTTTAAAAGCACAAGCAGTAGTGGCAAGGACGTTTACTTTATATAAAATTGTGCATAATAGTAAAAAACATGAAAATGCAGATATTTGCGATGATTCTACTTGTTGCCAGGCATGGATTAGTAAAGAAGATAGATTAGCTAGATGGGATGATAGCAAAAAAACAGAGTATTGGAACAAAATTGTGAAAGCTGTGAATAGTACGCAGGGAAAAATGATAACTTATAATAATGAACCAATTAATGCTTTTTTTCATTCTAATAGTGGAGGAACAACAGAAGCGCCTATCAATGTATGGGGAGGAAGCGGATACCCTTATTTGAAGGCAGTTACAACTTCAGGAGAGGATGCATATAGTCAATATGCTTCTAATGTAACAGTTACTCAAAAACAATTTACAGAGACAATCCAAAAAGTACATAAAGATTTTAAGATTGACTTTAGTAAAAAAGATTGTATCAAAGTAAAAGAATATACAGAGGGAAATAGGGTAAAGACAATACAAGTAGGAAATCTTTCTTTGTCTGGTGTTGAAATGAGAACTCTATTTGGACTTCGTTCTGCAAATTTTAAAATTACCATGGAAAAGCAGAATATTAAATTTGAAGTAACAGGATATGGGCATGGCGTAGGGATGAGCCAAACAGGTGCAGATAGTCTAGCAAAGCAGGGGAAAACATATGAAGAAATTATCCATCATTTCTATACAGGAGTAGAAGTAAAGGATATTTAAAATTTGTTTATTTGTTTTTGTATAATTTTCTCAAAAATGTCAATAATGCTACTAAATAGAATTTAAGGAGGAAATTTTATGAGAAGAGAAAATAGAAGAAGACCAATGGAGGATGGATTAGATGGAAAGAAAATGCTATATATTACAGGAAGTGTGTTAGCATTAGCGGTTATTATTTTTGTTATTGCTTTCCTAATTTATGGAAATAAGTTAAATAATAGTACTGAGTTAGCTAAGAAAAATAACAATAATACAATTGGAAATTTAGTAGCAGAAGAGACAAGTACCTCTATGGGAAAAAATGTAAATGAAATGCAAGAATCAAAAGAAAATAACCAAAATACAGAGAAGATAGCAGTGAATACTAGCCAAGAAGCACAAAACAATACAACAACCAATAAAGAAAATACAACTAAAACTAATACAAACCAAGAAAATAATACAAAACCAAATAAGACAACTGAGCCTGTAAAAGATCCAGAGTTTAAAATGCCAGTATCTGGTGAAATTGTAAAAGAATTTGCAAATAATAAGTTAGTATATTCTAGTACTTTAGATGTATGGGCAACACATAATGGTGTGGATATTAAAGCAGACAAGACAACAGTAGTAAAATCATCAGCAGATGGAACAGTAGTTTCTATTAAAAATGACCCACGTTATGGTCTTACAGTAATTGTAGAACATGTTAATGGTTATAAAACAGTATATGCAAATTTATTAAGCACAGAGTTTGTTGTAGAAGGTGAAACAATTAAGCAAGGACAAAGCTTAGGAACAGTAGGTAATACAGCATCTTTTGAAATTTCAGATGAACCACATCTTCATTTTGAACTATTAAAAAATAATGAACAACAAGACCCTGAATTGTATTTAAAGAAATAACAAATAGAAGAGCATTAGAGGAAAATTCTAATGCTCTTTAAAACTTATAAATACTCTTTCATTTTTTCAATATGGTTATTTTGAACCGTAATAAACTCATTTAAAATATCTTTGATAACAGGTTCCATTTCAGGACTATGATTTAGTAACTTTTGACTTTCAATTACTCCCATTAAATTTCCTTGTATCATTAATTCAGCAATATGAGAGTTGCTACTATCAGTTATAGTATTCATTTGAACGCCAGTCCAGCTCATCATTTTATCCATAAGTGGTTCTGCATCAGGTATTTCTCCATATTTTTCAAATTGTGTATTAACCTTATCCAATATTTTTCCATATTCTGCGTATTGTGTACTTAAATCTTGTTTCATGGTTTCATCTTCTACCTTTTCAGAAACAAAGGTAATACTAGAAAGTCCCATTCTAGTAGCTTTTCCAATTTCATTTAAAATAGTTAAATTAATATTTTCATCCATTGCTATTTTAGCCTCCTTAAAAATAGTATGACCAAAAAATAAAAAAATATTTTGAAAAAATCTCTTTTATATACAAAAGAATTATGATATAGTTATGCGAAGGAGGGACAAAATGAATATTAAATATAATGTTGTTATTCAAAAAGAAGAAGAATGGTATGTTGCCAAGTGTTTAGATAATAGTGTGGCTTCACAAGGAAGAACAATAGAAGAGGCAATTCAAAATTTGAAAGAAGCATTAGAACTATATTATGAAAATGAAGAACCAATTTTGCCAAAAGAAATTTTAGTTACGACAGTGGAAGTGACAGTATGAGTTCAAAATATCCAGTATTGCCACCAAAAAGAATCATAAAAGTATTAGAAAAGTATGGATTTGAAAAAGTTGCTCAAAAAGGAAGCCATGTAAAATATAAAAATAAAATAACAGGCGTGAGTTATATTATTCCCATGCACTCAGAAATTGCAAAAGGAACTCTAAAGAGCATTTTAGAACAAGCACATGTGGAATTAAAAGATTTTCTCAAATATTTATCCTCTTTTTTATTTTAATCAATTATAATTTAAATCAATTTACATTCATTTCTTAAAAATAAAGCAAATGAAAACTTAAAAAAACATTGAAAATGAGCTCCCCATAAGATATAATAAACTCAAAAAAATGAAAAAGGAAGTTTGTTTATGGGAGAGGTAAAGTGGACAACAGAACAATTACAAGCAATTGAAAGTAAAGATACCAATATTTTAGTAGCTGCTGCCGCAGGTAGTGGTAAGACTGCTGTGCTTGTAGAAAGAATGATTCATAAAATTCTTGATGACAAAATTGACATTGATAAAATATTAGTGGTAACTTTTACAAATGCCGCAGCAGCAGAGATGAGAGAAAGGATATTAGAAGCCATTTATCAAAAATTAGAACAAGACCCATCCAATGAACATTTACAAAGACAAATTACCTTGTTAAACAAAGCAAGTATTTGTACTATACATTCTTTCTGTTTAGATGTAATTCGTAATCATTTCTATGAAATTGACTTACCAAGCAATTTTAGAATTGCAGATACAACGGAAATTGATTTATTAAAACAAGAAGTGTTAGAAGATTTGTTAGAACAAAAATATATAGACCAAGATAGTGATTTTCTAGAACTATTAGAAATCTATACAGGATATCGTGGAGATGAGCCATTACAAGAATTAATATTATCCATCTACCGCTTTATTCAAAGTAGTCCTTTCCCCGAAAAGTGGCTACAAGAAAAAGTAGAGCAATTTCAGGTGGATACTTCTTTGGACTTTGGACAAACTGTTTTAGGTAAGGTGATTTTAGAGGAAATACAAGAAGAGTTAGAAGGAAGTCTCCTAAAATTAAAAAAGGTGCAAAAGGAATTAGAGAAATTTCCTGAATGTAGTAAATTTTATCAAGTGATTAGCGAAGATGTTTTACAGTTAGAAGAAATGGTAGGAGCGGAAAGTTCATGGGATGAAGTATATCAAAAAGTTTATCAGATTAGTTTTGGAAAATGGCCAGTGGATAAAAAAGTAACTCTAGATATTAAAGAGGAAGCAAAAGAGATTAGAGATAGAGTGAAAAAAGACATCAAGGAAAAGGTATCAAAATTAATTCAAAATACTTCAGAGGAAATTGTAGAGGACTTTGCAACTCTTTACCCTATTTTGCAGAAGTTAGCAAAGCTCATTTTAGAATTTAGTGAAAGTTTCAAAGAGAAGAAGAGGGAAAAGAACTGTATAGATTTTAATGATATTGAGCATTTAGCATTAAAATTGTTACTAGATGAGGAAGGGAACAAAACACAAGTCAGCAAAAAATATGAAGAAAGATTTGAAGAAATAGCCATTGACGAGTATCAAGATAGCAACTTGGTACAAGAGGCTATTTTAACCAGTATTTCTAAAGGAAATAACATCTTTATGGTAGGAGATGTCAAACAAAGTATTTATAAATTTAGGCAAGCAAGACCAGAATTGTTTCTGCAAAAATATGCAAGCTATCAAACAAAAGAAGACAAGCAAGAAAAGGATGATTTGAAAATTCAATTATTCCGTAACTTTAGAAGTAGGAATAATATTTTAGACATTACAAATTTGGTATTTGAAGCCATTATGAGTGAAAAACTAGGAGACATTACCTATAACGAGAATGAATATTTAAACTATGGAGCAAATTATCCAGAACCAGAAGAAGAAACTTCTTATGCAGGAATAACAGAATTAAATGTCATTGATATGAAAGAAGATGACACTATTACTGCTATCATTGGTGAAGAAGAGGAAGAAGAAAATACTGATAGAATAGAAGATGATGTATTAGAAGCAAGATTTGTAGCAAAACGTATTAAAGGCTTGCTACAAAGTGATTATCAAGTATATGACAGAAAAAAAGGATATAGACAAATTGAACCCAAAGATATTGTCATTTTATTAAGAGCAACAAGCACTTTAGCACCTATTTATGAAAAAGAATTATCAGATTATGACTTACCAGTATTTAGTGATAGTTCTACTTCGTATTTAGAAAGTGTAGAAATTGAAACTATTTTATCGATTTTAAAATTAATTAATAACCCAATGCAAGATATTCCACTAGTAGTCGTGTTAAGGTCTAGTATAGGGCAAATGACAGATAATGAATTAATCACTATTCGATTAACAGATAGGAATTGTAATTTTTATGAAGCCCTTATCAAAACAAGAATATCTTGTGAAGAACCACTAAAAAGCAAGATAGAAGCAATTTTAGAGCAATTAGAAAAATGGAGAGCACAATCAGAATATTTGCCTTTAGATGAACTAATTTGGCAAATCTATTTAGATACAGGATATTATCATTATGTAGGTTTATTGCCAAATGGAGAAATGAGACAAGCTAATTTGAAAACTTTGTTTGAGAAAGCAAAACAATATGAAACAGCAAGCTTTAAAGGACTATTTCATTTTATCCAATTTATTGAAAAGTTAAAAAAACAAAACGGAGATTTAGGCTCAGCTAAATTAATTGGAGAAAGTGCTAATGTTATTCGTATTATGAGTATCCACAAAAGTAAAGGGCTAGAATTTCCAGTAGTATTCCTAAGCCATACTCATAAGAAATTTAACTTAAGAGATTTAAATGAAGTCATTTTAATGCATCAAGATTTGGGAATAGGTCCAACTTTAATTGATACCACAAAAAAATTAAAATACACAACTACTGCCAAACAAGCAATTAGTTTAAAAGTAAAACAAGAAACCCTTTCAGAAGAAGAAAGAATCTTATATGTTGCTTTAACAAGAGCAAAAGAAAAACTAATTATCACAGGAAGAAGTAAGGACTTTCAAAAAGCACTACAAGAAAAGAAAAAGAATTTATCTATTTATGCAGGAGAAGAAGCATTCAAGATAGACTATAAGCTAATGAAAAAATGTAGTTCCTATTTAGAGTGGTTAGAATATGTGTATCTATTTCATCAAGGAAAAACCATATCTTTAAAAGGAAAACAATTAGAATTAAGTGATATCATAACTTTACAAACTTTTGCAAAACAAGATTTAATCAAGGAATTGCAAGTGACACAAGAGAAAGAAGAAATAGAAATTACAAAGGTAATTCAAGAAGAAGTAGAAAAGCAAAAAGATGTTGACATCTCTAAACTAAAGCAGAGTTTAGAATGGAAATATGCTTATGAAGTAGATACAAAACTTCCAACCAAAACTTCTGTAACTAAGTTAAAGCAAGAACAGGAAAATCAGCTTCCTTCTTTAGGAAAACAAGTAAATTGGGAAGAAGATGAAAGTGAAGAAAGATTACAATATATACAAGTAAAACCATTAGAAAATGAAGAAGTCACAAAATTAACACCTGCACAAAAAGGAACTTTAGTTCACTTATGTATTCAAAAATTAGATGAAAGAAAAGAGTATGAATTACAAGATATTCAAAATCTTATCCAAGAATTAGCACAAAGAGAAATTATTACATCAATAGAAGCAGAAGCGATAGATGCTAATTTAGTATATCGTTATACAAAATCAGAGCTATTCCAAAAACTAAAAAAAGCAAAACAAATATACAAAGAGCAACCATTTTATATCAATCTACCAGCTAAGGAAATTTTTAAGGAAGCAAAGGACGCAGGCTCTGAAAAAAATATTTTAGTACAAGGTATGATCGATTTATATTATATAGATGAGCAAGACCAAGTACATTTAGTAGATTTCAAAACAGACTATGTGCCAAAAGGAAAAGAAAAACAAGTGGCTCAAAAATATCAAGTTCAAATAGATATTTACCAAAAAGCATTAAAACAAGCATTAGGAAAAAAAGTTACAAGTGAGAAGATTTGTTTAGCAAATTGTGAGTGGCAAGAGATACGAATGAATGTAAAAGACTAGGAGGAATACATGGAATTTGAAAAAAGATTAAGAGATAGAGTATATCAACAAAGGTTAGAACAATTAGAAATAGATTTTCAAAGAAGATTTCATCAAGATTTAACTACATATAACTTTCAAGATGTAACGTCTAGAATATTAGGTGCCTATTCAATATATATATCAAATACAGCAAAAGGGATAACAAGAGAACAATTACATGAATTATATGATGAGTTTGAGCAAGCAATATCAGTAGAGGCTTTGAATGAAATGAAGAAGAATATGGTGCTTGATGAAGATGAAAAAATGTATATTCAGTATAATGAAATGAAAGAATATAGAGGACGGAGAAAAAGCGATTAAAGAAGTTCTTGGAAGGAGAGTTTTACTAGAAAAACTAAAAGGAGAAGACATAGAAGATATTTTGCAAGTATTACAAACAGAGGCTCAAAGAAATGAATATTTTGCACCAAAATATTCTTATATAGCGCAATTAATTAGAGGGGAATTTTTAAAAATACAAGAAGCATTCAATGGGAAAATAGCTCAAGATATAGAATTACTTTTTAATCAAGCAATTAATTGTGGTGGATATGCTTTGAAGATTGATACATGTATATTTCCAGGAAATTGTGACTTTGATACTAAGGTGTCCAGTATATTAGATATTTTTCCGTTTGTACGATTATTAGGGGATACAAAGTTGGCAGAAGATGAATACTTAGTATTATATAGAGCAGAAGATAGAGGAGGGCATCATTTTATTCGTATAGAAGATGATGATACAGTAGTAGAAAAGGAGGGGGCACAAAAGCCACAAAAATTTTCAGATTGGGGAAGATTAAAAGATGCGCCAGAGGCAGTTTTTGCAGTAAAGAAAGAGCACGATATGAACTATTTTGACAAAATGAAGTATATAGGAATTCCAACTGAAACTTCAAAGAATTTTGAGCAAACTATTTGGGCAGCAGTAAAAAATAGAAATAATACATTTGAATATCATGGACATAATTATCTATTAAAGAAGTCAGATGACGAAACTATTTATATATGTAGTGGTGATGAGATAATTGCAGAAATGTTAACAAATGGAGAAGAATATGATGTAGAAATAAGAGAAGAAAAGAAGGGCTATGTTAGTAACACACAACCTAACAATCCTATTAGAATAAAAGATGGGAAATATCAAGGCAATGATAAAGAAGAAGCTTTACGTTAAGAATATGAGAAAAAAGGAGAGTGCTAGTTAGAACTAGTGATAAAAAGAAATGAGAATAGACAAGTTTTTGAAAATGTCAACAGTTATCAAAAGAAGAACAGTTGCAAATGAAGCAGCAGATGGTGGCAGGATTTCTGTTAATGGAAAAACTGTTAAACCAAGTTATGAGGTTAAGATAGGTGATATTGTAGAGATTAGATTTGGAGATAAAATTTCCAAATTTGAAGTTCTAAAAATTCCACAAAGACAAAGTGAACCAATTGAAACATTAATTAAAATGTGTTAAGAAAGGGGAAAGATATGGAAGAATGTTTTGATATATTAGACGAAAATGGAAATTTAACAGGAAAAAAGAAGTTAAGAAGTGATGTACATAGAGATGGTGATTGGCATAAAGCAGTTCATATATGGATTATTAATGGGAATGGCGAAATTTTATTACAAAGAAGAAGTGCAAATAAAGATAGCCACCCTAATATGCTTGATATTTCTTGTGCAGGTCATTTATCTAGTGGAGATAGCTCTATAGAGGGTGCAATAAGAGAATTAAAAGAAGAATTAAATATAGAGGTGAAAACAAATGAACTACAATATATAAAGACGTTAAAAAGAAGTTCAAAATATACACAAACATTTATTAATAATGAATTTGACGACTTATATATTTTAAGAACTAATAAGAATATAGAAGATATGCAATTTCAAAAAGAAGAGATATCTGAAATATTATATGTACCATATTGTAAGTTTAAAGAGATGATAAAAAATAAACAGCCTGATTTACTTATGCATAATGACGAGTTTAAAATACTATTTGATATGTTTGATACAGAATTTGATAATGCATAAATGAAAACTAACAAACAGGTAAGAAAGGGAGCAGCAACAATGGCAAATTTTGTACACTTGCACATTCATAGTGAGTTTAGCTTACTAGATGGAGCAAATAGAATAAAAGACTTACCAGTGAGAGCAAAAGAATTAGGAATGGATGCTATGGCAATTACTGACCATGGTGCTATGTTTCGGTGCTATTGATTTTTATAAAGCATGTAAAGCCAATGGAGTAAAGCCAATTATTGGTTGCGAAGTTTATGTAGCACCACGTTCTAGAACAGACAAAGACCCTAATTTAGACGCTAGATATAGCCATTTAATTTTACTGGCTAAAAACAATGAAGGATATAAAAACCTAGCAAAACTAGTGTCTTTAGGTTATACAGAAGGTTTTTACTATAAGCCACGTATTGATCATGAAGCTTTAGAGCAATACCATGAAGGTTTAGTGTGTTGCAGTGCTTGTTTGGCAGGAGAAGTCAATCAAGCAATTTTGGCAAATGATATGGAAAAAGCAAAAGAAGTGGCTTTATGGCATAAATCTATTTTTGGAGAGGACTATTACTTAGAAATTCAACATAATGGCATTAATGAGCAAGTGCTTGCTAATCAAAAATTAATTCAACTTTCAAGAGAACTAGATATTCCACTAGTGGCAACTAATGATGCTCATTATTTAAAAAGAGAAGATGCCTATAATCATGAAGTGTTACTTTGTATTCAAACTGGAAAGCGCATGACAGATGAAGATAGAATGAAGTTTGAGACAGATGAACTCTATGTAAAGTCACCAGAAGAAATGAGTGAGTTTTTTAGCAATGTACCAGATGCAATTGAAAATACAGTAAAAATTGCAGAAAAGTGCAATGTAGAGTTTGAATTTGGACATACGATTTTACCGAACTATGATGTACCACCAGAATTTAAAACTCACTATGATTACTTAGAAAAATTAACAATAGATGGTATGAAAGAACGCTATGGTGACAACATTACAGAGGAAATGCAAGAGAGAATGAAGTTTGAATTAGGTGTTATTAACAAAATGGGCTATGTGGACTACTTCCTAATTGTATGGGACTATATCTACTATGCAAAAACACATGACATTCCAGTGGGTCCTGGTCGTGGTAGTGGTGCGGGTTCTATTGTTGCCTATGCGATTGGCATTACAGATATTGACCCTATTGCTTATGGACTTCTTTTTGAGCGTTTCTTAAACCCTGAAAGAATTAGTATGCCTGATTTTGACGTTGACTTTTGCTATGAAAAAAGAGATAAAGTAATTGAATATGTAGAGCAAAAATATGGGAAAGATCATGTTTCTCAGATTATTACATTTGGAACGATGTCAGCTAGAATGGTTATTCGTGATGTGGCAAGGGTGCTGGATTTACCATATGCAGAAGCGGACAAGCTAGCGAAAATGATACCCAATGAGTTGCATATTACAATTGATAAAGCACTAGAAAAGAATAGGGAATTAAAAGACTTATATGAATCAGATGAATCAATGAAAAAGTTATTAGACATTGCTATGGCACTAGAAGGAATGCCAAGACAGGCTTCTACGCATGCTTGTGGTGTGATTATTGCAAGAGAGCCAGTAGTTAATTATGTTCCTCTATATGCTAGAGATGGTGTTGCTTCTACACAATATATTATGACCACATTAGAAGAATTAGGGCTTTTAAAAATGGACTTTTTGGGGTTACGTACTTTAACAGTTATTCAAGATACCATTGATTTAGTAAAGAAAAATCAAGGAATTGATGTAAAATTTGATGAAAAAATGAATGACCCTAAAGTATATAAACTGTGGCAAAATGGAGAGTCTGTAGGCATATTCCAATTTGAAAGTCAAGGTATGACAAACTTTATGAAGGAATTAAAACCAGACTGCTTAGAAGATATTATCGCTGGTGTATCTTTGTATCGTCCAGGTCCAATGGATCAAATTCCAAGATATATTGCCAATAAAAAGGACCCAGAACATGCAGTATACACACATCCATCTTTAAAGCCAATCCTGGAAGTTACTTATGGTTGTATGGTTTATCAAGAGCAAGTTATGCAAATAGTAAGGGATTTAGCAGGATATTCGCTTGGTAGAGCAGATTTAGTAAGAAGAGCCATGGGAAAGAAAAAACTAGATGTGATGGCAAAGGAAAGAGAAATTTTTATCCATGGGCAAGTAGATGAAAATGGAAATGTTGTTGTTCCTGGCTGTGTTAGAAATGGTATTGATGAGCGAGCAGCAGATAAGATTTTTGATGAAATGGCAGAATTTGCAAAATATGCTTTTAATAAGTCCCATGCAGCAGCTTATGCAGTAGTATCCTACAGAACGGCGTATTTAAAAGCATATTATCCAGCAGAATTTATGGCAGCAATGCTGAATAGCTTTTTAGGAAATCAAGATAAAATTCCAGGATATGTAGAAGAATGTAAGAGACTAGCGATTGAGATTTTAAAACCAGATATCAATAAAAGTGATACCAAATTTACAGTAGATAAAAATCAAATTCGTTTTGGTATGGGAAGTATTAAAAATGTAGGAACTGATGCAGTAGATAATATTGTGTCAGAGCGAGAGAAAAATGGAGATTACAAAGATTTTAGTGATTTTTGTGAAAGGATTAAAGATTTAGGTGTCAACAAAAAATGTGTGGAAAGTTTAATAAAAGCTGGAAGTTTTGACAATTTAGGACAAACTAGAAAGACCTTAATTGTTTCTTTTGAAAAGATTATTGATATGATTTCCGATAGTGGAAAGAAAAGTTTTGAAGGTCAAGTATCTATGTTTGATTTGGGTGGAAGCAAAGAAGTAGAAGAAATGAAATATACTTATACGACACTTCCTGAATATGAACACAAAGATTTACTATCTATGGAAAAAGAAATGCTTGGACTATATATTTCAGGCCATCCGTTAGAAAATATGAGAGAACAAATTGAGGCAAAAACCAATATTAATACTTTTCAATTAAGGCAAATTAGCAGCGAAAATGAAATGAGCCTAGAAGAACAAGGAGAATTCAAAAGAGAGCAAACTTATGAAGAACATCAAACAGAATTTAAAGATGGACAAAATGTTACTTATGCTGGAATTATAACGAGTGTGAAAAAGAAATATACGAAAAATAACAAACTTATGGCATTTGTTACCATTGAAGATTTATATGGTCCAACAGAGTTTATTGTATTTGATAGCTGTTACCAAGCTTGTAGCAGTAGCTTGATTGAAGAGAATATTGTTATTGTAGAAGGAAGACTAAGCATTCGTGAAGATGAAGAGCCTAAAATTGTAGCAAGAACCATTACTCCTTTTACAGAAACAAAAGCTAAGGTATTTGAACTAGACATTACAGAACTAAATGAAGAAACGAGAAACAAATTAAAAGGAGCAATTTACTTCTTTCAAGGCGATAAGAACAATATACAGTTACAAATTGTAAATAGAGAGAAGGTAGATAAAGCAGGTGGAATTTATATGACACCAGAGATTTTGAAACAATTTGAAGAACTAGTGGGAGAAGAAAAGGCAGTTATCAAGGAAGTTTAGAGTGAGAGATTAAAAGATAAATAAAAGATGGAGGCAGGGAACGTGGAAAATAAGATTGTGTATTTAAAAACATATATTATTACAATTTGCATATTAGTGTTGCTATTTTTAGTTGGTATAGGTGGTTGTGTGTATTACTATGAAAATAGAATAGCAGAACTTGAAAATACAGCATCTACCAACCAAAATCAAAATAGTGGAATTAGTATTGTTCCAGATGGTGATACAGATGTTAATAATGTTATTGCAGAATAATCGAGGGGGTAACTATTCAGAGGTAAGAGAATAAAATTACAAAAATTGAATAGATAAAGTCACAGATTATGCACAAAGTGTGCATAGTAATAGTTCTGTAACAGTAATGAAATAAGACTGTTACAGAACTTTTTCTTTTGTGTAGTAAAATAGATTTATCAAAAAAGATTGGTGGTGAAGAAGACTTTGACAGAACGAGAAAATAAATTAAAATGTGAAAATGAAAAATTAAAAAAAGAAACTTGAAAGTCAAATGAAGAAGAAGGAGAGCATTATTCAAGATCTAAAATCAAGATTGAATAAAGATGCATTTAAAGGGAAAAGAATAAATTTTGAGACGATATAAAAACACTAGATAAAACAAAATCTAGAGTTTTTGCCTACCTCGGAGTAGTAACACATAGTTACCTTATAAGATAAAAAACAACATGACATATATTGACATGTTTTAAAACGTTGTGTTATAAATAGTACATATACAATTAAATTTTTTACAAGAAGGAAAAGAAATTGCTTTTATAGCATGTTGACAATTGAATAAGAAAATAAGTATCTTGCTAAAGCAAAGAAATAGTGAAAATGTGTATAAAAGTAATAAAGAATGTAAATGCTAACAACAAAAGAACTAATTAAAAGAAACAAAAGGAAGAAGGAGGACATAGAAATATGACCAAGGAGAAGTATAAAAATAATAATGGTATTACACTAGTAGCCTTAGTCGTGACTATCGTAGTATTACTTATTTTAGCAGGAATCACGCTTACCTATGTATTAGGAGATAATAGTGTATTTAAGCAAGCATCAAATGCGAAATTAGAAACAGAATTAGCCAAACTAGAAGAAAAGGCAGGAATTATTTATTCCGATAAATGGCTAGAAAAAGTAGCAAACAATTCAAATGAAAAACCAACCATGCAAGATATAGTAGACGAATTACAAAATCAAGGAGATAAAATAGAACAAATAGCAATAGATGGAGATGGAGTAATAGGAATTCTACTTGATAGAGAAACTATGACA
>JAAWNJ010000029.1 GCA_022798895.1 Clostridia bacterium | reverse complement strand
CATTTCCACCTTGTACATTGTTAGAACCACTACCTGATGGTTTTGTCGTCTCCGTGTTTGGCTTTGTTGGTTGCGTGTTTTGATTACTATTTCCAGGTTTTGTATTATTAGTAGTATTTTCTGGCTTTTGAGTATTATTGCTTCCTTGGTTGTTACTTCCTGAACTTCCACTATTTTTCTCTTCTATTGCGATATTAATAGAATTTCCTCCACAATTTTTTTCTCCTTCGCCATCAGATATCTCAAAATTGCTTATTTTCACCCAAGCACTCTTTTTAGCTTTTCCTTTTTCATTTACTTTAAATGTTATTTTAAACACATTCTCATTTTTGGTTGATACTTCATTTTTAAATGACGTAATCTTTCCATTTGAAGAATTATAAAAAGGATCTGACCATTTATTTTGCCCTTCTATGCTCACTAAAGTTAAAGAATCTGTATCATAGCTTACAACTGCTCCTATTGCAATAATTCCCTTTGTAGTTTGCAAATTAGATATTGCGACATAAACTGAAAACTGCTCTTTATACGTTACTTTATTTTTAGATGCACTTAAATTTACATTACAATTAAGTGCTGCATATGTTTTGCTTGTAAACATACAAATGATTAACATCATGATAACAAAAACTATGCTTATTTTTTTAACTCTGTTCATTCTTCTGCATCTCTCCTTACTTCATTTATTTATTTTTTCCTACTAGTAAAAGTTGCATTTTTGCTAAATCTGTTATTGTTACTTTATTGTTATTATCTATATCTGCTGCTTCTAAGTATTCACCTACTAAAGTTTCTTTTTCTATATAATGTAAGCATAATTTAGCTAAGTCTGTTAAATTAACAGTACCATTTCCATCAATATCAGCTCTTACTACAAATGTGTATACATTATCTCCTACATATGCTTTCATACCAGTTCCTATTTTAGCTGTTCCCTCTATAATGTTATCATTTTTATCTTTAATAATTACTTCTTGATTTGCTTGTATATGCTTCATAAATTCATTTACTTCAAGATTTAATGGTACTTTTCTAATGATATTACCTGTTATTTCATATTCTTCTGATGTAAGTTCATCATTATTATCTGGCTCTTTTTTCTCAATCCAGGTCACTTCTGCTGTTATAGAGTTTGTATTTCCTGCTTCATCAACAAATTCAAATGTAAATTCTCCATTTCTAGTAAATGTATATGTGTTTTTACCATCATTATTAGTAATTGTAACATTTTCTTTATCAAATGTTATAGTTACAGTTACATCTGATTGTGTATTTTCTGTAATATCATAAGATAATGTAGCTTGTGGTTTTACTTTATCAATCCAATCTACTTTAGCAGTTGTACTTCCTCTATGTCCTGCTCTATCAACATATTCAAAGGTAAACTCTCCATTTTCTGTAAATTCATATTTTAATGGGTTTTCATTTCCTGTATTATTAGTAACTGTTACTTCTTCACTTGGAACCAATGTTGCAATAACTGATTGATTTGTTTTAGAAGAAATACTATATTTAATAGTTCCTGTTGGAGCTTCTTTATCAATCCAGTCTACACGAATAGGTATCATACCTCTTTGACCATTTGAATCTATATATTCAAAAGCATCTTCACCATTTTCTGTAAAGGTGTAAATGTTGCTACCATTGTTACTTACTATTGTGTATCCTTCTTCTAATTCTAATGTTACAGTAACATCTTGGTCTGTCCACTCCTTCGTAGAGTATGTTAATGTGTATTTTGGCATTTTTGTAATCCAATTAACACTAGCTGTCGCAGTCCCTTCATTACCTGCTCTATCTACAAAATGGAAAGTAAATTCTCCATTTTTATCAAATGTGTATGTGTCAGAACCTTCATTATTTAAAATGGTTACTTCTTCATTTGGATTTAATGTCACTGTAACTGGTTTATCTGTTAAATGTACAGTACTATACTCAATTTGAGCTGTTGGAGCTTCTTTATCAATCCAATCAACTGCAATTGTTTTTGTTCCTACATTACCTAATTCATCTGCAAATTCTAATTCATAAGATGCATTATTTTCAAATGTTATTGTTTTACTTCCATCTACCGGATTTTCAGCAATTTGTACATCTTTTGAAAGTATTGTTATATTTTCTTTATCAAATGTAATTGTTGCTACTACATCTTCATTTGTTATTTCAGTTGTACTGTAAGTAACATCTACTGTTGGTGCTGTTTTATCAATCCAATCTACTTTAGCTGTTGTACTACCTTTGTTTCCAGCTTCATCAACAAATTCAAATGTGAACTCACCATTTTCTGTAAATGTATGTTTTTTACTTCCACCATTATTAGTAATAGTAATTGGTCTATTTTCATCTACTAACTCAGCTATAACATCTTTATTAGTTTTATTAGTAATATTATAACTAATCTCAGCAGTAGGTATTTCACTAGCTGTTGGATTTTCATATAAATTGATAACAGCTATTGAAAAATAATGTTGAAGCCCTGATTGATAAACTGATGGGCAATGAATTTTTACATACTTTGCCTGTTTCGCCTCTTCAAAAGTTATCTTTTTCAAATTATTGTTATTTCCTAAATTATTACCAACTGCTGCCAGCTCCCAATTTGTACCATCCATACTTACATAAATTTCTAGTTTACTAGCTTTTCCAGTTGGATATCCTCCTGTTCCTGTTGCCCTTGCATCAGGAACATAATCTACTTCTGCTACATATCTAGGTTTATCTAGTTCTATTACTACATATGAAGGCTTATATGCTCCTCCCAAACCAGAACTAGTTGCTCCATGCCATGATGTATTTATATCTCCATCAAGTATATTGTCTTTATTTCCTCCACTTGTAGCTGATACTTCTGTAACCTTTAAACCTGTTCTAGAAATATATCGATGTGATTCCGAAGATGTATTAGTAGTAAATGTATAATGTACAGGATCACTTGTTGTATTTGTTCCTGATGCAATTAATCTAAGGTATACAACTACATGTCCTCTTAAATTTGGTTTTCCATCTGCAAATGATGTCCACTCTCCAGAATTAGGATCTAAGGTCCATTCCATTTGATCTGTTGTACCATTAATACAATTTTCTAAATCGTCTATTGAAACAGTATCGCTTGGGAATACTCCCTTGTTAATATTAATAGTGAAAATGTTTTCATTAGTTAATGGTAATCCTGATATACGAATTTTAATATCATCATTAGCATTTATTGATGCAATTTCTTCATTAGTAAGTTGTATAGAATGTTCATAAACTTCTTTCCAATTATTACCACCATCTAAACTATAACTCCAAGTTACTTGCGCACTTTGTAATTGTTTAGATAATACTATTTTCCCAGCATTTGCACCTGAAAAAGAGAAAGTAGCAATTCTAGAATCAATTACACCTAAAATTGCATTAGCAACAATTGGCACTTCTTTATGGTATAAAGTATTTGCACTTGTTGCCTTTGTAGCTTTACGCAATGTTTGCTCTTGTATCATTAGCATTTTTCCTTTGTATTCAGGTGATGTAATTTTTGTACCAATTAATTTAGTCAAGTCGTACATTGGTAATGGATGGTAAGTCATCACTTCTGCAATTTCTTCTGCTAAAGCAATTCTCTCTTCATCAGTTTTAGAAGCATCTGCATTATATAAACTTATCATACCAACCCAAGCATCAAAATTGATAATTTCTTCTTCTAAAGCATCACGATAAATTTGCTCTAATTTTCTTTTATCATTTTTAAATGTATCTGCTTGTAATAATATTAATTCTGCTTTTTCATATTTCTCATATTCATTTTGGGCTTCTTGTGATAAGAAGTGGTAAGAACCTCTTTTGGCTGCACCACTAGACCAGCCTCCGCCCCAACCATTTGGCATACGTCCACCACCATCGGTATCTGCCCAACCAGTAGATGCAACACTGTACGATAATTGCCAAGCATTTTTTCCATTACCTGCATTATATAAATAGATATAAGCTGCGTGTGCTGGTTGACCTACTACTTTAGCCGGATATCCCCATACACCATAAAGGTTAGCTGCTGTTTTAGAAAGCCCTCCACAAACTGAACCTTCTTCAAATACAATCCATAACTTTGGTGAACCAGATTTGTAAGTAATATTGTATTTAGATAGTTCATATTTTGCATCCCATTTCGCATAATTTTCTTGACTATAGTATTGTGGTCTATAATAACCATAACCTGTTGTATAGTTAATATATTTAAATGGGTTAAAACGATCTACTAGATTTGAAAATTTCTTTTCAGAATAATCATGTAACCATAATATTTCTTCATCATCAATATTGGTAAACATTACCGCACGCATTTCTTCGATAGTGTAGTTCTCAAACATGGCGTTTGATCCTAATTTGCCATCTAAATGCATTTGTTTATAAATTTCATATCTAGTAACAGCATCTGATAATTTGCTACCTCCACCAATCCATAAACCAACATTGGTTGAATGTGATAAAGATAAAGATAACATCATTTTTAAATATAAATCTTTATATTTTGTTCCGTTTGCTGTCACATTCTCATTGCTTAAATCTTCTTTATGAGTTTGATATAATCTGCTTAATACTTGTAATGATCTTAAATAGGTACCATTTGGAGTACCACCAATCGTCCATAAACGTAATGCTTCTTCATTATTTAAAAACCATTCTAAAGTTTCTTGGTTTTTAGGATCCTCTTCTAGAAACATACGAAGTTGGTATTGCCCTACTCTTTTTATAAAATCCCTTTGTAAAAGAGGAAGCACTAACTCGTCTTCAACTGGTCCTCTTTTATATGCTTTTCTTATCATTTCGTCAAATTCTGCTACTGTCATCATAACATTTTCACTATAATTTTCTTTTACAAGTTTTGCGTCTCCCCATACTGCATGATCATTTGCATTAGAACCATTGTCATGAGCATATAATCTAATATAATTAACATCTTTAATATCTATTTTGGCATATACTGCACTATTAGAACTTTTTAGTGCTGTAGGATTTTCCTCTGTACGTAAAGTCCATGTCTTTCCATCTTCAGAAGTATAAATATAGAATTTTACACCATTTCCTTTATTTCCTGAAGTACTATTTAGACCGTAAAATACTGTAAAATATGCATAATCTTTATAATTACTAATATCATATTCTACAGTAGAAGTAGCATGTGCCCAAATTCCTTTTTTAATTAATATGGTAGAACCATTTACCATCATGGTAAGTGATTTATTATCTTGTGTTTTGTCTAATGAAATATTTCCCCAACCTACTTGTGCTTTACTATATGGGATATCAGACAAAAATACTACATCGCTTTCTTTTGTACTATTGTTATCAGATACAGCCATTCCTGTTTCTTCTTCACTTTCCTTACTATTTCCATTATAAGTAAGTACATTGTATGGCTTTATCCCTCCATAACTAACTTTTGTGTTTTCAAAGAGAAATACTGCAACCACTAGAAGTAATACACAAAACGCTATGAAAAACATTGTTTTTGCTTTTAATAACTTTTTCATTTCTTACCTCTCCTTATTATTAATTTATAATTTTTCTCCTAACTTTCATTTTACCATATTTTTTCCAATTTTTCAACTTTTGACAAATTTTTTGGAAGAATTTTGTCAAAATTATATTCTATATTTTTACAACATTTAAGAATTGCAAATACTCCTATCTGCAATTCTTATCTATCCCTAGATTTTAACTCTATATTAAATTTTATGATGAAATAAGAAAAATAGTGTCATAAAAAAAGACACTATTCTTATTTTAGATAATTAACATTTCTTATCTTTCCACTCATGATATAAAATATCCTTTAATACTAGCATGCTGTCTAGATTATTATAATGATATTGATTTTTTAAGCTATCTAACATCTCTCTCATTTGAAAAGCATATTTTTCTATATCCACTTCTTTTTGATAAGTTGCTAATACTGGGTACTTTTTGCTCCAAGCATTTGTCCAGTCAATTTTAGCTTCTTTTTCTTCATTTGTGTTTTTAATTACGTCTTCTATTTCTTTTAAGTCAACATCAAATTCTATTAACTCGTCTAAAGATAAATGATATAACTTTGCTAATTTTTTTGATTGGTAAATATCTGGAACTGTCTCATCTGTCTCCCATTTAGAAATAGTTTGTCTGCTCACACCTAATTTTTCGGCTACATCTTCTTGTGATAAACCTGCTTTTTTTCTTGCTTGAAATAAATTATTTCCTAAATTCATTTTATCCACCTCCAAATTAAGTGTACTACTATTATAAAGTTTTTTCTATCAACTATATTTTGCAATTATGCCCTTTTTCTTAACTCATTAAAAAATCTAATACATTCATTCCTGCATCTGTCGTTGTTTTATAAATTTCTGTATATCCACATTTGGTGCAACTAACAGTAATAAACTTCTTATTTTGTACATCAAATAATTTTGCAAAATTTCCTCCTGTTGCTTGAAATTGGTCTTTCTCAAATGCAGTATTTCCGCATTTTACACATTTCCATTCTGCCATAATAAATTCCTCCTTATTCTTTCACTGGAACAAAGTTCCTAGCAAACTGATACTTCTCTCTATTTTTAATATATAAAAATCCTATCGTACAAAAAACAATTGCTCCTATAAAATTCACAAATAAATCTTTCATTGTATCACCAATTCCAATATCTAAATAGCCATTTTCTATTGTGGTAATATTTCCATCCTTTGAATAAATTTGCGTTTTTTCAATATCCTTTATTTTCACTGGGTGATTTTCACCATTTGGATTTAGTTTTACTGTTGAAATGCTTTGTACAATCCTATCTTTTTGCATATCTGTTTTTAATAAACTATCTGCTGTAAACTCACAAAATTCCCATAATACCCCTACTGTCATAGAAAAGCAAAAAGCTACCAAAACTACATACATTGGTGATAAATGAATTTTCTTACTATTTTGATTTAAGAGATCTACCAAAGAAAATCCTATTCCTGCACATATAAATCCATTTAAGGTATGTAATATCGTGTCCCAAAAAGGAATTAATCCATAGAAGTTGTTAATTTCTCCTAAAATGGTAGTTGAAAAGATAAAAAGATAGATAATCGCTTCTAATAAACTTGGTATCCCTATTTTAAATTTTTCTGATACAATTGTTGGTATTGTAAATAAGATTAATGCTACAATACACATGATTGCATTTTGAAAATTACCTAATATTACTTGGAATATCATGCTAGCAACTACTAGAATTCTTAATATCAAATACACTGCAATTGACTTTTTACTTGTTTCTTGATACTTCTTTTTCATTTTATTGGAAAACTTGCCCATTACTTAGCCCTCCTTTAAACTTTTAGCTTTTCGATTGCTTGTTCTTCATTCTCCACAAAAAATATGTCTTTTCCATGATTGCTTTCATAAATAAAATCTTTTAATGGCTTACTTGTATATTTTGAAAAATCTCCATATATGGCAAACTTCACTTGATAATTAATAAACTTTTGTAATATTTCTCCTGCAATTCCTTTGCTTAGTATAAAAAATTCTTCCACAATTGCTTCTTTGTTTAATGCTATTTTCTCACAGTTTGTTTCATATTTTACTGTCATCATAAAGTCTATTGCTGATTGAACATCTTTTATGACAATTTCTTCACTATTTACTATAGCAATATCTTCTACTATTTGATATGTCATTTTTCTCACCTTCCTTTTCTATTTTTTTTATTATTATAAGCCTCTACCCTATTTTCTTTTTCTATAAATTTAATATCATTCATTTTTTATCCAAGTGTCACATCTAAAATCATCATGATTACAAACCCTATTGCTACTCCTATTGTTCCAATATTTGAATGTTCACCTGCTTGTGATTCTGGTATTAATTCTTCTACTACTACATATATCATTGCTCCTGCTGCAAATGATAACAAATACGGAAGTATTGGTATAATAGCCTTTGTAAGTAAGATTGTAATAATAGCACTAATTGGCTCTACAATTCCAGATAAAGCTCCATATAAAAAAGCTTTTGGTTTTGACACACCTTCACTTTTTAAAGGCATTGAGATAATTGCTCCTTCTGGAAAGTTTTGAATGGCAATTCCAATTGCTAAAGCTAAAGCTCCTGCCATTGTTATTCCTGTATTTCCCATTAAAGCTCCTGCAAATGTAACACCTACTGCCATTCCTTCTGGTATATTATGCAGTGTTACTGCTAACACCATCATTGTTGTTTTCTTTAATTTCGTTTGCATACCTTCTGGCTTATTACTTTCCAAGTGCATATGTGGAATTAAGCTATCTAGAACTAATAAGAATACTACTCCTAATAGAAAACCAATTGCCGCTGGAATCCAAGCTATTTTTCCTTGTTCTTCTGCCATTTCTATAGATGGAATGATTAGAGACCATATAGATGCTGCTATCATTACTCCTGAAGCAAAACCTAATAAAATTTTTTCTACTTTTTTATTCAATTTGTTTCTCATTAAAAATACCATTGCTGACCCGAAGTGTCGTTCCTAGAAATGGTATCATTAATCCTGTTATTAGTTGCATTTCTCTCATCTCCTTTCTCTTATTATTTGTTCTTTCCACTACTCTTATACTATTTTAATTCATTAAAAAGTCTAGCACATTCATTCCAGCCTCTGTTGCAGTTTTATAAATTTCCGTATAACCACATTTTGTACAACACAATAAAATGGTCCTCATAAAAAATAGATAATCATTCTTCCTAAATGTTATGCCTATCATAGCACAAAGAAAAATAATTATCAATTTTAAATTTTACTTTATTAACTTTTCAAAACTATTCTTATTTAACAAGGTATTGGATACAAACTGTCCATCTTTAAAATTAGCCCAATTATTAAAAACACATGGAACACTTTTTGCTTTCTCTAAAGTGTCTACTCGGATAATCTTAACTGGTATATTTTGAGCTTTGGTATATTCCTCTATTTCTTTAATACTATTTAAAGTATATGGACACTCTGGGCTATAATAAATGGTGAAATCTGTTGTTTCACTTTTCATTTTTCTTGCTGTTTCTGTAAATTTAGGTTGTTGTTCTTGGAAAGATAATGCTAGTAATTCATATTCTCCTATACTATCTACTACCTTAAAGCCATACTTTTCAAAAAACTTCTTTTCTGATAAAAATGGCTTTTTCTTTTTAGAAGTTATTGTACAAATTCCACTTTTTCCTTTAGCCTTACTATCTTGTATAGCATATTCTAATAACTCTTTTCCATAACCATTTCCTTTAAATGAACCTGCTACCCATAGACAATAAATATATATATAGTTTTCGCCCTCAATTGGCACCCATGCCTTTTCTAGAGGTGCATATTCTATAAAAACTTTACCTTTTGCATTTAGTTTTCTAAAAATATGTCCTTCTTTTATTCTCTCTTTTAGCCATTCCTTTTTCGTATTCACACCCATTTGATGTTTTTTGTCTCCTATCGCACAGCAGATATGTTCTTTCTCAATATTTTCTAGATCTAAATTAATATATTCGTTCATTCTTTCTCCCTTACCACTGGTATTCTAATAACTGTTTTTAAATTTTCTACCTTTGATTTTCTAGGGTCTGATAGATATATTTCATGATGTCTTCTTATAACTCCATTTTCTAATTTACTACCAATGTCATTTTTTAATTGATTGTCTCGGATGTATTCTTCTATTGCTACTATTGTTTTAGGCTCCTCATCATAAGAACCTTTGTGTAACATTTGAACACATAACCCTTCTTCTAGTTCCACAAATTCTGCTTTGCTTACCTCTAATCCTTTTTTATTTTTTACTTCCTCACAAGCCCAATCAAATACCTCTTGTGTTACAAATTCCGGTTGTCTTATCATGGATATCCATTCAAACTTTTCTTTGTTACTATAGTTTACAGCTTTATCTCCTTCATTCCACCAAAAACCTTCTAGTGGTGGGACAACATATTCAAAATATCCTTCTATAGAATGTTTGCCTAGTTTACTCATTTTTATTGTAAATGACAAAGCATATAATAAAGAAAGAGCCTCTTGATATTCTCCTGTTCCACAATTAGGATTTCCTTTCCCTTTTACCATAATAAATTTCATATTTGGTACTTTTATTAGCATTGGTTTTGCTTTTGGCAAATATAAATCTTTATATTCTTTTTTATAATCTAACTTTTCCATATGCCCTTCTTTCTAATCTTCTACTGCAATATAAATATGAATTTCTTGATTTTGCATATCATTTGAATTGTTTTGATATTCTTCAAAATCATAAGTATATTTTCTGTTTAAGTCCATCTTCCATATTTCTTGCCAAGCCTGTGCTACTGCATTTTGAACATCACCATAAATTACAAATTTTGCATATTTTCCTTTTGGAATTACTTTTACCACTCTATTTTCCATATTCTTAGAGTTTTTACTCACTTCTGTGCAAACTACAAAGTTATATGGCTTTGTGTAGTCTTTTTCATAATCTGTATATAGACCAATCGTTTTGCCATTAACTTTATTTTCAATCTTCTCATAGATTCCTTGCATAAAAAATGTTTGCCACATGTTCGCTATGTCTTGTATGGATTTCCCATTTTCGTTTGTTGTCTTTACTTCTATTCCTTCCACTATTTTTTCTTCTAATTCTACAATTTCAAATTTCATAATTCTTACCTCCTGTTATCCATTATATAGAAATATAATTGACAACAGTATGTCATATTATGAATAACTTTTCATCATTTTTTCTATTTTATCTTTTATAATATTTTTTGCATATTCTGGCGCAATTACTTTTATATGCTCTCCAAAAGATAAAATATATTCATATACCCAGTTATTTTCAGGATAATCTATATGGACAATAAAATTACCATCTTCCTTCTTCTCTATGTTTTCTTTTTCAAATTCATCATACACCCTATATGCTTTCTCCTTGGATATTTCTAACTCTAAGGATATGAATTTTATCTCATAAGGCTTTTTTTCTTGCTCTTGTGGGAGTTCTCTTTCAAATGTTTCTTCTAATACTTTTATCTCCCTCATTCTTGCTATTTTAAATACCCTATAATCTTGTTTTACTCTACAATAGGCTTTTATATACCAAGCTTTATCTTTAAACCATATTTGCAATGGCTCAACTTGCCTTTTGGTTTCTTCTCCATAAGAATTAAAGTAGGTAAATTCCATTACCTGCTTTTTTAAGATAGCCTGTTTCATCATTTCAAATTTATTATTCTCATTTGACCAATTAGAAAAATCTATTTCTATCCAATTCTCAGATTGTTTATGAAATAGTCTGCTCATTTTCTCTAAAGCTTTTTTCTCGCTATTTTTGTCTAGCTTCTCTAAACTTTGCAAAGCAAATATAATCTGGTTTTGCTCTTCTTCTGATAAAATCGATTTATCTAGTACAAAGTTCTCTAATAAGCTAATTCCTCCACCTTTTCCCTTGTTAGTATATACTGGAATACCTGCTGTACTTAAGATATCAATATCTCTATATATAGTTCTAACAGATACTCCAAACTGCTGTGCTAACTCTTTTGCAGTAATAGTATCCTTTTCTAATAATAAATATACAATTTCAAATAATCGATTAATTTGCATTATTTCACCCTAGATAATTATATCACATAAACTAGACATCTATATGTCATATTTATATTTAAATTATCTGCTTATTAACTTCATATAGCACTATATATAGATTTTAATAATTCCAATAATCTTCTCTTAGCTTTCCATTAAAATCAAAATGTGATTCATCAAAACATTCTTCACACATTCCATCATATAAGTCATATTCTTCCTCTGTTATTTCTTTAAAGCATCTTTCACACTCATACTTCTTTGTTTCTTCAAAAGTCCTTTTTTCCTTCCAAACTGTTTGAGGCATATAATAGCTTTTGGGTGTATATGTTGTATAGATGATTGATTTATTCTGTCTTTCTTTATATATTTTATCTACTTCCGCTGTTCTATCTCTTTTTAATATGACTATAAAACTAGTCAAAAATATAAGAATAATTAAAAATAATATTATGATTCCAGCAAAAGCTGGAATGTATTGTACTATGATGATATATCCTATTGTATAGACTATATAACAGAGTTTTCCTTCCATATTCATTGCATTCAAAAGTGCCAAACCAATTGGGTATAAGGCCCAAAATACCATACCTCTTTGAGTATCCAGTTGATTGCCTTTGCAAAAAATATATCCAATATATCCAAATATTCCACTAGCTACAATAAAACAAATTAATCCTAGTATGATATCCCCTAAGTCTTTATCTTTCAATTCTTTCTTTATTTTCTTTTTATCTTCTATCTCTTCTTTACTATTCCCCATATTTTATATCCTTTTGCTATTCCCAAGTTATATTGTTTAGCTTGCTAGCAATTTCTTCTATGCTTGGTAATTCATCAACATTAAGTATCTCACATAAATCAAATTTTTTTCTTCCCCATAAAGCACCTTCACTACTCTTTACAAAGTCAGTGTTTATAAAATTTTCAACAAGAAAATAGTAATGTTCTTCATATTTCAAATTATTCCAACCATGTCTTTCTTCTGCATTATATATAGCCTTTTCTATTCTTTCTTTTTGATTTTCATTTACTGAGAAACCTAACATAGATTCATAATATAATCTTTTATCTTTATAACACGCTTTAACAATATTCTCGATTTTTCCTATTGCTACAATACTTTTTTCTCTGTATAACCCTATATATCCATAATTTGAGAAACCATTTTTTGCATTATCATAATACAATTTTAATTCTATATCATCTGTATAGGATTCTCCTGTTAATACTGCTACCATACAATTAGAAATGTTACTACTATATTTTTTTCTGCTCTTCTTATCAATTTCTTCATTTTCAATTTTATTTATTTCACTTTTTATCCTTAAAATTCTACTTTCTAAATTATCTCTTTCTATGCACAATTTAGCCACTTCTATTGTTTGCTCATTAATCTTTATACTATCACAAGTTAAAAAATGATTAATAAAAACTTCAGGATATTTAAACTTTTTTATTCCAACTTCCTTAAATTCCACTTCTAAAAATGAATTGCTAAAATTTACTACAATTCCTTTTCCAAATTTTATATGATTAACTTTCGCTTTAATCATATTCACTTGACTTTTGTCTTCTATTTTTTGATATATATTCACTAGTTCTTGACTTATAGTGTTAAATTCTTTTTTCATATCATCTATCATTTCCATAATATTCTCCCAAATCAACTAAAAAAATCACACCATTATAATAAGCATATTCTTTGCTATTTCGATATTAATAGTATACTATATATATTCCTTTTGTTCAATTTATTAATCATATTTACTTTTTCTTCTTAATTGTCAAGTCCTTGCAAGTATCTATGACAATATCTTTTATCAGTTCACGATTGTCCATATCTTCTATCATATACATTGGTTTAGCACCTTTATATGGTATCTCTTCTTTCATATTGTACTTTTGATTACTTTCTACCATTTTGATAAGTAGTCTACTATCATATATTCCACCAAATAAAATAGTGTTATAGTATAACAAATATTCTCCCATCATTGCTCTACAAGTGATGTTATCTAATAAAGATAATTGTTCTAAGATAAAATCTCTGTATTCTTTTGTTGTTGCCATATTGTGACCTCCCTTTATTTATAAACAGAAGTAACTTTTTTTGTCACTTCTGTTAGTATAGTCATTTAATCGTTAGAAATAAAACTTGTTTCATATATGCTATCTGCACACAAGTCAATGTTTTCACCCCAAGTAACAGTTCCATAAGCTACTTTTACAGACTTAAAAAACTCTTGGTCTTTTAGTTTTTTAAAAACTCCCTTTTCTAAATATGGTTTCATATCTTTTATTCTTTTTTCTCCATTATCAAATGTAACTAATATTTGATAATTTTCCAAAGCTTTTACTTCTTTTATTCTATTCATATTTGTCCCCTTATTAAGATAATGGTTGAATATTAAATAGTTCTTCATAATTTTTGCATAACAACCAATTAGCTTCTAATTCTTCTTTATGTATTATACTCCAAGCTTCTACTAATTTCAATTGCTTATTTGGAAAATTTCCTTTTATTAATTTCCCATCTAAAGTAAATATTGCTTCCTTATGATTATAATAAGCATGAAAATGTGGTGGTTGATGATCATCATAATACATTCTAATAAGAATACCATAAAACATACTAATTGTAGGCATATTTCACCTTCTTTTCATATAAATTTTGATTGGATAATTTGAGCAGAGTTGCTCACGATTTAAAGTAAATGACTATAATTCCTAATTATAATAGCATACCATTTTATAATTCGCAAGATATAAAAAAGGAATACTTTTGTAAATAGTACTCCTCTAAATCTTATACTCTTTTTTAATAATAAATTTTTCTCTAAAATCACATCAATGTTTTCACATTGAATTATTCCTATATGTTATAGTGGATATAGTACAAAATATGAGTTTCTATATCATAAAAATAAATAGAATAACTATAATAATTCAAATCAGTTTCCTTATCAGCTTTTATATGAACATAGTCTCCACTACTGATTAAACTAATATCAAAATCATATTCTAATAACCTATTTTGATTCTCCATTTGCTTTTTAAAATTATCAAAATAACCTGCAATATCCTCTATACTATTATTTTCTACTACATGGTATTGTTTACTATTGATAAATTTCTCATCATCTTTTTCAGTATAAAAGTACTTACAATAATCTGTGTAGTCTTGAAAACTGTTTTCCTCCCTATACTCCTCTAATTTATAATATCCATTCCAAATAGGGCTTTTATTCTCTTGTATTAATTGAAACACACCAAATACTAATATAACAAGCATAATAGCAATTATCACAATTACAATATTTCTTTCTACTTTATGAATCATAACTTCTCCTACATATTTTTTACTTTCTATTGCTATTTATAAATTATCAATTTGTTTCTAAGATCCTTTTCGCATAAGAACATTCTGCAATAAGCTTCTTATTGCATTTTTGGGAATTTTCAATAACACATTGCACTAATACTTTTGCAATTCCTTGTCCTTGATATTTTCGATCTACTGCAGTATGAATTATGTTCCAGGTATCCTCTAATTCTTCAAATTCACATTCACCAATTTCAATTTTATTATCATAAGCCACTGCCCTATTTTCTTTTTCTATAAATTTAATATCAATCATTTTTCTATCCTTTCTATAAATTGACTAATTTGTCACTTAGATGTTATTTAGATTTTTTGTTTCAGTTAATAATTCATCAAAGTCTGAAATATAATTTTTATCTTGTATGACTCTATATTTTTCAAATTCTGTTTCAGCATGTAATTTTGCCATTTCAGCTGATATTTTTCCATTATCTTGCAAAATATTATGATCCCATAGTGTTAAGAAGCCATTTAATCGTTCTTCCCAGTCTGCCATTGTCATTGGGATATGTCTTATCGCTTGCATTTCTGCTAAATCTAAATATGCTGAAACTAATCTTTCAAGTTGTCCAATTTCAGTTTCTGATAAATAATTTTTTGCAATAACTACATCATATTTATGTATTTTGCTGCTTGGTGCTCCATTCCAAGATGTTAGTCCCATATTTTCTTCTTTATGGTTTGCTCTATTATAAATGACTTCTGCTGCTGTGTTTCCTGAAACAGCATAGTGTAATTTATTTTGAACAGAAGTAAAAAATCTAATTGTTGATTTTGCAGTTTTATCATAGTCTATTGAGGTAACATAAATATCAGTAATCTTTTGATAAAATTTTCTTTCTGACATTCTTATTTCTCTTATTCTTTCTAACTGTTCTTCAAAATATTTTTCAGTTAAAATTGAGCCTCCATTTTTCAAACGTTCATCATCCATTACCCAACCTTTAATAGTATAATCCTTAACTATCTGATTAGCCCATTTTCTAAACTGAATTGCTTTTTCATTATCTACTTTAAATCCAATTGCAATTATCATTTGCAAATTATAATGAGCAATATTTCTTGAAACTTCCCTATTTCCTTCTTTTTGAACTATTCGAAAATTTCGAATAGTTGAATCTTCAGTTAACTCTTTATCTTCATATATTTTCTTTATATGATAATTTATGGTATTTAATTCAATACCATAAACAGTAGCCAACATCTTTTGTGTTAGCCAAATATTTTCATCTTCATATCTAACTTCTATTGCCTCTGAATTATCTCCAGTTGCTGCTATATATGTTAAGTATTCAGCTGCACTCGAACGAATAAGACTATCTTCCTTGTTTTTCTTCAAATAAATCTCTCCAATCTATATTTATTTTATCCAAGAACTATTGTTTGTATTTTATAACATAAAAATTGATATGTCAACAATTTTGGTAAAATTTGTCCCACATATTCTCTATGTGAATTTTTTACATTATTTTGACATACCATAAATTTTTAGCAATCTGACATAGTCATACCGACATCTTACCTTCACCTTTGTAGATATCAATTTTCTTTACTGTTTTTCAACAACCTCTATTGTTTTTAATTCTAATTCATTTATTGGTGCATTTAGGTTTTTATATTGTACTTTTAATACATATTATCTTTAGTTTCTATTATTTCATGTAGCATTTTATATTCAACTTTTGCTTCCCCATATTTTGTTTTCTCTTCAAAATAATCTTTATAAAATGCAAACTCTGATTCCATATTTTGAATAGCTTTGTTTGAATTAGGTTCCATAATTTCTTCCTCCTTTTCTACTTACTAAGTTGTATTACAGTTCCTTCAATTTAATTCTTGCTCTTACTAATTCGGTTTCTTCAAATTTTATTAAAAAATCTATTTTATCTTCATAATCTTTTCTATAAATATCTAATAACTGACCTTCCTTACTTTCATTTATATAGTTAATTTCAAAATCAGTAATTATATTGTTATTAAGAATTTCTGAATTTATCATATTCATTATAAATCTTACATAACTAACATTATTTGTGTGTTTTGAGTAATCTGTATCACTATAGTAAACTTCTCTTGTTCCTACAATATTTTCTTGTCTAAAATCATTATTAAGTTTTTCAAAATCTTCTTCTAATATTGGTTTTTTTATTTCTAAATCTAATGGAAATCTTATTGTTTCTATTTTTCTTATTTTCCTTGATGTTAAATCAAGAGGACAACTTTCCTGTTTTGCTACAAACAAAATTCTTCCAGTCTCATCTTCTACTTTAGTATTATTTTGTACTCTTATTTTCGATTTATTAGTAATAAATGATGTTGCTTGTACTTTCTGCTTCCATATTGGATATTTTTCAAAATGTATCTTTAATTTTGTTAGTACCCATACTGCGTTATTTTCATCTTTTATTCTTCTATTATCTGTTTCAAGATATTCAAACAATTCTGTTACCATATCTTGTATAATTGTTGCACATCCTAACAAACTCAAATTTAGATTACTATCAACAGTTGTATAACCTACTTTATATTCATTCTTATATTCGTTTTTCATCTTTTTACTCTCTCCTACTAATTCCTATGTTCAAATTATATCATAAAAGGCAAGTAATTTTCAACTGAATTACTTGCCCTACTTATTACTATTTACTCATTTCTTTTTCAAATTCAAACATTCCATTATCTTCTATATATATATCTTCTGGCATATTTGGATCTGGATGTTTTTCATTATAATACTCTACAATTTTAAATTTTAATTTATTTACATAAAAGTGAATATTTCTTTTATCAAAATATGGAGTACAAGTTTTCCATATTTTAGTTTTTGAATAAATATTTTCAATTTCTTTCCATATTACTTGTCCTATACCTTTACTTTGAATACCAACTCCAACAAATAGAAAATCTAAATGATTAATATTATCATCATTTATTTCTACAATAACACCTCCAAGAATTTCATTATTATCATCTATCATTTCATAAGAATGACACTTTGGGTTATTTAAAGATTTATCAATATCTTTCTCTGGTAATACTTGTGATTCATCTTTGCCATATATAGTTTCATAGCCGAATTGAAATGATTCTTGCATATATTTTTTAAATATTCCTATGTCTTCATTTCTTAATTTAATTAATTGCATAAAAACCTCACTTTCCATTCATCTATTTTCTATATTTCCTTGTAATTCTGTTATATCATATATTTCTATTCCTACAACTTGCCTTCCAAGTGAATCAAAACTCCTCTCTAATTTTCCCTTTTCAACTTTAATATTCCCTTTCTCTTGTAAAGGGTCATTTACATAGTAGTATTCTTGATCCACACCTGTTACAACTATGGTATGACTATTTTTAGGATAAGTATAGGTATATTTTTTATCATAACTTCTCCATGTCCACATTTCTCCAACTGGCTCATAATTTGTTGTAGCCCATATAACAAGTGGTAGTTTATTGGCTACTTGATATTCTAAAGTTTTTTTATCATCACTTCCATAAACATTATAATTTATTTTTTCTTCTGTTTTATCATATAATACTTTTTCAATAGCTAATTTAATACCAGGCTCAAATACCCCAAATCCCATCGTTTCACTTTTTGGGTCTCCTGCATAAGTGATTCTTGGATCCGGTCCATATCTATCACCATCTTTTGAATAAATAACATTTTTCTTTAAATATCTATTTATGAATTCATCTACTTTTATGTCAATTCCATAACTTTGCAATAACATAACAGCACTTACTGATTCACAGCCATTGGGATAATTGGGATTTTGCTTAATAAAAGGAACTTTTTTCTTCGCTTTATTATTTTCTTGATAAGATATTCTATCTAAATTTGAGGCTATATATTTTGCTTTTTCTTCATATTCAACAGTTGAGCCTATTTCTTTTTTTAATAGCTCATAATTATTTACTAGTGCTAATTGTTCTTGATAATAATCGCCTTGTGTTACTGGCATAATAGAGTGTCTCAAGTTATTTTTTTCTTTCATATAAAATATACACCATGCTACATTTGAAAAGAGTACAATGCTTACTAATATTACACAGACTACTATCATTATTTTTTTAGATGTATCTTTACTTTTCATATTGTCCTCCAGTTTGCAAATTATTTTCACTTGATTATATCACAAGGTATAATACAAAATTATTAAGGTTCTATTAATTTTCAAACTCTAAATTTGTCACTTAGATTACTAATCTCTTGGATAACTGTTTATTACAATTTATTCAATTATTTTGTTTTCATCTATTGATAACACATTTCCACTTTCATCATAATATGTTGTTCTTACAACTTCATAATTATATCCATACTTATTGTTTATGGGGTCAAATCCTCCTCTACCATAATATTCTTCTATTTTCTTTTGATTTCCAACTACTATTAGATTTTTATAATCATAGTAATATACATATGTTTTCAAGAATCCATTTACATATGCAACATATTTTTTTCCATCTCTTTTGACTATATATTCAGGCATATATCCAAATACTATACCAAGATAGACTATTGGACTTGATAGTAATAATATGATAATAAATATAAGTATTGAACTAATTTTTATAACTTTTCTTTTTATTTTCAAAAGTAGTTGCATTGTTCCAATAATAAAACCTAATATAATTAGTATTGCAAACATTACATATATCCATTGTCTAAACATTAGATTAAAGAAATGTAATATAAAGAATAGCATAGTTATTATTAACAAGCAAATAATTGTATCTAATATAATAATTCTGGGAATGTATCTTTTTATTTTTTCCATTCATTTTATACCTTTCTAAGCAATTCTACCTTTTTGTATTTTACACTTTATACTTCTTAAAACATATAATATCAAAAATACTAAAGGCATTATTAAAAGAAATCTTACTCCATACCATGATAGTAAAAATACTTAAAAATATTGACAACTCTTTTTTCATAAAGTTCTCCATTGTACTTAAAGCTTAGAATAGATTACTTTTTGATTGCATTATGATAATAACATAGTTTCTAATAAACAACAATTAAGATTTCATTAAATATTACTTATTTATTCCTCTATATTTCATTTCCTCTGCTTCTTGCTAATCTAAAAAAATTATAATTATAATATAAAAACAGACAATTAGCCAATCAACTAATTATCTGTTCACTTCATTTTATAAATCTTCGGTCAATTCATATTGGTTAATATCAGGTTCTACAAAGATTTCATCTTGTACTGTACCAAATTCATACTCTATTTCCGAGCCAATCGTTCCAAAATTTATTTTTAAAACTAGCCCTGTGTCTTTTTCAATATAGACTTCTGAAGTACCATAAGCAGCATCTAGCCAATTACCGCTTCTAAA
>JAAWNJ010000028.1 GCA_022798895.1 Clostridia bacterium | reverse complement strand
GCTACATATCTTACTAAACTATATGCAGTCCTGTATTCAGGTCTTACAATACTAATTAATCTTCCTGTTGCAATTTTGACTGGAATATTTAAAATAATCTTACCTGCCACATCACTTTTATTAATACTCGTAATTCCCTGACCTGTTAATATGACATTATTGATTCTTGGTTTAATTCCTTGTGTTGAAATATCTCTATTGACTAGAGAAAAGATCTCTTCAATTCTAGCTTCCATAATTGCTATTAATTCTGAACTTTTAATAACCTTTTTCCCTTCGTCCCCTTTATAAGTAGTCAATAAAATTTCATTATCATTATCAATAAAGGATTTAAGAGCTAGTCCATATTGCCTTTTTAGCTTATCTGCCTCTTCTTCTGAAATATTTAATACTAATGCAATATCCTTTGTAATGTTATCTCCTCCTAATGCAACTGTATTAGTATAGACAAAGTTATTACCTTCAAATACTCCTATATCTGTATTACCTGCTCCAATGTCTAATAGCATTACATTATCGTTTAATTCATTAGTGTCTAGTGCTAAACTTCTCTCTGCTAGAGTTACTGGAACTAATCCATCAATATCTAAATCTGCTTTTCTAAAGATTGAAGCAACTTGTCTCATATAATCTTTATCTGCTAAAATGACTTGTGCTTTTAAAGTAAAACTTCCACTTAAATTTCCAATTGGATCAGATACTTTTTTTCCATTTTCAAGTATGAACTGATTTTCAACAATATCAATAATTTGTTTTCCTTCTGGAACATCAATATCTTTTGCTTGCATAATTGTTGAAACTACATCTTTTGCAGAAATTCCTGCAAATTTATCTTTTGCTTCTTTTGAAATACTATTTTGTACGATAGTAACATGTTTTCCTGGAATAGTAGTATATGCTGAATTAATTTTTAAATTAGCATCTGCTTCTGCTTCCTTAATTAATTTATTGATGCAGGAAGCAATTTCATTTTCATTAACGATTTTTCCTTTTTGGATACCTTTGCATTTGTGACTGGCTGTACAAATGACTTCAATTTGATTAAAATTATTAACCTCGCCTATTACTAGACTAACTTTTGAAGTTCCAATGTCAATTCCTACAATTATATCTCCAACTGCCAAAACTTGTTCCTCCATCCTCACTTTCTCAAAATTGTTTGTCATTTGTTCTTCTTTTAGTGTAAAGAATATTACATTTTATAAAAAAAGTCAATAGCCTTTGTCATAATTTTGTAATATTTTCGTAATACTTCTGACATATTGTTTTTTCTTGTCGTTTCTAGGTTTCCGTAATGTCTTTCTTATATTTAAAATAGTGAAAATTGCTTTCTATTATCCTACTTTTTCTCCTGTTTCTTTTTTCTTGTGGCTAGTCCATTTTTGCAAATAATATCTCCTAATAATTGCCAAATTATTAAACATTCTTCCTACAAATACTACAATAGCTGCTAGATAAATATCTACATTTAATTTTTGTCCTAAATAAGTAAGTAGCATAGATAAAATAGCATTTCCAAAAAATCCTGATACAAAGATTTTTAAATCAAATTGCTTATTTAAAGTTGAGGCAATCCCTCCAAATACAGAATCTAACGCTGCAATAATAGCTATCGCTAAATATCCTGAATAAGTATATGGTACCATTGGGGCATAAATCCCAATAACTGCTCCTAAAATACATCCCATTACAATTGCAATAAATATCATAATTACTTTTCTACCTCCTTCATATATTTCACTTTTAAGTCTCCATTATATTTTAAAATCTTAATGTTATTTCCTTTTTCTAACTTTATATCCATCCCACTAGCTTTGTATCTATCGATAAACCCACTATCTTTTAAACTTAAAGTACTAGATAAATAGGTTTGATTTCCGATTGCTTTAATCACATAGGGTGACGCAATTCTCTGTCCTCCTGCCTGCATTCTGCTATCTACTTGTATGATTTCTGTTGTTGTTAAGATTCGTGCATCATTAATCGATATCGCTTCTGCTCCTGCGTAACGTAGTTCATTGATTAATTCTAACAAGTGAGAATAAGTAATTGTATAATCTTGTGTATTCGCTAATGTGATAACAATTCCCTCTCCTACTACATCTGTTTTTCCAAGTAACATATTAGATTCCGCTAGGTCTTTATCTACTAATTCTGATGCTTCACCATTTTTAGCTATTGTTTCTTGATATTCTTTTACAGACTTTTGATTAGCTTCTAATTTTTTTTGTGTATCTTCATATTTTCCTTTCCATTCTGATATAGCAGTTCGAAGGTCTACTTCTCTCATATTTTCAATAGCTGTAATATCTGTTTCTTCTATAGTTTTAAATTGCATGAACATAACTGCAAAAAATACTACACAAACAGCACCAATAATTACTGTCATAACAATTTGATTTTTCTTTTCTTTTTTCAAATTTTTTCTCACCTCTATTTTGCATTTTTCTAAGCTCTAGGAATTGCATTTATGCAATGATGTAGAGATTAGTTATTGGAAGTTTACAGTTTCTAGTAGCTTTTCTACTTAAAAACTGTTTACTTACTCTTAACATATTTATAGCTAATAATTCCATTATACTTTTCTATTGTAATATCATCTACAGTTTTAACATTTACAATAACACCATTGTCTTCCATGAGACTTAAATATCCTCCCGCCATTGTCATAGAACCTAATAACAAACCTTGTGAACCTATTGCTTTGATGGCAAATGGTGAACTAATTTTTTCGCCGTTGACCTTGATAACATTTCCTTCACATGTAATAGCAGTTGTTGTAATTATTCTTTGTCCATTAATAGAAATAGCCTCTGCTCCTGCATTATTTAAAGCATTTACCACTTCTAGTAAATCATTATAGTGAACTAATATAATACTTGGTTCAAGTAACCCTGCTCCCATTGCATTATTATCTGCTAAGATAATTTCTAATCCTGCTCCTTTTACTTGTGTTGTTCCTAATAACATATTATTTTCTTTAATTTGCTGTTGTTTGGCATTAGCGGTAGTATTATTTTGAGTTGCTTGCTCTCTTACTTGAGTTAATTGTTTTTCTGAATCCAATAGTTCTTGATAAGCATTATCATATCTTTCTTTCCATCTTAACACTTCATCTCTTAATCCATCGTCAACCAAAGCTTGCATTGCTGTGGAGTTGCTGTTTTTTACTGTTCTTATTTGAATAGCGATACACATTGTTAAAATAAAACACATAATTCCAAGAGTAGTAGCAATTTGCTTTTTCTTCATTCTTGTTCTTTAGTCTCCTTCCTGTTTAAACTTTTTCTCTAAAAACAGCTCCTTTAGTACTTAAATCTGTATTAACAAAAATGTCTCCTTCTTTTTTCTTTTCATTTTGTAATACTTTTTTTACATAAAGCATTTTTGTACTAAGATTTGAAGTATCTCCTACATGAACATTTTTCTTTTCAGATTTTAATTCTAATACATAATCCTGTTTATTAGAAATATTAATTTTAGTAATTAGTTTTCCTATATCATTGTTATTAGCAGAATCCATAATTTGGATAACATTACTTAACTTTTGTAAGTCTTCTGCATATAAACGGTTTCCTTCTTGTATTTGATCTTCAGGTGTTAAAATACCAGTAATAATGGGTAGCTCTAATTTTTCTTGAGATATTTCTAATAAATATCCCTGTGTATTCATATATACATAAGCATTTCCTAATGTTAGCATATATGCTGGTTTTCTTTCAACTACTTGTATTTCTATTGTGTCTGGTAATTTTCTCTTTATTTTCACACTATCTATGTAAGCATTTGTCTTAATTGCTTGTTCTACTTTGCTTTTTGAAATTTTAAAAGTATTTTGTTCTAGTTCTATACCTGATAAGCTAATAATAGTTTCTTGTGTCATTTTTTCATTTCCTGATATCACAATACTATGAATATTGAAAAACGACGATAATAGGAAATAGATGCTTCCGCCAACTAGTAACGCTACTAAGCTTGTCCATTTCATTAATCTAAATATAATCATTCTTTTCTTTCTAGCAATTTCTTGTTGCTTTGGTGTTAACTTTGGCTTTTTCTTAACTTGCTTTTTCTTTCTTTGTTCCTTATAAATTTCATCTTCAATTCCTAATCTTAACTCCACATCATCGTTTTGTCGTTTTTTATTTTTTACATTTTTTCTCATTACTTCTTTTGGTTTATTCTTCTTGTTCGCTACCTTTTTCTTTGTATCTCTAGAGTCTTTTTTACTTTTCTTTGTTTTGCTTTTTTTATTTTCCGTTACTTGCGATTTTGCTTTTTTGGTTTTTGGAACTTTTGGAAGAGATTTGATACCAATGATAATCTCATTATCTAAATCTAATATGCCTTTGTCTTTTGTGTTTTTATTTTGACTTTTCTCTTTTGCACGATTATTCATTGACCTCTCCCTCTCTTCCTTTTTATTATTTTTTAATTTCTAATAACTTTACTCATATCGTTTTCTCTTTTTCTACTATATATATTTTCTATATTTTTTAGCCTATTCCTCTTTGCTAAGCGAAATTTTGGCTCCTAAATTTCTTAATTTTTCATCTAACTTTTCATATCCTCTTAAAATGTATTCTATATTCGTGACTGTTGTAGTTCCTCTCGCTACTAATCCTGCTAATACTAAGCAGGCCCCTCCTCTTAAATCTGTACTTTTTACTTTAGCACCAGATAATCGCCTAACACCTTTTATCACTGCTGTTTTGCCTTCAATTGCAATTTTAGCTCCCATTTTCTTAAGTTCTGCTATATAGCGATAACGATTTTCAAAAATGTTCTCGATTATCATGGAAGTTCCTTTTGCTGTTGTTAAAGTACTTGCAAATACAGATTGCATATCTGTTGGAAAACCTGGATATGGTAGAGTCTTGATATCTACTGCTTTCAATTTTCTATCTGCTTTTAAATGTACTTTTCCTTTTTCTATCTGAATTTGGCATCCTGCTTCTTCTAGCTTATGAATAATTGGCGTGATATGCTCTGGCGTTCTATATTTTAAAGTAATATTCCCACCTGTGATAGCACCTGCACAAAGCAAAGTTCCTGCCTCTATTCTGTCTTCCATTACAGTATAACTAATACTTTTTAATTTTTCTACTCCTATAATTTTTATCACATTGGTTCCAGCACCTTCAATTTTAGCTCCCATTTTGTTTAAACATTTTGCTAAATCTACAATTTCTGGCTCCATAGCAGCATTGGTAATTTGTGTTACTCCCTCTGCGTAAATTGCTGCTAATATAATGTTTTCAGTGGCTCCAACGCTTGGAAAATCTAGGTCGATATTTGCCCCTATTATTTTATCACATTTACAGGTAATAAATCCAGAGTCCTCGATAATATTTATGCCTAATTTCTTGAAGGCTCTTAAATGTAAATCAATTGGTCTTGCTCCAATATCACATCCTCCTGGATAAGAAAATTTTGCTTCTTTAAATCTTCCTAAAATTGCTCCTGCTAATACTACAGTTGATCGCATTTGATTCATAAGGTGTTCTGGTATATCTCTTTTAGTCATATTTTTACTGTTGACCTCTATTTTACCATGATTTTTCTTAATTTTGCAACCTAAATATTTTAAGATTTCCAAAGTAATTTGTGTATCATGAATATTTGGTATGTTATATAGTTTTGTGATATTTGGATTTAAAATTGTTGTTGCAATAATTGGTAAAGAGGCATTTTTTGAGCCAGAGACGCAAACTTCTCCTTCTAGTCTTTTGCCTCCTTCTATTATGTAACTAGCCATCTTTCATTCTTCCTTTCTATTTACCTACAACATATTCTATAGATAATTCGATTTGCTATATATTATGTTTTGTTTCCATAAAAAGTGACTGTAAAAAAAGAAAAGCCACCGTGATTTATCACAGCGACTTTTAAAAGGTTTTCATGTTGGGCATCTTCTAATCTCACATTCTCTTTTTCATTAAATTTCCTAGAAAGTTCTTTATCTTGGTCCAGATAGAATTTTCTTTTACTACCACTAAACTTACTTCTTCTTTTTCTTTATTCGCTCTCCTTTTTAACCACTCTTGCTTTTGATAACGACTTATCTTTTCTTGATATTCTTGTTCGTTTTTATCATAAAATGCTATTAGCTCTTGTTTTTCTTCTTCATTTGCCCAATATTTTGTATTTAAAATGCTCAAAATAAAGAAAGCATCTCTACTAATCTTTTTATTTTTTATTTCTTCATATAATTCTTTTGGATTTCTTTCTTCTACTTTTTGTTCAAAAAATGCTAGCATATTAGAAGGAATTTTTGATTTATAATCATTCCCTAATAAATTTAATATTTGTGCAACCTCTTTATATGCATTTTTCAATGTTGTTTCCATATCCCTTCCTCCTTTTATTCTTAGCACTTATCTCTTTATCACTAGCTTATCAAACTTGGAATTGATATAAGTTCCTAGCTTCTTCATAAATTCGTCTGGCTGTATTTCTTTTTTAGAAACCATATCTAAACCTTTTTCCCAGCTAGCTGTTAACTTCGGATTTAGCATATCTGGCATAGACTGATATACTACATCATAGATTTTTTCTCCTTTTACTGTTGGAGTAATAATTTGCGTTTTGCTATTGATTGCAATATATCCTATTCTTTCTAACTTTTTCATAATCTCTGCTCTTGTAGCACTAGTTCCAATTCCTGCCCCTTTGATTTGCTCTCTTAGTTCTTCTTCTTCGATTAGCTTCCCTGCATTTTCCATAGCAAGTATCATTGAACCTGAATTATATCTAGAAGGTGGTGAAGTTTCTGAAGTTTTGGTTTCATAATTTAAAACTGCTATTGCTTCTCCTTTTTTTAGCTTTTTTAAAATCTCTAAGTTGTTTTGGTTTTCTGTTTGTTCTTCTGCATTTGCTTTTTGCTCTGCTTGGCTTTCCTCTAAAGCTACCTCACCATTCTTTTCTGACTTCGCTTTCATGTCTTGTTTTGCTTCTTTATTCTTAACATCATTTTTGGTAATTTCTAAGTATCCTAATTTTTCGCATACTTTGCCACTTGCTGAAAATTGCTCCTTTTTATCATTTCCCCAACCTTCTTCATCAGGATTTTCTACTTCAATTGTAACAGAGATTTTGCTATATTCTGCTGGTGGATAAAAAATGCTTAAGAAACGTTTTACAATTACTTTATACATTTGTTTTTGTAAATCTGGTAAGCTGTCATAGTTCTCAAATCCTTGTCCTGTTGGAATAATAGCATAGTGGTCTGTAATCTTACTGTCATTTACATATTTTGTTTTTACTAAATCAGTTGAATACTTTTCTGCTACCATCTTTTGAATATAGCCTTGAACTTCCTCATCTTTAAAGCCTTTCGCTAAACCATTTAAGTTTTTAGAAATTACTTTGGCTACTGCTGTAGAAAGTACTCTTGCATCTGTTCTAGGATAGGTTACTAATTTCTTTTCATATAGATTTTGAATAATCTCTAGAGTTTGATCAGGCTTTATTTTAAATCTTTTAGTTGCTTCGTTTTGAATTTCTGCTAAGTTAAATAGTAGTGGCGCATTTTCTTTTGTTTTAGATTTTTTGACTTCTGTAATCGTTGCTTTTTTATCTTTTAAAGATAGAATAAAGTCTTTGGCTTCTTCTTCTTTTCGAAAACCTGATTCATTATATAGCTTTGGAGATTCCCACATCTTTGAATTTTCTGTTACTTTCCATTCTGCTGTAAAAGAGCTATTTTCTTCTCCGAAAGTTCCCACTATTTTGTAATATGGTATCTTTTCAAAATTACGAATTTCTCTTTCTCTTTGTACTACCATCCCTAATACACATGTCATCACTCTTCCTACTGAAATAGAGATTTTATCTTCTCCCATATCTTTTGCCATTCTACGTCCATAAATAATGGATAATAGTCTAGAAAAGTTAATGCCGATTAAATAATCTTCTTTGGCCCTTAGATAGGCTGAATTGCATAAACTATCATATTCTGTTAAATCTTTTGCTTCTTCAATTCCCCTTTTTATTTCTTCTTCTGTTTGAGAGTCAATCCATACTCTTTTTCTTCGCTTATCTTTTAATCCAATTTGATTTTCTACTAAACGATAAATATACTCTCCCTCACGTCCAGAGTCAGTTGCAACGTAAATACAGCCTACATCTTCTCTTAACAGTAGACTTTTGACCGTATTAAATTGCTTTTCTACATTGGGGATCACCTCATATTTGTACTCTTCTGGCATAAATGGAAGTGTATCTAACCTCCAAAATTTTAAATTTTCATCATATTTATCAGGATAGCTCATTGTTACTAAATGACCTACACACCAAGTAATCACCCAATTATCAGATTCAATATATCCATCTTTTCTGTTGCCACCACATTTTAATACTTTTGCAAATTCCATGGCAACAGATGGCTTTTCGGTAATGAGTAAATTTTTCGCCATATTTTTATCCTTTATTTTCGTATAATACAATATCCATTTCTGCTGTGTGATGCCCATTTCCATAAGCAAATACTATATATAAATCTCCATTTGGTCCTAAGAAATAATTGGCTATATTGCCCAATTGATACATACTATCATTTAAATCTCTGTTATACACTGTATAACCTGATTGTACTAATATTTCTGCTTCTTCTTTTGCCTTTTGTATTGTGTTTTGTATTTTTGTTTGTACTTCACTTTGTACTAGATTTTTATAGGATAATACATCTTCAAATCTTACCTTTTGCCCAGTTGCTAGATTATAATTATAGGTTTGTACAATCACTCTTTGAGGATTATCTCCTTCTTTTAAAGTTGCTCTAATAATTAATGATAAAATGTCTCCATTGATATAAGATACATAATCTATTTGATATAGTGTTTTCACTGTACTTTGACTTTTCATAATTTCTGAAGCCTTATTAGCAAAAATGTCTTGTGTAATTTTGTTAAAACTATTAGGTACTTCTCCTTGAATATTCATAACTGGTAAGTGAATATCTATTTCATAATTATCTTTCTTGTCTTGTATATCATAGGCAGAATACACAATATCATTTTGCTCTACTATTCTTTGAATAGTAGATGTGTCATATTCTCCTTTATTTAATACATTTGTAAATAGAGCTGAAAATTGAGTTTTAACTTCTTCTGCTGTTTTTTCTACTACTTGGTCATCTGATGTTGTATTGAAACTTGGTAAAATGATATTGTCTTTATCTTCATCTTTTATAAAAAATTGTGCATAAATTCCTGCAATAATTGCTAAAACACAAAATACACCAACTAGAATATAGATTACTTTAGGATTTTTCATGTTTGACTCCTTTTTCTATTATCTTTCTCTTATTCTTATTGTAACGTATTTTTGATAAAAATGCTAGTAGTTTTGGGAAGTTTTATACGCAAAAAGTGATGAAAAAATGAGACAAATATCATTTTAAAATGATACTTGCCCCATTTTTATTTTATTAGTCTTGCGCATAAGGTAATGTAGCAATTTGTCTAGCTCTTTTTACAGCTAAAGTAATATCTCTTTGATGAATTGCACATGCTCCTGTTGCTCTTCTTGGAAGAATTTTTCCTTTATCATTGATATATTTTCTTAACTGGTCTGCATTTTTATAATCTAATTTTAAGTTTTTGTCTGCACATAATGGGCATACTTTTTTTCTCATTTTTCTGAATTTAGGATTATAATCTTCATCATTGTTTCTGCTATTTCTTCTATTATTTTTCTTGTCTGCCATTTCTCTTTCCCCCTATTCTTAAATAATATGGAGGTGTTTTCCTTTTTTATTTTATTCTAAATAAATAGTTGAGTTACTAACTCCTTTTACTTTTTTAGCTTAAAAAGGTAAATCATCTCCTGAAGAGATCTCAAAGTCTGAATTACTATTTTCAGCAGTAGTTGGCATTGTCCCAAATGTAGCATCAAAGTTACCATTGGCTCCTTCTCCATCTCTTCTACTATCTGCAAAATATGCTTCTTCAGCTACGACCTCTGTTATATAACGTTTTTGTCCTTGTTCATCATCCCAAGTTCTAGTTTGTAGTCTTCCCACAATAGAAACTTGTTGACCTTTTTTGAAATATTTGCTACAGAATTCACCTAATTTGCTCCATGCAACAATATTAATGAAATCTGCTTGTCTTTCTTCTCCTTGTCTTACAAATCTACGATTAATTGCTAAACTAAAAGAAGCTACTAATGTATTATTTGTTTGTGTGTATCTAACTTCAGGGTCTCTTGTCAAACGCCCCATTAAAATTACTTTATTCATATTTGTATACCTTACCTTTCTATGTTAAAGGCCTCCGATTTTTTCTTCTTGTTTTACTTTTTATTTTGTTTTTTACTCTGCTTTGATTGTAATGAATTTAATTACTTCATCCATGATTCTGTAATTTCTTTCAAGTTCTGCAATTAAGTCTGGATTCGCTTCAAAATTAATTACTACATAGTATCCTTCTTTGTTTTTCTTAACTTCATAAGCTAACTTTTTCTTTCCAAGCTCTTCAATTTTTTCTACTTTACCATCATTATTAATAATATCTGTAAATTTTTGAGATAATTCTTTTATCTTCTCTTCTTCAACAGATGGATTAATAATGACAACACTTTCATATTTGTTCATTATTTTTTCACCTCCTTATGGATTAATAACCTACAAATTTCTTTGTAAGTAAGAAAGTCTATTTTTAAGACGTACCCATTGTAACACGTTTTTCGCTAAAATGCAAGCAAAATCAAAAAATTCAAAGTATAGCATGATTAGTTTATAGTTGCTCCTATCATTCCTGCATCATTTCCTAGCATGGCTAATTTTAATTTTGGACAATTCTCTTTATTAAAGAGTTGCTCTTTCTTTTCAAATTCTTCTACTAGTTTGTCATACAAAATATTTTCAAAATAGACAAAGCTTCCACCTAAGCAAATTGCTTCTGGCTCAAAAATATTCGTAATATTACTAAGCCCTGTCACTAAATCTTCTATATAGTTATCTATTTTCTGTGCTACTTTTTCCTCACTTTGTCTTTGTTTTAATATTTCATATAATTCTTGTGCTTTTGTTTCTTCTGGAAGTTCTAGTATTTTAATAAGAGCGTCCTTTAATCTTTTCATAGAACAATATGTCTCAAAACAGCCTTGCTTTCCACATTTACAAAGTTCTCCATTTTTTTGAATTGTCATATGTCCTAATTCAAATCCAGAATGTCTTTTTGGAGTTAGTAATTTATTTTCCATGAATACAGCTCCACCAATACCCGTTCCTAAGCAAAGAAATGCACCATCTTCCTCATTTTTTAACGCTCCATATATCTTTTCAGCTAAGGCTGCACATTTGGCATCATTCAAAATTCGTACTGGAAGTTCGCAGATTTTATGAATAGTTTGTGTGATATCTAATTCTTGAATACCTAAATTTACTAAAGATGTAATTTTTCCTTCTCTTGGTTCTCCTGGACTTGCTATTCCTATCAAATCTATTGGGTAAGTGTCAATATATTCTTTAATCCCTTTTACCATATACTCTTGAATAAATTGTTCTAATATATCTATTTCTTTTTGATTTAAATCTACTTCTTTTTTCTCTAATAACGTTCCGTTTTCCTTTACAACTCCTATGGCAATATGGCTTCCACCTAAGTCTATTCCTATTCTCATATTCTTTTTCCACCTTTTTTGTTTTATCTTACATCATTTTTTGATTTATTTCTATATTTTTCTTAATTTTTTATATAAAAATATTTGTTCATTGAATTAAAAGTTAAATGCACATTTTATAATTTCAACAAGCAATCTACAATTAAATGCACGTAAAAATGCCTAAGAAAAAGCGATATAGTTTTTATTTACTATATCACTTTTGCAAAACCTTTCTTGACTTTCTCAATATAATTTAAGAATCACCCTTTAAAGTTTTATAAAAACTCAATATAGAATACATCTACTGTGACACCACATCCATTCGCTATATTTAGTGCATTAACAAATCCCAGTCCTGCAAACAAAAGGCTAGGTCCGACACTCAAATGGTATGCAAAAATTCACCACTGTACCTGCAGCATATGAGCGCAAATTTCGATTATCAAATCCCAACGCGCCATCCTCTGAATTAACCCCTCTAGGAAGCTTTGAGCTTTCAATGACCATCAACTTACTTATTCCCTCCCCCAGTGCCCCAGGTCCTCGTTTGGTTATGCTACCACAAAACTCACCTTTACCGCCAGTCCAATCAAACTCAACACCAGACCAAGTGCGGTATTGAGCCCTGCCTTCTGCATTAGCGGAGATAGTAACCGTTCCATCATCATTTTCAACCACCTTTGAACCAGTACCAGATGTAGAAATAGGTCCTAAGATTTTTCCATTTTTTATTAAATACATCCTTCCTACTTTTTTATTAAGGCTAAATAAATTTCCAGCATTATCTAGTACTGATACTTCAATTGTAGTAAGGCTTTCCATCTCTAGCCCATCAACTATAATTTCTCCTGTGCCATTTACTAATTTAAGACTTTTTTCTTCTCTTGCTTTGTTTTCTGGTGTTACATAAACTTTTACATTTTCATTAACTCCCGAAAGTTCATCTTGCGCATTCCTTACTGTAATTTTAAGTCTATTTCGTGTTTCTTCTTCTATCCATTCTGTTGCTGTTTCTGCTGTTGGGGCAGTATTATCAAAATTAAATACTTGGCTACCACAGATATTTGTTTTTTGATTTTCTCCTGTACCTACTGTTAATAATACCCATAAATAGTATGATCCTGTCATTGAATTATCTCCACCAGTTATTGTTCTGTCACTTAGACACTCTTCTGTAAATTCTCCTAAACTTGGTGGATTTATTCCATCCTTTGTCCATTTATATTTTAAGCTTGTTACTGCTTCTTTTATTGTTACTTTTGTTGTATGTTGTTTTTTCCATTCTGTATTTCCATTTGGAGTAAATTCTACTGATGGTATAATTCCTACTACATTTACTGTGACACTTGCTGATAAATCGGCATATGCTTTTATTGTATATACTCCATTTCTTGTTACTGTATATGGATGTGTTACGGTTTTTTCATTTTTTCCTTCAATTGTATCTAGTTTTACTCCTGATAGCCAGATTTCTATTCTATTTATTCCTTTTGTTTCTTCATTTGCAGTTATTGTAAATGTTGCTGACTTGGTATCTCCTGCTAAATTTACTTCGCTTACTGCTACTGTTGGAAATACTAATTCTTCCTTCTTGCCCAAATATTCTCCTATTTTTGGCACACTTCTATCTAATGAAAATGCATATCCATCTGTAATAATAACCTCATCAAGCACTTCTGTATCTGAAAGCCTGTTTAAAATAAATTCATCTAAATACTCATTTTCGTTATATTTGTTATCTGTATGCTTTGGTATTTTTGCTTCACTTAATATCATTTCTATCTTTTCCCTAGCTTTTGCAATTTCTGTTTTTATCTTAGCTTCTGATGCTTGTCCAAATACTCCATTATCTCCAAATATATACACTATTGTGATTCCTGCTAGTATCAATAATACAACTATTGTTACTACTAGAGCTACAAGTGTAATACCGACATTTTTTTCTTTTGCTTTATTCATTTCTTCCTCCTTCTTACGTCGGTTTTCCAACATCTTTAAGAATTATACTATGTTATGATTTTAGATGTCAATACTTTTACGTAAAAATACCGACGTTTAATATTACTAATTTCTAAGGAAGTGATTTTATAATGTTATTACTTGAAGAAGCTATTAGAATGAAGATTCTTAATTTAGCTAAAGAATAAAATATAACTATAAATAAAGTATCCACTTTATCGGGTTTACCGCATACTACCTTATTATCTTTTATGAATAATGAAACTCATGATCCTAGAATTTCTACTTTATTACATATATGTGAAGCATTTAATATATCATTAAATGAATTTTTTGAAGATAAATTATTTGATGAAATAAAATCCGAATAAAAAGAGGGAATCCTAAAATAGAAACCCTCTTTTCATTTTTTATTTATTAAATAACTCCTTGGTTTTGGTATGCATCAATTAGCCAGTTACCCATGTATAATTGGATACATGGTACAAGTACTACAACTACTAAGAAGATTAATAGAATTCCAACAAATGCGTATGAAAGTTCTGGTAATACCTTCATTAGTTTGTTTAAGCTTTCGTTGATATCTTGATCCATATAGTCTAATAATTTTTCCATCATTTCAGGCAAGTCAGTCTGCATACCTATTTTCAACATTTCAACTTCCATTGATTTACATAGTCCTGAATTTTCAAAAGGTTCAATCCATGATGCACCTATCAAAATATTGTTAATCGATGTTTCTACAATAGATAACATTACATAGTTTTTTACAACTGATTTACTAACTTCTAGAGAATCTTGAATTCTCATACCATTTTGTAAGTTTAAAAGCATTGCTCTCATTAATCTTGAAAAGTCAATTGCAAAAACCAATCTACCAAATACTGGCGCTTTGTATTTAAAATAATGCCAATTGTATTTTCCCTTTGGTGTATTGATATAGCTTACAATGGATAGAACAATAATAGTAATGATTCCTACTGGTACATACCAATATATTTTTAGCCAATCGATAAATTTCATGAACTTTTGTGTAATTTCTGGTAATTCTACATTTGACCCCATAGATTCAAATACATCTTGAATTGCTGGTAGTACAAAGATCGTTCCTACAAGTAATAAGACCAAAATAGCAACAAATTGTGTAATATTTGGTACTAATATACTCTTAATCTTTTTATTTCTCGTAGTAGTTTCATCTAAGTATCTTACTGCTTGTGATAGCGATTTGGTAAGAGATCCTGAAAGTTCCCCTACTTTAATCATGTTAATATAGATATATGGGAAAATATTAGAATAATATTCCATTGTGGTATACATATATTCGCCCGCTTCTACACCTGCTAAAATATCTTCTAAAACTCCTCTAAAAGATAAGTTATCTGTACTGTTAATAATAGTACTTAAAGCATGAATGTTGTTAAAACCTGCTTTTTTTAGTAAATAAAAATTTTGTGTAAATATAATAATGTCTCTCATTCTAATTTTTTGTCCAGCTGATAATGCAATGCTCAACTTTTCTCTACTACTTAATTTCGCTGAAGTTCTACCTTGCAATACATTAGCTGAATTAGCAGTTTTCATAACATCATCAATGTCTATCACATTTCTTTTATTCACACGCCCATTTTTACTTCTTAAACCAACTTGTACAACTTCAATAGGTAATAAATCATTGTGTTTTAGTTTCTTAACTAAGTTGTTTTTGCTAGATTCTTCCACCTTATTTTTTACAATTTGGCCTTGCTTTGTCACTGCTTTATATACGTACTCTGGCAACTTTCCCTCCCCCTTTTTCTTTTAGCTTCTTACATATTTGCTTGTGCACTTGCTGCTTTTCTTTGATTATCCATTTTAATTTTTAATTGCATAATCGTTCTATTTAAAATTTCAATATTCTTTTCTTCAATTTGTGCTTTAGCTTGCTCTAGTGTAATTTTATCATGTACAAATAAATCTGCTAAAGAGTTAATTAAACCAATGCTTCCTTTCTCTGATGCACTTTGAATAGCATCTTCAATTTCAGAAACTGTAATTTTATCTTTACGGATAATACCTGCAATAATATTATCTACTACCATAACCTCTGGTACTAAAACTAAAGAATCATCTCTTCCTTTTAAAAGTCTTTGAGATACAACAAGTTTTAATAAAGATGCAATTAAGTATTTAATTGTTTGTTGATCCCTAACATCATAAAAGTTAATCATTCTGTCGATAGTTTCAGCGCAAGATTTGGTATGTAATGTTCCAATTACCAAATGTCCTGCTTCTGCTGTTTCAATAGCAGCTTCCATAGTCTCCTTATCGCGGATCTCACCGATAATTAAGATATCGCAGTCCTCTCTTAAAGAGTTCTTAACACCTTCACTATAATTTGGGCAGTCTCTTCCTACCCCAACTTCTTTTTGCACAATCACTGATTTTTTAGAAATGTGCTTAAATTCTACTGGACTTTCTAGTGTCAAAATTTTCTTGTTTTTGTTTTCATTAATTTGATTAACTAATGCATTTAAAGTAGTTGTTTTACCTGAGTTTGTTTTACCTGTTACAAGAATTAGTCCTTGTGGTTGGTCCATCATACGTCTTACAATATCTGGCACTCCTAAATCTTCATATTTAGGTAATTCATTTTTGATTAATCTTAGTACTACTGTTGGCATATCGTCTGATGTAGAAATATTTACTCTTAGTCTAATACCATTTAATTCATAAGAAGAATCTAAGCTCTTATTTTCTTTATATACTGTATCTTTGTCAACATTTCCTCTTACAAAGTAATCATAGATGTCTGCCATATCATCTTCATTTAGTGGATCATATTCTTCTATTTCCACTAAATCTCTTCTAATTCTTAATATTGGTTTATTGTTATAAATCAAATGAACATCTGATGCATCTCTTTCTTTTGCAGTAGTGATAATTTTGTCTATATCTATCATAATTTCCTCCTTAGTTTAATAAATAATTAATTTGCTGTTTAATTCGCTTAAAGTGGTCACACCATCTAATACTTTGCGAATACCATCAATTACAAATGGTTCATAACCTGTTTCTAATGCTTTTTTTCTAATCTCGAAGCTAGAAGCATCTTTAGTGATTAATTCTTTAATATCGTCATTTACTAAAAGGATTTCAAAGATAGCAATTCTCTCATAATATCCTGTATTGTTACAACGTTTACATCCCACTGCTTCATAAGTTTTCTTTCCTTCTAAATCGAAGTTCTTGCCATATCTTTCACTGATTTCTTTGATAACTTGTTTTTCTTGCTGTGTAAAGTCACGTTCTTTAGCACAATGTGGACAAATTTTTCTAATTAATCTTTGAGAAAGTGATGTTGCTAGGATACTTGCAATATCATAATTTGAAATACCAATTTTTCTAAGTCTTGTAATAACCTCTATACTATCAATGGTGTGGATGGTTGATAATACATAGTGTCCTGTTTGCCCTGCTTGCATAGCTATTTCAGCAGTTTCCATATCACGAATTTCTCCTACTAAGATGATGTCAGGGTCTTGTCTTAATACTGTTCTTAAAGAATCTGAGAAAGATGCTTTATTATCTATTTCAATTTGATTTAATCCATTAATTCTAATTTCTACTGGGTCTTCAATGGTTGTAATATTGATTTCTGGTTTGTTTAAATAATCAATAATACTGTAAAGCGTTGTTGTTTTACCTTCACCTGTAGGTGCTGCAACAACTGTAATACAATTCTTTTTGTTAAAGCATTTATTGACTAATTCTTCATCTTTTGGGAAACCTAATTCAAAAATTTCTTTAACATTACCATTTTTCTTTAAAAGTCTTAGTACAAATTTTTCTCCATATACATTCTTTTGCGAAGATACACGGATATTATATTCTGGATAAAGCAAAATTCTACCATCTTGTGATTCTTGCTTTTCTTGATGCATATTAGAAATTGCTTTTAATCTTCCTATAAGTTGTGCTTGTTTTTCTTTTTCAATATCAACTGCTGTCATTAATTGACCATCAATTCTGTAACGAACTCTTACTGTGTTTTCCAATGGTTCAATATGAATATCACTAGCTCTTTTCTCCATAGCAGTTTTGATAATAGTATCTACTAATCCTGATACATCAGCATTAGTATTGATGTTTTCTGTTGCTGTACCTTCTAATGTTCCTAATAAATATTCTACATTCGTTTCAAATGTAATATATTTTTCCATAATAAGACCTTTATTTAATAATAATAGTCTTACTACTTCTACTGATCTTTTATTAGAAGTATCAGCAAAACATACTTTAATCTTTCCTTGTCCGATATCAAATGGAATTGCTTTATTTTGTTTTGCAATATCTAAAGAAATATATTCTAGTATGTTGATTTTAACATCTTGTTCTTGTAATAGGATAGCATTTTCGTCTAAAATACTTCCAATAGCACTTATCAAAACATGTGGATCACAAAGTTCTAAAATATTTAAAATATCTCCCATTTTTTTATTAGGATGTAGTTTTTGATAATCTAATGCTTTTTCAATATCTCCTTCTGATACTACTCCTCTTTTTACAAGTTCAATTCCCAATGGTTGTTTTCCCATATGTTTCTCCTTTCTCTTTTGCGACAAAATTTCCTGTTTTTATTATACTATATTTTCATAAAATGCAACATATTTTTCAGTAATTTACAAGTATTTACCAATATCTTAATGTATAATCTATTCCATTTTTTAAATTAACTTTTCCACCAATAGACATCTTAACATTAATAATTTGTTTTATTGTACTAGATATTTGTTCTGTGCTAGATACAAAACTAAAGTTGTCTACTTTTTCGGTTATTTTTGTATCATTTCTATAAACTGCTTTTTCACTTGCTCTGTATTGATAAACAGTTCCATCTTCAAAAGTCACCTGAGTCGTTGTTACTTCTGCTGTTTTATTGTTTTTCACATCTCCAATAAAGAACATACTAAATTTATTGAATTCAGGTGCATATTTTTCTTGCGCTTTTACTTCATTCATATTAGAAACAAAAAAGGAAGATAGACCTGCAATAGCAGTAACAGTAGCCATAGCTACTACTACATACAAAATTAACGCGGTTAAAGTAATACCTCTTTCTGATTTCATTAGTCTCCTCCTATATTTCTTTTACCTTTAATTTTTCTAATACTAATTCTTCTGTGTTTCCTGCTATTTCATAAGTCAGTGTTAATCTTATCATTTTTAAAGTATCTTCTGTTCCATATGGACTTACTTCTATTTTTAAGTCCATTTTGTCTGAAATATTATACGCTTGCTTATAATTGTCTTCCATTCCATTTTTTACATCTTCATAAGCTATTCTGTCTATATTTTCTAAAATTTGAATACCATATAAACTTGCTACTGCTGTCATTTGAGTTTGTGCCTGTATTTTATAAATTGCTAAATAAGAGCCTGCAATTGTTCCTGCAAATATAGTTAAAATAACCATACCAATAATAACATCTTGCATGGTAAAACCTTTATTTGATTTCAATTTTTTTATCACTTTTTCCATAGCATCTCCTATCTGAAAATGTAGAAAGTACTTAATTCCCTAGAATATAGAAATTTGTAATTAGTAAAATGACTGCATTTGATATACATAAGAAAAATCCAATTGGTAGTTTTTCACTTACTTTTGTAGTCTTATTTCTGGAATTAGAAATTTTATGAAATACAATATAAAATGCAATCATAAGTAATGTCATCAATATTGTATAAATACTGACTGCTGGGTAAGTAAAAGTAAGGATAAACATGCAAAGTAGCATGATATCTATTGGATAGCTATTCTTTGCTTTCTTTCTAAGCACCACTGTATCTAATACAACTAAAACGCAAATAATAGCTAAATATATAACATATCTATATATATTAGGATCTTTTTCTACTATATAAAGATATACTATATATAGTGCTTCAATAATATAGCCAAATAATAAGACTGATTTTTCTACTTGAATTTTCTCTTTGTCAATTCCTGCAATGATAAATAAAGTTGCTAAATATAAAAGACCAAATACAAAATAAACAATTGTAGATACTGAACTTTCTAACACATTCAACTTAATAGATATGGCAAACAAAACAAAAACAATTCCAGAGAATATTTCTAATAACAAATATCTTGGTCTAATCTTTTGTTTACAATATCTACATTTTCCTCCTAAACAGATATAACTTAAAATTGGTATCATGTCTAAAAAGGTTAATTTGTGATTACAATTTGGGCAAAAGGAACGTTCATGAGTAATATCTTTTTTTAATGGAATACGATAAACTGCAAGTGTAAAAAAGCTTCCAAATAAAGTTCCTATACAAAATATTGCAATATATACAATAAGTTCAGTTGTTGTCATTTGTTTTCTCCTGTTTATTTTGTCTGATAAAAGTTGAGGCATATACAATGCTGCATATGCCTTTTGCTTTTATACATAATTGATTTTCAATTGTTATGGTGTTGTAACTGCTGCTGATGTGTATCCGTCACTACCTGTTACTGTTAAAGCACCATTTTCATATGCTACAGTATAAGTTGCTTTGCCATATGAGATAGTATGTGATGGAATTGAAAGGTCTGCAATTTTACCAGTTGTTACTGGAGCGATTGTTGGTTTTGTAGATGGCTTCATAGTTGCTGGTAAAGCATCAAAATATAATTGACCTAAATCCGCATCACCATCTCCAGTATAAATTGGTACATATAGTCCACTAATTGCAAGTTGTACAGCTTCTTTTACTGCTTCACCATTTGTTTGTGTTCCAGCATTTTTAGCTTGCCCAAATACTCCGTTATCTGACATTACGTACATGATTGTAATACCAGCTAAGATTAATAATACAACAATAGTAACAACTAATGCAACTAAAGTGATACCTCTTTCATTCTTTTGGTTCTTCATGGTTTTTACTCCTTTCTCTTTAGAATTGTTTTTG
>JAAWNJ010000027.1 GCA_022798895.1 Clostridia bacterium | reverse complement strand
CTGGGTGCCAGTAGATTCTGTATCAACAGGAACGAGTAAGCCAGCAGATGACATTAGACTGGGAAGATATACATTTGCAAGTGATGGCAAACCAACAAAACAGCAAGATGCAGATAATTATACAGAGGTAGTAACAATAGGAAGTTATTTTCAAGAATTAATCAGTAATTCAGGAAATATAGCAGCTAAGAACCTAGGGGATTTCATAAATAAAACAAAAGCAAATGGTGGATATTACTTTGGAAGATATGAAGCAAGTAAAGGAAGTGATAACAAAGTAAAATCACAATATGATAAAGTAGCATGGGTAAATATTACTCAACCAAATGTAGCAACACAAGCAAGGGAAATGTATAACAGCGATTATATAGAAAGTGATTTAGTCAATAGCTATAGTTGGGATACATCGATTGTGTTTATACAAAAATATTCAGAAGGCAATAGTAATTATACTAATAAGACTTCAGTAAATTCAAATCCATTGAATACAGGAAAAGCAGGAGATGAGGTATGTAATATCCACGATATGGCTTCTAATTGTACAGAATGGAGTGCAGAACATTCCACTCTCATGATTAGTGACACTAGTAGTTTCCCTTGTGTTAATAGGGGAGGTCTTTGCGGTGATAGTCGTCGCACTGCATTTAACTATGGTGCCGAAACTACGGCCAACTACAGTGCCCTCTATTCCTTCCGTCCACTTTTGTATGTAAAGTAGCACTGTATACTGATTTACGTAACTAAAGAAGAAAAAGGACAATGGAAAATTCCTGATACCCGGACAGAATTGTTAGAAAGTAATAAAATAGAAACATTGGAGAGAAAAAATACCGTCCAATAGAGTAGAAAAACGTGTGAAAAATAGAATTATTTACACGTTTTTTTGTAAACTAGCATAACAAAAAAACAGAAATAAATTTTTCAGAAAATTGAAATGAATTAATGTGTTTAATAAAAGCTTCAAAGAAAGAGTAAGCAACAGAAGAAAAGGAGTTAAAGAAAAGAGATAAGTTTGAGATGAGGTTTAGAAAGAGAAAAATTTTAAAAAAAGTTTTGCAAACTACTTGCAATTTTTTGTTGATTGTAATATGCTTTCATAAAAGCATTCCTCCTTTGTATGGTTGTATTAACAAGAAGATTATACAAGAAGGAGTGCTTTTTTGCAATATATGGTAAAACGCATGAGAATTGGATATAAGGAAAAGAAGATTCTAGACAAGGTTATATGTCTTTGAATCTTCTTTTAAAAAAGTGTCTGGATATGAGATGTTCTGGCTAAAAAATCTACAATAAACGTTAATAAAAGAATTGAAAAAAGGAAAAAAATGGAATATACTATTGTGTAACAAGATATAATCCTAAAAAATTGGAGGAAAGTATGGCATATATTGAATTTAAAAATGTAGTAAAAGCTTATCAAATGGGAGAAGTTTTTATACAAGCATTAGATAACACGAATTTTGAAATAGAAAAAGGAGAACTAACCGTTGTTGTTGGACCAAGTGGTGCAGGAAAAACAACTGCACTTAATATTTTAGGTGGAATGGACTTAGCAACGAAAGGCAGGGTTATTATTGATAATAAAGAAATTAGTTCTCTCAAAGAAAAAGAACTTATCAAATATCGTAGAGAAGATATTGGGTTTGTTTTTCAATTTTATAACTTAGTACAAAATCTAACAGCTTTAGAAAATGTAGAACTGGCTACACAAATTTGTAAAAATCCACTAGACCCAAAAGCTATTTTAAAAAAGGTAGGACTAGAAGAAAGAATGAATAACTTTCCTTCACAGTTATCAGGGGGAGAACAGCAAAGAGTAGCCATAGCAAGAGCTATTGCTAAAAATCCAAAGCTTTTATTATGTGATGAACCAACAGGTGCATTAGACTATAAAACAGGAAAACAAATCTTGCAATTATTACAAGACACTTGTAGAGAAGAAGGAATGACAGTTGTTATTATTACACATAACCAAGCATTAACACCAATGGCAGATAGAGTAATCCATTTTAAAAATGGAACTGCTTATGACATTCAGAAAAATGAACATCCAACTCCAATTGAACAAATTGAATGGTAAGTTACATAAAATGAAGAATATTTTTCTTCGAATATATTGACTAAATAGATTATAAAATCAAAAAGGAATTTGAAATGAAAAAAGCTTTAATGAAAGATACTGTAAAAGAAATAACGAATACTTTTAAACGATTTATCTCTTTGATGTTAATCGTTTTATTAGGTGTGGGTTTTTTTGCAGGAATTCGAGTAACTAGTCCAGATATGAGAAATACATTGGACAAGACTTTTGATGAATATGAAGCAATGGATATCCAAGTTTTATCAACACTTGGGATTACTAAGGAAGATATAAAAGAATTGCAGAAAATAGAAGGGGTAGAGAAAGTTGAAGCTAGTTATGTCACTGATGCAATTGTAAATATTGCTGAAACAGAAGAAGTAGTTAAAATAATGGCATTATCTAATGAGATAAATAAAACAAAAATAGTAGAAGGAAGACTACCTGAGAACAACAAAGAATGTGTAGTAGAACCTAAATTTCTTACAGGAACAGAGCAAAAGATAGGAGATAAGATTAAAATTGAAGTAGAAGATGTTCAAGATGAAGATGGAAAAGACCAACCACTTTTGAAACAAAAAGAAGTTACAATTGTAGGAACAGTGAATTCTCCTTTGTATATTTCTAGTGATAGAGGAACTACAAAATTAGGTTCAGGGAAAATTAGTTATTATATGTACATTCCACTTGATAACTTTGATACCAAAATAAGAACAGTGGCATATATTACAGTAGAAGGAGCAAAAGAGTTAAAAACATACTCAGCAAAATATGAAGATAAAATAGAAGAAGTAAAAGCAAGAATTGAAGATATTTCAGAAGAAAGAAGACAAGCAAGGTATCAAGAAGTTTATAATCAAGCAAATAAAAAAATACAAGATGCGCAAAAGGAGTTAAATACCCAAAAAGCAAAAGCAGAAAAAGAGCTGAAAGATGCAAAACAAAAGATAGAAAATGCGAAACAGCAAATAAGAAATGGAAAGACAGAATTAGAAAGTAAAAAAACAGAAACCAATACAAAGTTAGCACAAGGTAAAACAGAACTAGACAAAGCAGAAAAGGAATTACAAGAAAAAGAAAAGCTATTTGAAACAGAAAAGGAAAAGATATTAGCAACATTAGAGTTTGTAAGTCCAGAGCAAAAAGAACAAATGATAAAGCAGTTAGAGGAACAAGAAAAGCTATTAAAACAGGCAAGAAATACTTTAAATACACAAAAGCAACAATATGAGGCAAGTAAGAAAACAGCAGAACAAGAATTGACAAAAGCTCAAAGAGAGTTGACGACAGCAGAGAATGAAATTCAGACAAATGAGACAAAATTACAAACAGAGCAAAAAAAGGCTGATAAAGAAATACAGAATGCACAGGAAAAATTAGAAGATGCTAAAATCAAATTAGCAGATATCCAAAAGCCAGAATGGTATATCTTAGATAGAAATCAAAATATAGGATATGTTAGCTATTTACAAGATGCAGATAGAATTGATAATATTGCAAAGGTCTTCCCTGTTGTATTTTTCGTTGTAGCAGCACTTATTAGCCTAACTTCTATGACAAGAATGGTGGAAGAGCAAAGAGTACAAATTGGTACATTGAAGGGTTTAGGTTATAGTAAAAGACAAATTGCTAATAAATATTTGCTTTATGCTACTTTAGCAGCTGTACTAGGAAGCATTTTAGGAGTTAGCATTGGATTCTATTTCATACCAAAGATTATCTGCAATATGTATGGTATGATGTACAACATAGGTGATCCAGTACTGGAATTTGATGTGGGGCTTACAGCTGCTGGACTTTTGGCAGCATCAGTTTGCACAGTGGGAGCTACTGTTTATTCTTGTATAAAGGCATTAGCTACTACACCAGCTACTTTAATGAGACCAAAGGCACCAAAATCAGGAAAAAGAGTGTTATTGGAAAAAATACCATTTATTTGGAAACATTTAAATTTTACTCAAAAAGTAACGATAAGAAATATATTTCGTTATAAAAAGAGATTCCTAATGACTATTATTGGTGTAGCAGGATGTACTGCATTAATTGTAGCAGGTTTTGGATTAAGAGATGCTATTGGTAGTATGATACCAACTCAATATGGTGAGGTCTTTAAACATCAAGTAGAAATTACATTAAAAGACAATTTAAAGCAAGAAGAAAGTAAAAAAGCATATGAAAGAATAATAAAAAATAAAGAAATACAAAATACCATTCGATTAAATCAGCAATCAGTAGAAATTGTAAAAAGTAATAATAATCAAAGTATTCAATTAATTGTGCCAGAAAAAGTAGAGGATTTACAAGAATTTATTGTATTACGTAATCGTAAACAAAAGGAACAAACATATATCTTGGATGAACAAGGAGTTATCATTACAGAAAAGCTAGCGAAGTTATTAGAAATTCGTGAAGATGATGAGATTATCATTAGAAATATTGATAAGGTAGAAGTAAAAGCCAAGGTAGTAGGCATTACAGAAAACTATCTTTTACATTATATCTATATGTCACCAAAGCTTTATGAGCAGTTATATAGAGAAGAAGTAAAAGTAAATACGGTTTTTGCCAATACAGAGGAATTAACAGAGGAACAGGAAAATGTTTTAGGAAAGGCAATTTTAGCAGATAAGGATAACATTTCTAGTGTGCAATTTAATTCAGTAACAACAACTATCTTTTCAGAGGTAATGGACAATATGGCTTTAGTTGTATGGGTATTGATTATAGCAGCAGGGTTACTAGCATTAGTTGTACTATATAACTTATCGAATACCAATATTAGTGAAAGAATGAGAGAACTTGCTACAATTAAAGTATTAGGATTTTATAATCTAGAAGTCTATGAATATGTAGGAAAAGAAACTCTTTTATTAACGTTAATAGGAATTTTAGTAGGATTACTAGGAGGAAATTTCTTAACCACTTTTATTATCAAAACATGTGAATTAGATGCTTTTATGTTTAATCCGCAAATTAAGCTAGCAAGCTATGTGTATGGAATTGTGATTACCTTGCTATTTGCAACGATTGTGAATATTCTTACTTATTTTGCTCTTAAGAAGATTGATATGATTGAGTCATTAAAAAGTGTAGAGTAGTGTAACATAGGTGCTACAAAAAGTGATGAATAGTAGACGAAAGTAGCGGAAAAGATGCTAGAATACTTGACAGTACAAAGCAAAATATGATATACTATCTAACTGTAAGCCGCCTGAGTCGGGCAACTAAATATTACTTTTTAAGTAATTGCCTTGTTATTTATGCTTAGCGAGTATACAAATATAGGAGGTGTACGAAGAATGTACGCAATTATTGAAAGCTGTGGAAGACAATACAAAGTAACACAAGGAGATGTAGTATTCTTTGAAAAGTTAGATGTTGAAGAAGGAAAAAAAGTAACATTTGATAATGTTGTTTTAGTATCTGACGACAAAAAAGTAGAAGTGGGAGCTCCTTATGTAAAAGGTGTTAAAGTTGAAGGAAAAGTAGTTTCTCATGGTAAAGCTAAAAAAATCCTAGTGTACAAATATAAGGCTAAAAAGAATTATAGAAGAACACAAGGACATAGACAACCATATACAAAAGTAGAAATTACAAGTATCAAAACAGCTAGCGCAAAGGCAGAAGAAAAAGCTACAACAGAAACTAAGCCAGCATCTGCAAAGCCAGCAACTAAAAAAGCTGATACAGCTAAATAAATCAGCTGTGTGAAGCAAAGCGAACTACAGATGATTTATGCAATGAAGCGAAGCAAAATTGCAAAAGAAGCATAGTTATATAAAGAAGTAAATAGTAAAATTTAGGTAGAGATACCCTTAAAATAAAAAAATTGAAGGGAGTGAGATAAAGCATGGCTCATAAAAAAGGTCAAGGTAGTGTTAAGAACGGAAGAGATAGTGAATCAAAACGTTTAGGTCTTAAAAGAGCAGATGGGCAAGTTGTTCTAGCTGGAAATATCTTAGTAAGACAAAGAGGAACTAAAATTCATCCAGGTACTAATGTAGGTATCGGAAGTGATGACACTTTATTTGCAACTGTAACAGGAAAAGTAAAATTTGAAAGACTTGGAAGAAGCAAGAAAAAAGTTAGTGTTTATCCAGTAGAAGAGGGAAGCACTGCAAAATAAGTTATGAAAGACTCTATAGCTAATTGCTATGGAGTTTTTATTACTTTTATCTTGTAAATTAAAGGAAAATCCAGTATAATAAGTGTGCAAGAAAAATAAAATGAGAATAAGGGATGATAAAATGGAAGAAAAGAAAAAACGTATGTTAACAGGAGATAGACCAACAGGAAGATTACATATTGGTCACTATTTTGGTTCATTGAGAACAAGAGTGGAAATGCAAAATAGTGGTAAATATGACCCATATATATTAATTGCAGATGTTCAAGCTTTAACAGATAATTTTGATAATCCAGAAAAAGTAAGAAAAAACGTAAAAGAAGTAATTTTGGATTATTTATCAATTGGAATTGATCCAGAAAAAACAACGATCTATATTCAATCTATGATACCAGAAACAGCAGAATTGACAGTATTCTATTCTAATTTAGTAACAATTGCTAGACTAGAAAGAAATCCAACTGTTAAGACTGAAATTGCACAGAAAAAAGAAGTTTTTGGAGAAAGTGTTACTTATGGATTTTTAGGATATCCAGTAAGCCAAGCAGCAGATATTACAGTAGTAGGTGGTACTGTCGTACCTGTAGGAGAAGACCAATTACCATTGATTGAGCAATGTAGAGAAATTGTTAGAAAGTTTAACAGTATTTATGGTGAGATTTTAGAAGAGCCAGAACCAGTGCTATCACAATACAAGAGAATTAAAGGACTAGATGGAAATGAAAAAATGGGTAAGTCTTTAGGAAATGCTATCTATTTGTCAGATACAGAAGAAGAAGTTAATAAAAAAATTATGAGTGCTGTAACAGATCCAGCAAGAATAAAAAAAGATGATCCAGGACATCCTGATGTATGTATGGTGGCATATTATCATAAACTATTTAGTACAAATGAAGAAGTGAATTGTGTTTGTGAAGAATGTAAGGCAGGAGCAAGAGGGTGTGTAGCTTGTAAGAAACAATTAGCTCAAAATGTAAATCGATTCTTAGAGCCAATGAGAGAAAAAAGAAAATATTATGAAGAGCATCCTGAATTAGTAGAGAAAATTTTAAAAGAGGGAACTGAAAAGACAAGACAAACAGCAAGGGAGACAATGAAGAAAATAAAGCAAGCTATGAAGTTAGACTATTTTGAGGAAGAATAGAGAGGAAACAATAAAAATGTTTACAGATTATGTGAAAATAATTGCAAAGGCAGGAAATGGCGGTGATGGAGCCGTTTCTTTTCGTAGAGAAAAATATGTGGCAACAGGAGGACCTGATGGTGGAGATGGTGGAAAAGGTGGAAGTGTTTACTTTGAAGTAGATCAAGATAGAAATACTTTAATTGATTTTCGTTATCAAAAAAAGTTTAAAGCTGAAAATGGGAAAAATGGAGAAGGGGCTCATAGATTTGGAAAAAGTGGAGAAGACCTGGTAATTAAAGTACCTTTAGGAACTATTGTAAAAGATAGTCAGACTGGAAGAGTATTAGCAGATTTATCTGAATTAGGACAAAAAGAGTTAATTTTAGCAGGTGGGAGAGGTGGCAAAGGCAATTCTCACTTTGCAACTTCCACAAGACAAGCTCCACATTTTTCACAAGAAGGAGAAAAGGGAGAAGAAAAAGAATTTATACTAGAGCTAAAGTTGTTAGCAGATGTAGGATTATTAGGCTTTCCTAATGTAGGTAAATCTACTTTGTTATCAATAGTAACTGATGCAACACCTAAAATTGCAGATTATCATTTTACAACACTAGAGCCTAATTTAGGAGTAGTAAAAGGAGAATATGGGGATAGTTTTGTAATTGCTGATATTCCAGGAATTATTGAAGGAGCAAGCCAAGGGGTTGGGCTTGGAATTCAATTTTTACGTCATATTGAAAGGACAAGGTTATTACTTCATGTAATTGATGTATCAGGAATAGAAGGAAGAGATCCAGTACAAGATTTTAATACTATTAATGAAGAATTAAAGCAATATAGCGAAAGATTAAGTCAAAGAAAGCAAATTGTAGTGGCTAATAAAGTAGACAGTATGCAAGATGAAAGCTTGTATCAAGAATTAGAGAAAATGGCAAAAAAGAAAGGATTAGAAATTTTTAAGATATCTGCTGCGACAAAACAAGGAATCAAAGAATTAATGATAAGAGTTTCAGAAGTATTAAAAACCTTACCAAAGGAAGATTTAATAGAAATTCAAAAAGAAGAAAAGATATATACTTTGCAAGAAAAGGAAGAAATTAGTGTCAAAAAAGAAGATAATGTATATATTGTTTCAGGTTTGGCAGTAGAAAAGTTAATGAGGACTGTCAACTTGGCAGATAATGAATCTTTACACTATTTCCATAGAAGATTAAATGAAATGGGAATTAACCAAAGATTAAGGGAATTAGGAATTAAAGATCGGAGATTGGGTACAAATTTCAGATTATGAATTAGAATGGGAAGATTAGAGTTTAACTAATCTTCCTTCTTTGGCTAGGGAATTCAAACAGTTTTTCTATGGGGATCTCTAAAGCTTTACTAATTTTCCATAAAGTGATAACACTAATCCCTTGTGAAATTTTTTCGCTTTCCAAATTGCCAATTAAAGCGGTTGAAACATCCACTAATTCGGCTAAGTTTTCTTGTGTCATTTTACCTTTATCTAAATTATATAATTTTCTATAATATTTTACATTGGAACCAATTATTTTAAATAATTCTTCCGAATTTAAATCTTTCATAATTACTCCTAAATATATTAATTTTATATATTGGTATACGACAAACTATTAGGTAAATACTAATTTTGACAATGATTATACAATATATTTTCTAATTTAATACGAGAAAAAACAATATATTGTAAATGATGTTTTATCATTGACAATAATAAAACGGATTGGTATAATAAATTAAAATTTGGAGAATAATAAAAACAAATGAAAAAATTTGGGAGATAATAGTATATTCAAGCAAGCATCAAATGCGAAATTGGAGACAGAACTAGCAAAAATAGAAGAAAAAGCAGGAATTATTTATTCTGATAAATGGTTAGAAAAAGTATCTAACAATGCGAAAGATAAACCAACTATGCAAGAGATAGTTGAAGAATTAAGAAAAGATGAGTATACCATAAAAGAAGTGGAAATAAGTGGAAACGAAATAACTGGAATCAAATTAAGCAGAGAAAGTATGACATTAGGTTTTGAAAGTTCTAACACAATAAAAGTAATATTAGAATCAAGCAGTGAACCATATGCATATTATGTCCTAGTAGAAGGAAAATATTATAAAATGAACTTTAATGGTGGAGTAGTAACAATAGATAGAACACCAAGTGACATTTCAGGAGAAGAAGGAGAAAAGATTACATTAACAGTAACAAGTGAAAATGAAGAAATAGCAACAGCAGTAGTTGATAATGATACAAAGACAGTAAGTGTAACAGCAAAAAATACAGAAGGAACAGTTGTTGTAACAGTAACATATGGAAACTTTTCAAAAACATGTAATGTAACAGTAAAAGACATACCAATTTCAACAGCAATGGAATTAAATTCTGTAAGAGCAAGAATAGCAGCAGGATATACAAGATGGCTTGCAGCAATGACAACACCTTCAGATGCTTTGCAAGAATTTGAATGGAGTAGTAGTGATACAGAAATAGCTACAGTAGATAATAAAGGAGTAGTCACAGCAAAAAAAGCAGGAACAGCAACAATCAAAGCAAAAACAATAGATGGAAGTAATAAAGAAGGGACTTGTGAAGTAACAGTAGTAGAAAATGCACCAGATGTAGCAACATTAACAGACTTCCAAACAGCAAATACAGTAGCAAAAGATGTGAATGGAAACTTAATCACAGTACCAGGAGATTTCAAAGTATTAACTAGTGAAGGGATAAAAGTAACAGACGGAATTGTTATCCAAGATAGAGAAGAAAATGAATTTGTATGGGTACCAGTAGATTCAGTATCTAACCGGAACAAGTAAAATAGCAGATGATATACGATTGGGAAGATATGAAAACTTTGCAACCAAAAATGCAATAGGAAATTATATTCCAAAACAAGATGCAGATAACTATAATGAAGTTATTTCAATAGAAAATTGTCAAGAGTTGGTAAGTAGTTCAACAAATACACCAGCTAAAAATTTAGGAGATTTTGTAAGTAAAACAAAAGAAAATGGAGGATATTATATTGCAAAATATGAAGCAAGTTACAAAGATAACACACATTGTTATAGTAAGAAGTCGACATCAACAAGAACAAGTAGTAGTACAGAATTAAAAAATGGAATGCTATGGAATTGTATTGAACAATCAAATGCGGCTACAGTAGCAAGGAATTCATTTACTAGCGACTATATAGAAAGTGATTTGACTAATAGTTACAGCTGGGACACAACTATCATCTTTATACAGAAATATAGTGAATATTTACAGTATTCAGACGTACTTTCTAACGTGTTTGGATGGGAATTTCGAAATACTGGGGAGACTAACAAGGTACCAGATAAGGTTTGTAATATTTATGATATGGCTTCAAACCTTGCTGAGTGGTCAAGTGAAAATTCCAAAAGCGAAGAATATCCAGGAATTTGTAGGGGACGGACTTGCTGGAACAATAACATCTAGTAAGAAGCGTACAGGGGGGAGTGTGACTGATATTAGTAGCTTTGGGAGTAGATATACTTTTAGAACAATAATATATATAAAGTAATAGTGAGAAGAATGGGTTTTACAGAAGAGTATTACTTTTTAGAATACAGATTTAGCCAGATAACTAGACAAAAAATGAATTTCATAATTTATTTTTTACTTTTCTATTGCATTTTTAATAGAAATTGGATATGATAAAAATAATAAGAAATAAGAATGCGAGAAAAGAAGGAGATAGTTATGATAGTGGATGATAAAGGAAATGTATTTGAAAATAGAAGAAAAAACAAAGGCGATAGAAGAAAAGATGATAGAAGAGGTGTTGTAGAAAAAGATGGAGGAAGAAGAAATGATGAACGAAGAAGAGTAGACAGAAGAAAGGATCCTTCACAAGAAAAAAACAAAGAAGTAAATAGATAAAGAAAAAGAGACAAAAACTCGAAAGAAGGAGCTTTATGTCTCTTTTTTATTGTCTTAATTCTAAGTATTCTTAGAATTAGCAGCAGCTTCTACCGCCACCACAACAACAGATTAAAAGAATTACAATAATAATCCAAATGCAGCAATCATCACCAAATCCGCATCCACAACCTCTAGTTTCTGGCATAAAAATTCCCCCCTTTCTAAAAATAAACTATTTAAAGATTAGCAACCACATCCATTGTTACAGCCACAGCTACAACCACAATTGTTGTTGCCACCACAGCAGAAAAGTAACAAGAATAGGATAATGAACCATAAAAGTTCACTGTTATTACAACATCCTCCCATTTTCTATACCTCCCTATAAACATAAATTTTTAGGTCTTTCGTATGGTATATAATATTCTTTTTTTGAAAAAGTGTTACAAAATGAAAAAAGAATTTACAAGAATATAAAAAAGATGTCAAAAAACTATACAAAAAAGAAAAAAAGAATGATATAATCAAGCAAAAAGAAACAATGGATAAATAAAAAATAGATTTATTAAAAAGATGAACAAATGGAAAGGAAAAAAGAATGGGAAATATAGTATTATTGGATGACAATACCATTAACAAAATTGCAGCAGGAGAGGTAATTGAAAGACCAGCGTCTGTTGTCAAAGAATTAATGGAAAATTCTATAGATGCAGGGGCAACAGCAATTAATGTAGAAATTAGAAATGGAGGAATTTCATATATCCGTATTACAGATAATGGAAAAGGAATTGCACCAGATGATATGGAAATTGCATTTGAAAGACATGCTACCTCAAAAATTAGAAAAGCAGAAGATTTAGAAACAGTAAAATCTATGGGATTTAGAGGTGAGGCTTTGGCAAGTGTTGCAGCTATTAGTAAAATAGAGATGGTTTCTAGAACAGTAGAGGATGAAATTGGCTATAGAATAGAAATAGAGGGCGGAAGAATTATCAATAAGGAAGAAACAGGATGCCCCAAGGGAACTGCTATTACCATTACAGACTTATTCTTCAATACTCCTGTAAGATACAAGTTCTTAAAGAAAGATTTTACAGAAGCAGGATATATAGAAGATGCAGTAACAAGACTTGCTTTAGTGCACCCAGAAGTAGCAATCAAACTGATTAATACTGGAAAAACAATTATACAAACACCAGGAAATAACGAATCAAAGGCTACTATTTATAGTGTTTTTGGAAAGGATGTAGCAGAAAATATTTTAGATGTGGATTATACTTATGAAGATATCCATATAACAGGAGTAATTGGAAAACCAGCAATTGCACGTTCTAATCGTTCTAATCAACTCTTTTTTGTTAACCAAAGATTTATCAAGGACAAAACATTAACAAGTGCAGCAGAACAAGGTTATAAAGGAATGATTACTATTGGAAAGTTTGGATTTTTAGTATTAAATATTGAAATGAACCCACAAAAAGTAGATGTGAATGTACATCCAGCTAAATTAGAAGTGCGTTTTGAAGAAGAAAGTAAGGTTTTCAAAGCAGTATATCATACAATTAAAGATACTTTATTAAAAGGAGATTTAGTAGAAGATACAGAAAGAGAAAAAGTAGACTTTATAGAGCAAAAGCCTATAACAAATACAGAAGAAGAACAAGCAGTTGCAGCAAATGCTAAACCAGTAGAGGCAGTTCAATATAATCCAAATATTGAACAAAAGAAGGATAAGGGGTTAGCAGGATTGTTTAGGAAAATGCAAAATATTAAAACAGATGAAGAAAATAGTTCGTCTAATAAGGAACAAGCAAATAGTTATATTGAAAATGAAGAAGATCCATTTGTAGTACCTCAAAAACCAGAAGTAATTACACAAGTAACAGATACAAAACAATTAGATAATATGGAAACAAAAATAATAGATACAAAACAAGTCAACGAAAAATTGCTAGAAGATGTTAAGAAATTAGATAGCTTGCAAATAGATCCTCAAACAGAAAACTTTGATGAGATGTATGTACGTACTTTTGGAAGTATGCCAGTAGAAGCAAAAAGAGAAAATGATAAAAAGGCAGAACAATTAAGAGAAGAAGAAGAAAAATATCAAGTTAAAGCAGAAGAACTTACAACAACAGAAAATATTTCTATTTTTGAAGAAGAAAAACAAACTATACCAAGTTATAAATTTATTGGAATTGCTTTTTCTACTTATATTATTTTAGAATTAGATAAAGAATTATATATCTTAGACCAACATGCAGCACATGAAAGAATTTTATATGAAAAAGTAAAGAAGAATTATTATAGTGAGGAAGAAAAAGACTCTCAACTAATGTTACTGCCAGACATTATTAATCTATCACACAAAGAAATGGATATTGCAAGAGAAAATATGGAAATGTTCCAAAAAGCAGGGTTCACTTTAGATGAGTTTGGAGAAAACACAATTAGACTTACAGGAGTTCCAAATATTTGCTTAGAATTAAACACAAAAGAACTATTTTTAGAAACATTAGATGAAATTAACACTGTAGCAAGAACAGCAAAACAAGAAATAGAAGAAAAATTTATTGCAACAGTAGCATGCAAAGCAGCGGTAAAAGCAAATATGGCTTTAACTAAAGAAGAAGTAGACAAGCTAATGGAACAACTATTAGTGTTGCCAAACCCATTTACTTGTCCACATGGAAGACCAACTGCAATTAAAATGACCAAGAACGATATCGAAAAAAAATTTTCAAGGAGATAAATAGATGATAATATTTATATATATGTGTATTTTAGCTTTAAACATAGTAGCCATGTTTCTAACCTATCACTTTTTAGGAAAAGAAATGGATAAAAAAACAAAAGGAATATTCATTATTGTAGGAATTGCTTTCATCTATATGCTAGTTAGTTTTGTATATTGGATTGGAACAAAAGATATTGAACTAGGTACAAGTGAAAATTTTGGAAAGAATTTAATTACCTTCACTTTTGTACCAGTAAATGCCATCCTTATTTTGCCATTTTTAGCAAATTCCTATAAAAACCTAAAAACAGGAAAATTAAAGGTTGAGCCTTTTAGGAATCGTTGTATACTACTTGCCATTATTTTAGTGATTTTATTGGTAATGGAAGCATTTTATTTTAAAGAGATTCAAACAGGTATCTATAATATGCTACAAAATGCAAAAATAAGTAGCTAATTAAGGTAGAAAATAAGGAAAACAAGTTATAAAAATAAAAAAGCAGATGGAAGAGAAAATGAGATAGGAGAAGAGGATGAAGACAAAACCAAAAGTAATTGTAATTTGTGGCCCAACAGCTTCGGGAAAAACAGGACTTTCTGTAAAACTAGCACAAGCTATGAATGGAGAGATTGTATCTTGTGATTCTATGCAGATTTACAAAGATATGAACATAGGAACCGCAAAAGTAACCAAAGAAGAAATGCAAGGAATACCACATTATTTAATTGATTTTGTTTCACCAGATAAAAGATATAGCGTAGCTGATTTTCAAAATGATAGTGAAAAAGCAATCAGTGAAATCATAGCAAAGGGAAAGACACCAATTGTAGTAGGAGGGACAGGCCTTTATGTAGATACTTTGATGTATCATATTCAGTATCCAGAAATAGAAACTGACTTAGAATACAGGAAGCAATTAGAAGAAATGATACAAGAACAAGGTTTAGAAGTGGCCTATGAAAAAGCAAAAGAGATTGACCCGCAAGCAACAGAGAAGATTAGTAGTAATGACCAAAAGCGTATTATGCGTATTTTAGAAATTTATCATCAAACAGGCAAAACAAAAACACAACTTGAAATAGAGTCTCGAAGAGAAGAGCCACCTTATGAATATTTAGTATATGCTATAGATATGGATCGAGAAAAACTATATGATAGAATTAATCAAAGAGTAGACATTATGATAAATCAAGGATTAATTGAAGAAGTAAAAGAATTATTGGAAAAATATAAAGAGTTTCCTACTGCTATGCAGGGATTAGGATATAAAGAAGTGGCAGCTTATTTAAAAAGTGATATGACAAAAGAAGAAATGATAGAAACTTTAAAACAAGAGACAAGAAGATATGCTAAGCGTCAATTAACATGGTTTAGAAAAAACAAAGAGATTAAATGGATAGATGGACTGAGACCAGTAGAGGAGAATATACAAAGGATATTGGAGGATTATGAAGAAAAAGAAGACAAAAACGGCTAAGAAGGAGAAAGAAGTGGCTAAAAAAAGTTTAGCCAAGCTACAACAACCTGAGGAGATAAATACCATAAAGAAAATGCCAAAAAAAGAGCCGAAAAGAAAATATAAAGTGAATAAAAAAGTGATTACACTAGCTTCAGTACTAGTACTTATCTTAGTAAGTTATTGTCTCTATAAAGTAGTAGCGCTTGTTCAAAATCCTACCAATACTTTTAGTGTAGAACAAGGAAAAGTTTATCAAGAAGAAGCAGCAATAGGCTATATTATTAGAGAAGAAACAGTTGTAAAAGGAAATAACTATAAAAATGGAATGGCACAAATAAAAACAGAAGGAGAACGAGTTGCCAAAAATGAAGCTATCTTTCGTTACTACTCTAGTGGAGAGGAGAATTTAAAAAAGAAAATTGCAGATTTAGATGTGAAGATAGATGAAGCAATGGCAGGAGAAAAAGGACTATTTACAGTAAGCGATGTAAAAGCTATTGAAAAACAAATTGAAGAGAAAATTGCTTCATTAGTAAATACCAATAATATGCAAACCATCCGTGAAGCTAAAAAAGAGATTAGCAGTGCAATTACAAAGAAAGCTCAAATAGCAGGTGAGTATAGTCCAGCAGGTTCCTATTTAAAGAAATTAATTAATGAAAGAAAAAAGTATGAAAATCAATTAAATTCAGGAGCAGAATACTTAAAAGCACCAATTAGTGGTGTAGTCTCCTATAAAGTAGATGGATATGAAGAAATATTTTCACCAAAGAATTTTAGTAATTTAAGTGAAGAAACTTTGAAAAAGTTAGATATTAAAACGGGACAAGTAGTAGCAGATAGCACAGAGAGTGGAAAAATCATTAATAATTTCGGATGTTATATTGCTTGCATTTTAAATTCAGAACAAGCTAAAGAAGCAAAACTTAATTCGAAAATTAAAATAAGACTTCCTAATAATGCAGAGGTTTCTAGTAGTATTGAATATATTTCTCATGAGGAAAATAATACAATTTTGGTATTAAAGCTAACAGAGCAAGTACAAGAATTAGTAAGTTATCGTAAAATTTCTTTTGATATTATATGGTGGAGCCATAGTGGTAAAAAAGTACCAAATGGAGCAATTAAGAAAGAACAAAAAGGCAATAAGGAAATATGTTATGTAGTTAGAACAAGAGCAGGATACCAAGACAAAATTTTAATAAAAGTAACAAAGCAAAATGAAAAATATTCTATTGTAGAGAATTATTCTAATGCAGAATTATTAGAATTAGGATATTCAACAGAAGAATTAAAAGCACGAAAAACTTTGACGTTATATGACGAAATTTTGAAGAATCCAGAATAAAATGTTACGAAAATATTGCAAAAATGTTACAAAAGTATTAAAATCACGTTAAAAACAAAAAAAGTATTGACAAGAAAGCAAAAAAGTTAGATACTATAAACGATAAAACAAAAGACAGAATTTTTAGGAGGGTTATAAAATGGCAGGAGCTATTATGGAAAAAGTTTGGGGACTATTCGGAATGGACCCAGCAGAAGAACGTGATGATGAAGAATTAGAAAACTATGATGATGAAGAATTAGAAAATTATGATGACGAGGAAGAAGAACAACAAGAAGAAAGAAGATTATGGGGAAGAAGAAATAATAAAGTAGTTAGTATGCCACAAGTACAACAAGTAAAAATGGTAATTTCTCAACCAACTAATTTTGAGCAAGCAGCTAGTATTTGTGATTTATTAAAACAAAAAAAATCAGTCATAGTAAATTTAGAATATGTAAATAAAGATGTAGCAAGAAGAATTATAGATGTTGTATCAGGAGCTGTACATGCATTAGATGGTCATATGCAAAAAATTTCTAACTCTATTGTATTAATTGCACCATTTAATTATGATATTGAAAACGATACAGCAAGAGATGAAATCAAAAACAAACTATCTGTTTCTTGGTTAAGAAATAACAATAATCAATAAGAAGATTCTTGTAAGAAGGCTTTTTTATACAAATTTTAGGAGGAGGATAATATGCTTACACCCTTGGACATTGAAAATAAGAAATTTTCAAAACAAATGATGAATGGTTACAGTGTCGAAGAAGTAGATGATTTCTTAGATGAACTAACAGAAGATTACGAAAAATTATATAAAGAAGTTGCTGAAAGTAAAAACAAAATGGAAGAATTACAAGAGAATGTAGAAAAATACAAAGGAATAGAGAGTACCTTGCAAAATACTTTAGTTATGGCACAACTTGCTGCAGATGATATAAAAAAAGCTGCACAAAAAGAAGCTGATAAAATATTATTAGATGCACAAGGAGATGCAAGACAAACAGCAAGAGCACTAGATCAAGATATTATACTCAAGAAAAAGACTTTAGAAGATTTACAAAAACAATTAGATGTATATAGAGCAAAAATGGAATCACTTTTGATTTCACAATTAGAACTTCTAAAGGAATCAAATAAAGACTAAATAAAAAACTGCTATTAAAAAGATAGCAGTTTTTAGAGTTTTTTGATTTTAAGAAATGGCATAAGTGTTGAATTAATTTTTATTACAAAGAATTAACAATATTACAGTGCTATTAAGAAAATGTTACATTTTTATTAAAACTATTGACATATTGGTAGAAAACTATAAAATAAGTATATATCATACTAGAGGTATTATGAGAGTAATTAGTGGAATAGCAAAAGGAACAAAATTAAATTCAATTGAGAGTTTGTCTACAAGGCCAACCTTGGATAGAGTAAAAGAGTCTTTATTTAATATTTTGCAAAATGAAATAGAAGATATGACTGTTTTAGATTTATTTGCAGGAAGTGGAGCTATTGCAATTGAATTTTTAAGCAGAGGTGCTAAAAAGGCATATTTATGTGAGAATAATTATGTAGCAACTAAAATGATATATGCGAATCTTGATAAAACTAGACTAAAAGAAAAAGCTATTGTAATGTCAAAAGATTATCGAAAAGCATTAGAAAGTTTCAAGCAAGAGAATATTCAGTTTGATATTATCTTTTTAGATCCACCTTATCAAGCTAATTATGCAGTAGATGCTATTAAAAGAATAGTATCATTAGATTTACTAAAGGAAAAGGGAATCATAATTATAGAAACCGATGATGAAAGGCGAGAATTACTCGAATTAGAAAAATTAAATATCCAAATAGATGACATTAGAAAATATGGGAGAGTTAGTCTTTTATTTATAAAAAAGTAGCTAGTTCTATATCTTTCAAATAGAAAAATAGATGATTTGATTAGGAGTAAATTCTAAGCGTCTTAAAAATCGAAAGGGGTAATACAATGGAAATATTTACTTTATTAGAAACTTTAGAAGATATGCTAGAAAAGAGCAGAAATGTACCTTTTTCTGGTAAGTCTGTTGTAGATAAAGAAGAAATACTAGATATTATAAAAGAAATTAGACTAAAGTTGCCAGAAGAATTAAAACAAGCAAAATGGGTAAAAGAAGAAAGGCAACGTATATTAGTTGAGGCACAAAACGAAGCAGACGAAATTATCAAAGAAGCAGAAAATAGAATTATTTCCATGATAGATGAACATGAGATAACTAGAAAAGCTTATGAAAAAAAGGTTGAGATTATTGAAACAGCAAATGAAATGTCTCGTGAAATTTCAAAAGGTACAAAAGACTATGCAGATAATCTTTTATCTAACATAGAAGAAGCATTACAAAATGCCTTAAAAGTAATTCAAGAAAATAGAAATGAACTTAAATAGATTTTCGGAGATCAGAGTCAGAAATCGGAAGGAAACCATTGATTCCCGATTTTTGACTTCTTTTTTATTATTATATTTATATTCTTTTATTTATAATAATGCTTGTCTTTGCTGGTTGCTACACAGACTACGCTTTCTATTATAAATATAAAGAATATAAATAAAAACAATAGGAGGAACAAAACGTGGCAACAAAGCGCACAAAGAAAAAGAAGAAAAGTGGTAAAGTTGATGCTAATATAGCAGTAGTTGTATTAGTATTACTTAGTATATTATTAATGATTTTGATTTATACTAAATCAGGAAGTATTGGTGCAAAGTTAAGCCCAATGCTAGGCGGTATTATGGGATTCATTAAATATGTAATTCCAATTGTGATGTTATTAACTGCCATTTCAATGACACGTAATGATAAATATTATATGCATCGCAAATTATTACAATATGGTATTTTTCTAGTTTGTGTTGCAACCATGCTTAGTATTTTTCAAGGGCATATTGGTGATGATATTAAAAGTAATAAATCTTTTTCAGATATTATGCAAGATTGTTATTATGATGGAAGCAAAGATGTTGGTGGTGGCATCATAGGTGGTGCAGTTGCTGTTCCGTTGATTAAAATGCTTGGAACAGTAGGAGCTTCTATTTTAGCTATTGGAATGTCTATCATTTTACTAGTATTCATTTTTGAAATGAGACCTGCAGAATTGATTGCAAATTTCTTAGAAGGAGCAGATGAAAGAAAAGAAGAAAGAAGAGAACAAAGAGAAGCATATGAAGAAGAAAGATTAGCTAGAAGAGAAAAAGTAACTAAATCAAGAAAGCTTCCACAAATAGACTTAGATGATGATGAACCACCAAAAGAAACGAAGAAAGAAAGACGTTTACGTGAAAAGGAAGAAGCAGAAAAGTTAGCAGCACAGTTTGAAGATCAATTAACCATTAATTTGAATGAAGAAGGAAAATATGACCATACAAATGATGAGTTAGATATTCCATTCTTTGGTAAGAAAAAACTAAAAGGGGAGCAAACAGCAGTCGTTGAAGAGCCAAAACCAGAACCAAGTTCACCAGATGTTTTAGAAGCAAATTTATTTAAACAAGTAGAAGAACAAAAAGAAGATAAAACAAAAGAGATATTACAATTAGAACATGCAGTGACTGTAGAAGATGAAAATTATGAATTTCCACCAGTACAATTATTAAGTGAACCAGAGAAAAAGGTAAATAGGGGAAGTAAAAAATCAGTAGCAGATACTGCTACCCAATTACAGAAAACATTATACAGTTTTGGTGTATCAGCAAAAGTAGAAGATGTTTCAGTAGGACCAGCAATTACAAGATATGAATTAAAGCCAGCAGAGGGAGTTCGTGTTAATAAAATTGCCAACTTAGCAGATGATATTGCTTTAAATTTAGCAGCAGAGAGTATTCGTATTGAGGCACCAATTCCAGGAAAACAAGCAGTAGGAATTGAAATACCAAATAAAGAAAATGAAATGGTACATTTTAGAGAGATTATTGAAGATAACAAGTTCATTGACCATAAATCTAAATTAGCATTTGGTCTTGGAAAAGACGTTGCAGGACAAGCAGTTGTAACAGATATTGCAAAAATGCCTCACGTTTTAATTGCAGGTGCAACAGGTTCAGGTAAGAGTGTTTGTATCAATACTTTAATTTCTAGTATTTTATACAAAGCAAAGCCAAGTGAAGCAAAATTATTAATGGTTGATCCAAAAATTGTAGAGTTGTCAGTATATAATGGAATACCACATTTGTTAATTCCAGTAGTAACAGATCCAAAAAAAGCAGCAGGAGCTTTAGCATGGGCAGTACAAGAAATGGAAGATCGTTATCAAAGCTTTGCTACAAAAGGGGTAAGAGACTTAAAAGGGTACAATGAGGCAATGCAAAAAGAGGAAGGAAATAGCACGCTTCCACAAATTGTTATTATTATAGACGAGTTAGCAGACTTAATGATGGTATCACCAAAGGACGTAGAAGATTCTATCTGTCGTTTGGCACAAAAAGCAAGAGCAGCAGGTATGCACTTAGTAATTGCAACTCAAAGACCATCTGTTGATGTTATTACAGGTATTATTAAAGCAAATATTCCATCTAGAATAGCCTTTTCTGTATCTTCACAAGTAGACTCTAGAACTATT
>JAAWNJ010000026.1 GCA_022798895.1 Clostridia bacterium | reverse complement strand
ATTATTATTTCAAAATTTTTAGGGGTAGCATTGGTAGGATTATATTCAAATTATTATTTGATTATAAACACGGTACACAATTTACTAGCTCAAATGTTTTCGGCAGTGACTGCAAGCTTAGGAAACTTATTATTAGAGGGAGAGAAAGAAAAATCTTATGGAGTTGCTAAAAAATTAATATTTGCAAATTTTTGGCTATATTCATGGGCTGCTATTGCAATATATGAATTAATTAATCCTTTTATTAAAATGTGGTTAGGAGAGCAATTTTTGTTTGAAACAATAACTGTTATTACACTAACATTTAATTTTTATCTTCAAGGTATGAGAAGAACTATGCAAGTATTTGCAGAGGCTGCTGGAATTTGTTATGAAAATAGGTATGTGCCAATTGCAGAGGCAGTGGTTAACATTATTGCCTCCATCATACTAGTAAAATTAATAGGACTTCCGGGTGTATTCATAGGAACTATTATTAGTTCATTAGTCTTACATTGTTATAGTTTTCCAAAGTATATTTATAGACCATTATTTAATCAAAAATTCAGCAAATATATTATAGAAAATATAAAGTATTTAGTTATTATGATAATAATGTTAATAGTTACTACCTTACTTATTAATGTTATTCCTATTGAAAATAATATAATACAAATTTTGGTTAATTTGTTAATATGTGCTATAATACCTAATATAATTCTGATAGTATTATATAGAAAAACAGAGCAATTTCAATATTTTTTAGAAATAGTAAAAAACTTTTACACAAAAATAAAAGAAAAAGGTGGTAGAAAATGGCAGAAAACAAAGCAAGACATACAGGACTAGATATACTAAGAATCATATCCATGATTATGGTAATTGTACTACACTATTTAGGAAAGGGACGGATTATTAGAAGAACCTAATACAGGAACTGTATATCATGGAATATATTGGGTATTAGAATGTTTAGCAATTGTAGCAGTAAATTGTTATATACTAATTAGCGGATATTTTTTAGTGAAGTCAGAATTTAAAATCAAGAAGTTCTTTAAGATATGGGGAGAAGTTTTATTTTATTCTGTAAGTATTTATATTGTGGTGGTTGTTTTAGGGTTAAGAGAATTTAATATAGAAGAAGCAATTAAAAGTTTTATGCCAGTAATTACAAATCAATATTGGTTTGTAAATGCTTATTTAGCACTATACTTACTATCTCCATTTCTAAATAAAATGGTTACTAATTTATCAAAAGAAGAATTTAAAAAATTAATCATTATTTTAATTATTCTATTTTCTATTTTGACTATGCTTCCACTAGAGATGGCTTTAGATAAGACCCAAGGATGTGGAATTATATGGTTTGTATGTTTATATATTTTTGCAGCCTATATTCGCCTACACGTAGCAGAAAAAACTGGTCATACAAAAAAATATTTTTTAGGATATATTTTATCAGGTATTTTATTAGCAATAATTGCTTTGGGAGTAGAATTCATTTGCAGTAAACTAGGAATAGACAATAAAAGGGAAAAAGTTATACAATATGACAATATTTTGCTTACTATTGAGTCGATATGTTTATTCATGGGATGTAGAGAACTATATATAAAAAATGACAAAATAACAAAGATAATAGAAACAATTGCACCATTAACCTTTGCGGTATATATCATTCATGAGCAACCTACCTTAATAAAAGTATTATACAGTAACATATTACATACAGAAATTTGTTATCATAATCCTATGGGAATAGTAATCGTTGTGAGTAGCGTTATTTTAATATTTATGGTATGCATTTTAATAGAATATATAAGAAAAAGAATAGTGACTTTTTTTAAAGATAAAATAATAACAAGAAAAAATACTTTTGAATAATGGAGGAGACTATGGAAGAAAAAAATAAAAGTAAGAGGAATAAGAAATTAGATATTTTCCTAAAAGTTGTAGCATTTGTTTATGTCGTAATTACAATCATATTTTATATTTCGGTAGTAAAACTAAATTTGTTGCCGGGAATATATATAACCATTTTTACAATGGCAGAAATATTCTTTACCCTAGCTATGGTAATAGGACTAGTAAAAGAGCATAAGACTCCAAAATTAAATATAATTTGTTTATTTATTATTTTACTACTTTCAGGAGTATATATTTTTGTAACTAATTATACTTTAGCAACAGGAAATTTCTTAGATAATGTATTTCAAGAAAATGCGCAAACAGAAGAATACTATCTTGTTGTAAAAAAAGATAGCAAGTATGAAAAAATAGAAGATATTGCAAAACAAAATGTATATTTATTTCAAGTGCCAAATGATGTGCAACAAGAAGTACAAGGTAAAGGAAATATCAGCCTAGTAGTAGCTAAAAATGGTTTGACAGAGTTGGGAAAAAATTTAATAAATAATACAGTAAAAGTTATCTTTGTTAGTTCTGTACAATATGACATTTTGGGAGAAGAAATAGAAAAATTCAAAGATGATACAAAGATTTTATACACAGCAAAACATGAAATTAAAGCAACTGTAAAAGTAGAAGATGAAGAATCTAAGTATAATATTCAAAATGGTATTTTTAATGTCTATATTAGTGGAATTGATACAGAAGGAAATATCTCTAATGTAGCAAGAAGTGATGCAAATATTATAGCAACAATTAATACAAATACGCACGAGGTGTTATTGACTTCTGTACCAAGAGATTATTATGTAACATTACACAGTTATGGAGCAAAAGATAAGCTAACACATTCAGGAATTTATGGAATAAATGAAACAGTAAAAACAGTTGAAGATTTAATGGGAATAGATATTAATTATTATGTAAGAGTTAATTTTACAACTGTTAGAAAATTAGTAGATACGTTAGGTGGAGTAGATGTATATTCAGATTATAGTTTTACTTCTTATACGTATTCATATCAAAAAGGATATAACCATATGAATGGTGCACAAGCATTAGAATTTAGTAGAGAAAGATATTCTTTTGCAGATGGTGATAACCAAAGGGTAAAAAACCAACAACATGTTATGGAAGCAATTATTAAAAAAGTATTAAATAGTAATACAATTTTAACTAAGTATACTAATATTTTAAATTCTCTAGAAGGAAGCTTTCAAACTAACATCAAACAAAGTGAAATAAGTAGCCTAGTAAAAGGACAGTTGAATAATATGTCGTCTTGGACAATAAAAACTAATTCTTTAACAGGAACAGGAGTAAATAATACAACATATTCTATGGGGAGCCAATTATTATATACAATGGTTCCAGATAGAACATCTGTATCAGAAGCGAAACAAAAAATTAAAGATATTATGGAGAAATGAGATTTTATATAATAGGATGCTAGATGAAAAAAGCATCCTTTTTCTTGTCACTTTTTGTAGAATTTTGTCTATCGATTTTTGTTGACAAATGTAAAATGTAAGCAGTATGATATAAATATACTTTGAGTTCAATTTATTTTTTTCAAGAATTCTATAAAAATCCCAAAATGATTATTGACACATGATAACTAGTATGTTATCATAAATGTAGTGCAAGAGGAGTAATAACATGTATAATATAAAAATATATGAAGGTAAAAATGGCAAGAGTGAAGTTAAGGAATATATTAAAAGTCTAAGAAAAAGCAATAATAAAAATAGTAAAATAAAATTTAATAAAATAATATCTTATATAAGAATGTTAAAGCAAAATGGTTTAGAATTAGGAATACCATATATGAAACATCTTGTTGATAATATATGGGAATTACGTCCTTTAAGAGATAGAATACTTTTAGCGTATCTGGAGAATAATGAATTTATTTTATTAACGATATTTATGAAGAAAACTCAAAAAACACCAAAGAGAGAAATTGAAAAAGCAAAAAGATTATTAAGGGATTACATAGATAGGAGTGAAAGAAATGAATAAGAAATTTGAAGAGTGGGATGAATTTGAAAAAGAGTTAAATATTAGCCAAGAAGAGGAACTGGCAATAAAACTAGAAATGGATATTATAAGAGCTACTATTGAAGCTAGAAAGAAAAATAATTTAACTCAAAGAGAATTAAGTAAAGTAAGTGGAATAAAGCAACCAGTTATTGCTCGAATTGAAAAACAAACTAATTCTCCACAAATATATACATTACTTAAATTATTATATCCAATGGGATATACTCTAAAAGTAGTGCCTTTAGAAAAGTAACAAGTTGAACAAAACAAAAAAATGTGCTAAAATAATGTGAGCAAAAAGGAGAAAAAATGAAAAGAACAATTATTAGAATCATTTCTATGCTGATGCTATTAGGCACATTTTATATTATATTTAGTTTTTCAGCACAAGATGGAATAGAATCAGGAAGTCTAAGCAATAAAGTTACAACCATATTTGTCAATCATTTTCCATATACCAAAAATTTAAGCATAGAAACACAAAACAAATTAATTGAACATGGGGAACCAATTGTTAGAAAACTAGCACACTTTTCTATTTATACAGTAGTGGGTATGTGCATTATGGCATTTCTTTGTACATTTCCCTTTAAGTTAAGGACGAGGTTAGGATTAAGTTTATTAGTTGGACTTATTTATGCCATATCAGATGAATTCCATCAAAGTTTTGTACCACGGACGAGGACCTTCTTGGAAAGATGTGGGAATAGATACAGCAGGAGTATTTTTGGGAATACTTATTATTTTGGCAATGGTATCTATTTATATTGCACTCAAAAAAGACAATGAAGAAAAAATAAAAATGAAACATTATATTTTAAAAAAGTCTAAAGAAGTAGGATAGAGTAGTAAGTTTTATGAATAAGTGATAGAAAAGAATTAGGAGATAAAAATGATAAGAGCGATAGTTATATTTTTAGTACGTACATTTTGTTATATTGTATTTAGAGTTGGAAAAATAGGGAAAGAAAATGTGCCAAAAACAGGAGCATATATTATGTGTGCCAATCATACATCTAATTGGGATCCACCAATTATTGTAGCATGTACGAATAGAAAAATGCATATTATGGCAAAAGCGGAACTATTTAAAAATAAATTCATCTGTTGGTTTGCGGAAAAATGTTGGGTATTTCCAGTCAAAAGAGGCGGAAAAGATATTGAATCTATGAAACACTCTTTAAAAGTACTAAAAGACGGTGAAATGTTAATGTTATTCCCAGAGGGAACTAGAAATGGAATGAGTAAAAATGGAAAAGCACAAAATGGTGCAGCATTTATGGCTTTAAGAACAGGAGTGCCAGTTATTCCAGTCGGCATTATTGGAGATATGAAGCCATTTCACAAAGTAACTTTAAGTTATGGAAAGCCATTAGATTTTAGTGAATATAAGTCAAATAAGCCAGAAAAAGAGGTTTTAGAAAAAGTAAGTCAAGAGATTATGGATAATATCATTATGTTGACAAATGCGAAGAAGTAGTTTATAATATTTTAGAAAATTATTTTTCTGAATTAAATAATTGAACAATGAGTTAATAGTATATTTTTCGCACTTTTGAACAGTCGAGGAACATTTGCTAAAAAGTATTGAAGAGCAAAGAGAGTATTTTAAAAATATTATTTCTTAGGACCATACGCCAACGAGACGAGCATATGAAAAAGAAGAAAGATATACTATTAACTCATGTATCATGTTAAATAAAAGTATAAGGAGTAATCAAAAATGAACAATCAAAGTATTAGAAACATAGCAATTATTGCACACGTAGACCATGGAAAAACAACATTAGTAGATGCACTTTTAAGACAAAGTCACGTATTTAGAGAAAATGAACAAGTATCAGAAAGAATTATGGACTCAGGGGATATTGAAAAGGAGAGAGGAATTACTATTCTTTCTAAAAATACATCTGTTATGTATAATAACATTAAAATCAATATTGTGGATACTCCAGGACATGCTGACTTTGGTGGAGAAGTAGAACGTGTACTTAAAATGGTAGATGGTGTACTTTTATTAGTTGACGCTTTTGAAGGACCAATGCCTCAAACCAGAGAAGTACTTAAAAAATCTTTAGCATTAAACTTAAAGCCAATTGTAGTCATTAATAAAATTGATAGACCAGGAGCAAATCCATTAAAAGTAGTTGACCAAGTATTAGAACTATTTATTGAATTAAATGCAAATGATGACCAATTAGATTTTCCAGTAGTATATGCATCAGCTAAAAATGGAATTGCTAAAATGAGTTTAGAAGAAGAAAGCGATAATGTTACTTGTATTTTTGATACCATTATCAAAAATATCAACGCTCCAGCTTGTGAACAAGAAGGAACGCTGCAAATGTTAGTTTCTAATATTGATTATGATGAATATTTAGGAAGACTTGCTGTAGGAAGAATTGAACGCGGAACGATTAAAGCAGGTATGGGAGTGGCTGTATGTAAAAAAGATGATAAAGTAGTTCAAGGCAAACTTGCCAAACTATTTACTTATGAAGGACTAAAAAGGGTAGAAGTAGAAGAAGCTTCAGCAGGTGACATTGTTTGTATTTCGGGTATCGCAGACATTAACATTGGTGAAACTGTATGTGACATGAATAACCCAGAAAAGATTGATTTCGTAGATATTGATGAGCCAACTGTATCTATGACCTTCAGTGTTAACAATGGACCTTTAGCAGGAAAAGAAGGACAGTTTATTACTTCTAGACATATTCGTGATAGATTATTTAAAGAACTAGAAAGAAATGTTAGTTTACGTGTCAAAGAAACAGAAACTCCTGATAGTTTTGAAGTATGTGGACGTGGAGAACTACATTTATCAGTGCTAATTGAAACTATGAGAAGAGAAGGATTTGAACTTTTAGTATCTCGTCCAAAAGTTATTATTAAAGATATTGATGGCGTAAAATCTGAACCAATGGAAAGATTAGTAGTGAATGTACCTGATGATTGTATTGGTAATGTCATTGAAAAACTAGGAAGAAGAAAAGCAGAAATGCTTAATATGGAACCAGCAGAGGCAGGACATACTAAAGTAGAGTTCAAAATTCCTGCAAGAGGATTAATTGGATACAGAACAGAGTTCTTAACAGATACTAAAGGTGAAGGAACTATGAATAGTATTTTTGATAGTTATGAGCCATTTAAGGGTGATATTCAAGCAAGAACAAGAGGAGTACTTGTTGCATTTGAACCAGGAACCTCTATTACTTATGGTTTATACAATGCACAAGAAAGAGGAGAATTATTAATTGGTGCAGGTGTAGAAGTATATGAAGGAATGATTGTAGGCGTTAATTCTAGAAATGAAGATATTTCTATTAATGTCTGCAAAGAGAAACATTTAACAAATACTAGAGCGTCTGGTTCTGATGATGCACTTCGTTTAGTTCCACCAATTCAAATGTCATTGGAAAAAGCAATTGAATTTATTGCAGAAGATGAACTTGTAGAAGTAACACCAAAAAATATTCGTTTAAGAAAGAAAATTTTAGATAACAAAACAAGAGAAAGAATGGCAAGAAGAAGTAGCGCAGAATAAAGGAAGAAACATGAATAAACAAGAATTAGAAAAAATCAAGCAAAAAGCTTTAGAAGACCATATACCAATTATTATGGATGACACCTTAGAAGTGATAGCAAAGATTTTAAATGAGATAAGACCTAGCAGAATATTAGAAATTGGAACAGCAGTTGGCTATTCAGCCATCTGCTTTTCAGAATACCTTAAAGAAAATGGAAGAATAGATACTATAGAGCGTGAAGAAGAAAGAGTAAAGCGAGCAAGGGAAAATATTAAAAAGGTAGAAGTTGAAGATAAAATTAGAATTTATGAAGGAGATGCAGTAGAAATTCTACCAACTTTACAAGAAAGTTATGATATGGTCTTTATTGATGCAGCAAAGGGAAAATATCCATTTTTTTTAGAACAGGCTTTAAGAATGAGCCATAAGGGTACGGTGATTATAGCCGATAATGTATTATATAAAGGATATGTTATGGGAGATTATAACAAACATAAACAACGTACTGCAGTTAGAAATTTAAGAGAATACATTGCAGAAACAACCAATAATGAATATTTAGAAACGGAAATTTTAGAAGTTGGAGATGGACTGGCGATATCTAAAATAATTAAATAAAAGCATAATACTATTATTTTCTTGTTTTCAAATGCTTGAGGTAGTTAGCATACTCAAAGTAGCTAGTCAACTTAGAGAACCCTTTGAACTATGAAAACAATAGTATTATGCTTTTTGTCAATTTAGATAACGTATACAAGAAGCAATAGTATCTATAATAAAAATGCTTGAAAACAGTTTAATAATAGTAGTTTGCATCATATAAGGAATTTTGGATAAGATCCAATTTAATTTTTTCTTTAAAAATGGATAAGCATGATTAATAAATAAAATAGCAATAATGCCCCAGGCAAAAGAATAGAAAATGCTAATACGACCATTTAAGTTCATAAATTCACCTGTATAATCCCACCAATGCATAGAAAATAAAGCATCCAATCCAAAGCTAACAAGATATTCAAAGGCAGAAAAGATGATAGCAGCATGTATGAATAGTTGTAAGTTTTTATGTTTATATTTATCTAGAAAAAGAATAAGCATTAAAGCACCATAACCATAAATAGGACAAAGCGGCCCATATAGAAAACCTCTTTTTACAAAATGCCCTAAAGTAAAAAGTGCATAAAGAGTCTCCATAAGCCATCCCATAAAAGCAAATATGAAAAAATATAATATATAAGTTTGAAATCTATTTAATCTTATTTTTCTTAAGTCTTTTGTTAGTATGAGTTGTTTTCTAGTTGAATGCTTTCCCATAGATAATCTCCTTTTATGATTATTATCATATCAGATTTTTAGTAGTTTGTAAATAAAATGTATGGAATAATACTTGTCTTTATGGTTGCTTTTTACATATTAATAATATAGATATCATTCTTATTATATATATTTTATTGACTAAGATATATAAAAACAGTATAATAGAGAGATAGAAGGAGAATGAAGAATTAGAAGAAAGGATATGTATAATGTTTTTTATAGATTCATTATACGAGAAAAAGAAAATGGAAACAAAAAATAGACCAGAATTATTAGCACCAGCAGGCTCTTTTGAAAAGGCCAAAACAGCTTTTTTATATGGTGCAGATGCTGTTTACTGTGGCACAGGTACTTTATCATTAAGAAGTAGAGCAGAAGTGGATAACGATGATTTAGCAAAAACAATTGAATATGCACATAGTATAGGAAAAAAAGTGTATGCAGCTATTAATATATATGCATGGGATACCTATTATGAAGAAATCAAAAAACAAGCGAAAATGTTAAATGAGCTAAAAGTAGATGCGATTATTGCTTCAGATGGTGGAGTAATGGAAGTTCTAAAGGAGTATGCACCAGATGTAGAAATTCACGTTAGCACACAAGCAAATACTGTAAGCTATCATGCTACTAATTTTTGGTATAATAATGGAGCTAAAAGGGTTATTCTAGGAAGAGAATTAAATAAAGAGCAAATTAGAGAAATTATGAAAAACAAAAATCCAGAGATAGATGTTGAAATGTTTGTACATGGAGCAATTTGCTTTGGATATTCAGGAAGATGTTTCTTAAGTGATTTCTTAGCAAGTAGAAGTGCTAATTTAGGAGATTGTGCACAGAGCTGCAGATGGGCATACAATGTGTATGTAGAAGAACATAATAATCCAGGAAATTTAATGCCAGTAGAACATGATGATAATGGAACATATATCTTTTCTTCTAAGGATATGTGCTTAATCAAAGAAATTCCAGAAATTATAGAATTAGGTGTAAATAGCTTGAAAATAGAAGGAAGGTTAAAAACAGAATATTACTTAGCATCTGTGGTAAATGCTTATCGCAATGCAATTGATGATTATCTAAAAGATCCAGAAAATTATGATTATACAAAATATCTAAAAGAGCTAGAGAAAACAAAAACAAGAGGTTTAACAACTTTCTATTTTAATGACAGAGACAACAAAGATTTCCAAGAATATGAAGGAAAACAATATAATCCAGATTATGAGTTTGGTGGAAAGGTACTAGAGAATAAAGAAGGGAAGAAGTATCTAATTGAAATAAGAAACAAATTAACAGTAGGAGATAGTATGGAAATTTTGATTCCAGGAGAAATCGAACAAACCGTTTTTGAAATTCAAGATTTATGGGATACAGAAACAGAAGAAAGAATAGAAACAGTTAATCCAGGAAAGGCAGGACAAACTGTTTTAATGGAGCTGCCAATAGAGGTAGAAAATAATTGGATTTTAAGAAGAAAAAAATAGAGCAGAGGAAATCCTGTAGAAAGGAATTGATTTCTACAGGATTTTAGTATATAATATGACTTACAAATGAATTGGAGTAGTATCGAAGTGGTCATAACGAGCTGCACTGGAACTGCAGTACCTTCTTTTTGGGGGCCGTGGGTTCGAATCCCACCTACTCCGCCAAAATGACAAGCCATACAAGAATAAAATAACTTGTGTGGTTTCTTTTGTGAAAGATAGGAAAAGTATGGAAGAGAAATTAGAAGAAATAGTAGAGCCATTATTAGAATGGTATCAAGAAAATAAGAGGATATTGCCATGGAGGGAAAACAAAAATCCTTATTGTATTTGGATTTCAGAAATTATGCTACAACAAACAAGAATAGAAGCAGTAAAGAGATATTATGCACGTTTTATGAAGGAATTGCCCAATATTCAAAGTTTAGCCAATATTCCAGAAGAAAGATTATTAAAATTGTGGGAAGGTTTAGGGTACTATAACAGAGCTAGAAATTTGCAAAAAGCAGCTAAGATAATAGAACAAAACTATAAAGGAGAAATGCCTAATACTTATGCAGAGTTAATAACTTTAGCAGGTATTGGAGAATATACAGCAGGAGCAATTGCTTCTATTGCATATAATGAGAGAATACCAGCAGTAGATGGGAATGTACTAAGAGTGATTTCAAGAGTTACAGCAAGTGATAAAGATGTGATATTACCAGAAACCAAAAAAGTGGTAACTGAGCAATTAAAAACATTGATGACAAAACAAGAAGACAATTTTCAAGCAGGAGATTTTAATGAAGCATTAATGGAATTAGGAGAGCTAATCTGTTTACCAAATGGAGAACCAATTTGCCAAGAATGTCCATTACAGAGAATTTGCATTGCATATCAAAAAGGCTTAACACAAGAACTCCCAATAAGAGTGAAAAAATTAAAAAGAAAAGAAGAGGACAGGACGGTTTTTCTATTAGTAAGTCAAGAAGGAAAAATAGCAATTAAGAAAAGAAATGAAAAAGGTGTATTGAGTGGAATGTATGAACTTCCCAATAGCAAGGGAAAGGTAAAAAACTTGAAAGAACTAGAAGAAATATTAAAAAAGTGGAATTTAAAAGGTACAAATATAGAAAATATAGGAGAATATCAGCATATTTTTACACACATTACATGGAAAATGATAGCATATAACGTAGCAGTAGAAAAGGAAAATGAAGAATTTACATGGGTGACTAAAAAGCAATTAGAAAAAGCTTATGCTTTGCCAACTGCTTTTAAGAAAGTGATATTAAAATAATGTTTTATTAGATTGTAATGAGATTTAAAACTAATGATTAATAGCTTGAGATTTTCTGTGAAATTTGCATAAAATCTATTGCACTTGTCTATTATATATACTATAATAATGAAAGTCAAATAATCTCCGTTAGCTCAGTTGGTAGAGCGCTCGGCTGTTAACCGATAGGTCGTTGGTTCGAGTCCAACACGGAGAGCCAATCTAAAAAAAGTTTAAATGAAGAAAACGGAGTAACACAAGAAGATGAAATTATTAAAGAAACTAAGTGTAGTATTTATTTTAACAACTTTATTAACAGGAGTATTTGTTAATAAAGCCCATGCGGCAATTAAATGTGATGTAAAATTAAGTACTTCCAAAAAAGAAGTAAGTAGTGAAGAAAAATTTTCTATATATGTTAAAATGGCTAATATACAAGCAGAAGAAGGAATTATTGCAATAAGTTCTGTACTAGAATATGATAAGAAATCCTTAACATTAGAGGAAATAAAAGGAGAAAATAAGTGGCCAGATCCAACATATAATGACAAAAATGGAAAACTGGTTGCATTGAAGAACAAATTTGCAACTAAGGATGAGAATGTATTTAAAATTACATTTAAAGTGAATAAAAAAGCAGAAAAAAGTGCATGGGTTAAAGTAAATAATTTTGAGATTTCAAATGGAAAAGAAGAAAAAAATGTAGGTGGAAATTCTATAACAGTTGGGATAAAGAGTGGTAGTGCAGGAACAAGTAGTAGCTCTACAACTAATTCTATAACCAATAGTAATACTACTACAAATAAACCAACAGAAAACTCAGAGAATGAAAATATAGAAGAAAATACAAATGCAGAAGATGAAAATAATGCAAATAGCAATGAAGAGATAGAACAAGATAATAGTACATTAGGAGTTTTAAAAGATGATGATGGAACTCAAAAAATAGAAGAAGGAAAAGAGAAAAAAAAAGATAAAAAGACTTGGGGAGATTATGCTAGATATATTGCAGAGGCAGCAGTAGGAGTTGGAGTGGTAGCATATATAGGACACCATATTAGAAAGCCTAAAAAAAGAAAAAAGAGAAGATAAAATAAAAAAATTTAAAATACATATGTAAAAGAAATGGAAAATATTGTCTAAAAATATTGCAAATAAAAATGACTAATGATATAATTTAAATGAATCCATTATACAAAAGAAGGAGGAAAAGAATTATGATAGGCGTTATCGCTTTTGGAATAAGCATTATAGGTGTTATGATGTCTTTCTTTGATAGTGTGAGATTACCAGCTTTCATTATTGCTATTGCAGGAATTGTTGTATCAGTTCTTTCTGCATACTGTAAAGATCAAAAAGAATTAAAGGATTCATCAAAGAAAGATTCAAGAGCATTAGAAGTAGGAGCAATTATCCTTGCAGGTGCTACTTGTGTAACTTATTATATTAATTTGTTAATTGCATAATATAAAAAGAGTTTCTTGCTAAATATATAGAAACTCTTTTCATTTTTTTAAAGCATATAATAATGCCCAATTGCTAAAACAATCATTTAATATTATTAAAAATAAAACTAATGCTTAATAAAAGGATAAATATAAAGGAATATTGCCCTAAAAATTGTAAGACACGAGGAATATAGGAAAAACGATTTTGTATAAAGTCTTTCAATAACATTATGGCAGAATAGATAAGAAAGAGAAAAAGGGGAATACTAAGTAAGTTGTGATAGCAAGCTTCTAGAAAGTCAAAATCTAAAATAGATATAAAAGCCCTTGTCATTCCGCAAGCAGGACAAGAAATACCAGTAACTGTTTTAAAAAGACAAGCTACTGGCATAATTGCTATTAAACTTAAAAAACTAATTAAAATAAATAATATCAATCCGTTTTTTAATCTATTCATTTATTTAATCTCTTAATGGATTTCCATTACCATCAACACTGATGCTTCCTGTTAAAATTAAAATTCCTTCGATTAATCCCCAGATGCTAGAAGCAAATGCTAAAAATCCACAACTTAAAATAGAGATTAATAATTGTGCAACTGCTTTACCTGTATATCCTAGGTAAAAGTTATGAACACCAAAAGCACCTAAAAAGATACCTAATAATCCAGCAGCCATTTTTGATTTAGCTTGTGGATTCATATTTCCAGTGTTTCCACTGTTTACATTAACATTGATTGTTTGACCAGCTGTTCCTTGGTTAGCATTATTATTTGCTCCAGCTGCATTTTTGCAATCTTCACAAAGTTCTTGACCATCGTCAATTGGTTTCCCACATTGTTTACAGAACATAATAGTTCCCTCCTTTTATTTACTTACACAATAATTATACCGCATTTTACGTTTTTTGCAATACTTTTTCGACAAATATTTATGAAATTTGATAAGAAATAGCATATTTTGTGGCATTTTTCATATATTTTAGTAATAAAACTTTCCTATATGTCTTGTAAAATGTATGCAAAAATGGTACAATTTAGTAGTGAAATTTTAAAAAATGGAAAAATTTTATCATACAGAATTTAGGAGGTAGATGATTGGAAAAAAATCAAATCTATAAATTTTTAATCAAAGAACTACCAGAAGAACAAATTAGAATAGATGAACCAATGAAAAATCATACGAATTTTAAAATTGGAGGAAATGCAGATGTTTATGTAATAGCAAAAACAACAGAGCAAATTCAAGCAGTTTTGAAATTAGTAAAACAATATCAAATTCCACTTACTATATTAGGAAATGGAAGTAATGTATTAGTAAGTGATAAAGGAATTAGAGGAATTGTTCTTTCTATTTGCATTCAACAATTAGAAATAGAAAAAAATAAAGAAAATTGTGTTATAACAGTAGGTGCAGGAGAGCCACTAGGGAAAATAGCATATTCTTTAGTAAAAGAAGAAATAGCAGGTTTTGAATTTGCTGGTGGAATTCCAGGAACTATAGGTGGAGCTATTCGTATGAATGCAGGAGCTTATGGTGGAGAAATGAAAGATTGCGTTCAAACTGTTACATGCCTAACAGAAGAAGGAGAGTTAAAAGAACTTTCTAATCTAGAATGTGAATTTTCTTATCGCCATAGTATTTTTTGTGATAAAACCCTTATCATTGTAAAAGCAAAGATGACATTACCTTATGGAGAAAAACAAGAAATACAAGCAAAAATGGAAGAATATGCCCAAAGTAGAAAAGAAAAACAACCACTTATGTTTCCATCAGCAGGAAGTACTTTTAAAAGAGGCACTGATTTTATTACTGCCAAATTGATTGACGAATGTGGTTTAAAAGGATACCAAGTAGGAGATGCACAAGTATCTACAATGCATGCTGGTTTTGTAGTTAATACTGGAAGTGCAAATGCAAAAGATGTTATAGAAGTAGTGAATCATGTAAAGCAAACTGTGTTTGAAAAGACAGGTAAACAAATTGAGCTAGAAGTAGAGCTACTAGGAGAATTCTAAAGAAAAAGTTGGATTTACAGTTAAGACAAATAAAAAATAAACAAAGGGAATAAAAAAGAGAGATTCAATTTAATTTTTAGAATAGGAAGGTTTATATATCATGAAAGGTTTTTTTAGGTGGTTTCGATCTGGAGCAAAGATGAAACGCTGGATATTATTAATATTATTAGGAATGCTAATTGCATTTTATGGAGTAGCTAAGATATTAGAAGGAGAAGGCGAAGGAAGACTAGACTTTGCACCACTTGCTCAATATGCGGTATTTTTTGTAGTAGGTTTCATTTTTGTTATTTTAGGTATGATCCATATGCAAAAAAGAACATTAGAATTATTTGTACAAGAGACAGATGAAAGAATAGATGATGATAAAACAAAAGTAAATAGCTTAATTTATAACAAAAAGGTTTATGACCAAGGTCCAAAAATTGTTGCAATTGGAGGAGGAACAGGTCTTAATTCTGTTTTAAAAGGATTAAAAAATTATACAGATAACATTACAGCAATTGTAACTGTATCAGACTATGGAGAAATTATCCCAGAATCTAGAAGGATTTTGCAAGCAATGCCACTAGATGATATTAAAGAAAGTATTATTGCTTTAGCAAAAAATGAAGAACAAGTAGAAAAATATATGAATTATCAATTTGAAGAAAGAAGTCTAAAAGACCTTTCTTTAGGTGATATTTCTTTATTAGGAATGAAAAATTATATTGGAGACTTTACAAAATCTATAGCAGGAACCAATGAAGTTTTTAATATTACTGGAAAAGTTTTACCAGTAACTTTTGAGCCAATTCAAATTTGTGCAGAATTAGAAGATGGCACTATTGTAGAAAGTAGAGACAAAATACCAGAAGCAGTTAGTAGCAAAACAACAAAAATTAGTAGAATTTTTATTAATCCAACTAATTGCAAAGTAGCACCAGGTGTATTAAATGCAATAAGAGAAGCAGATGCCATTGTAATTGGGCCTGGAAGTTTATATACAAATGTTATACCAAACTTACTAGTAAAAGGTGTTGCTAAAGCAATTAAAGAGAGTAAAGCTTTCAAAGTATATGTAAGTAACTTAATGACTGAACCAGGACAAACAGATGCCTATACTTTATCAGATCATATTAAAGCAATTATGGATCATGCAGGAAAAGGAACTATTGAATATTGTATTTATGATACAGGAGAATTAGTGCCAGAATATATTAGAAAATATAATATGCAAGGACAAGATTTGGTAGAAATTGATAGTTCTAAAACAAAGGCATTAGGGGTTAACTTAATGCAAAGAGAGATTTCTTACATACAAGACACCTATATTAGACATAACCCAGAGGCCATTGCAGCTTCTATTATCCAACTTATCTGTGATGACTTGAAATTTAGAGATATGCAAAATGATACTAAATATGTGTTATTAAATGATAGATTAAAAACAGCTAAAAAGTCATTAAAGGAAAGTGATACAAGCTTTAGAAGAGAAAAGAGAAAACCAGAAAGAGGAGAAAGCAAGTATTTCCAAAAATATAAAGATAGACTAGAAGCAATGCAAGAAGCAGAAATTAGAATGAAAGTAAAAAATGGAATGTCATTTGAAGAAGCACAAAACACAGTTATCAAGAAATACATAGAAAAAGAAAATGACAAAGCAGAAGCAGCAAGAAAAGCTGCTGAAAGCAAGAAAAAAGGAAGTAAGGCAAAATCTAGTAGTACAGCAAGCAAGAATAGGACAACAACTAAAAAGTCAACAAGTTCTAATTCAAGAACTGCTAAAAGTACAAGTACAGCTAGTAGAACTAATAGTAAATCTACTACACGTTCTAAGAGCAAGAAAGATGAAAATGATTTTGTTGATTTAGCAAGTAAATTGTTAACACAAAAAGGACATAGTAAAAATCATCGTAAACAAGGAAAAAGACTAAAAACAAGTAAACATTAAAATAGTACAGGGCAAACGAAGGAAAAATAATGGAGGAAGTTACAAATGAAATATGAAAAAGAGCAGCTAGCATTAGAAAATGGAATAAAGCATGATTGGATTATTACAAATGGAATAGGAGGCTATAGTAGTTCTACGATAGTGGGGGTAAATTCTAGAAAGTATCATGGACTATTAGTAGCTCCTCTTCAAGCTCCTGGAGGAAGACATTTAATTCTTTCCAAGGTAGACGAAAGTTTTGAAAGTGGAGGTATAGAGTATCCACTTTATTCTAATGTCTGCAAGAATTATATTTCAGAGGGATATAAAAATTTGGTTAGATTTGAGAAAGAATATATTCCAATTTTTACTTATGAAATAGATGGGGCAACTATCAAGAAATTTATTTGTATGGATTATGGAAAAAATACAGTATGTATTTTATACCATATTCAAAATAACGAAAAAAGAACAAAATTAACAGTAACTCCAATCGTTCATTTTAGAGACTTTCATTGTACTACTCCAAATGCTACTTTTACATTGCAACAGGAAATAAAAGAGAAAAAAGTAAAATTAGTTGTTAACAATAGAAATTCTACACCAGTGTATTTCTATGCTTCTGAAGGGATTTATAAAGAACATAAAAGTGATACTTTCAATAACATGTACTATGTAGAAGAAGAAAAAAGAGGATTAGATTGTGAAGAAAATTTAGCAGTTCCAGGAAGTTATGAAATTAAAATTAGAGCTAATGAAGAAAAGTATGTTAGTTTTATTTGTTCTTTAGAAGAGAATATAGAAGAGCTAGATGGCAGAAATTTAGTAAATCAAGAGATTATTCGTATTACTAGTGAATTATATGATTCCTATTTATTAGAACCTAAAAAGCAATACACAGAGGAATACAAAGATTTAATAAAAAACTATATCGTGGCATCAGATAACTTTGTAGTATATCGTCCATCTTTTGCGTTATATACCTTGATTGCAGGATATCCTTGGTTTTTAGATTGGGGAAGGGATAGTTTAATTTCTTTTGAAGGACTAGTTCTAATTCCTAGAAGATTTAAAGTAGCAAAAGAAGTTTTATTAACTTGTATTAGAGATATTAAATATGGGCTAGTGCCTAATGGATATTCAGGATATGATAGTAGACCTTTGTATAACAGTGTGGATGCTTCTCTACTACTTTTTGAACAAGTGCGAAAGTATTTAAACTATACACATGATTATGATTTACTAAAAAGTCATTTATATGAAACCTTGAAAAAGGTAATAGATGCCTATATAGAAGGTATTGATTTAGATGGAAATAATATTCATTTAGATAAAGAAGATGGGCTATTATCTTCAGGTACACCATATATCCAAAATACTTGGATGGATGCTAAAATTGGTGATAAAGTGGTAACACCAAGAAATGGAAAAGCAGTAGAGATTAATAGCTTGTGGTATAATGCACTTTGTATTATGGCAGATTTTGCAAAACTATATAAAGAAAAAGATTTAGAAAAGCAATATAAAGAATTGGCAAAGAAATGTAAAAAGAGTTTTGAAGAGAAATTCTATAACAAAAAAAGAAAGTCTTTAGATGATTTAGTAGGAGATAATAAAATTAGACCAAACCAACTATTTGCAATAGGATTACATTATCCAGTTATTGATCCACAATCTGAAATTGCAAAACAAGTTATAGAGACAGTTACAAAGAAACTATTAACGCCATATGGCTTAAAAACTTTAGCAAAAGGAGAACCTGGTTATCGAGAAATCTATGAAGGGGATGTTATTAAAAGAGATATGTCTTACCATCAAGGGATTACTTGGCCATGGTTACTGGGAATTTATGTAGATAGTTTACTTGCAGTAACAAATGCAGAAAAGAATAAAACAAAGAAAAAAGAGTACCAAGAACAATATGAAAAGTTAGTAGAGCAAATAGAAAAAGTTTTCAAAAAAGAAATGTATGAAAGGTCAACAGTAGGTTCTATTAGTGAAATATATGATTCTAATAAACCTTATGAGGCAAAGGGATGCTTTGCACAAGGTTGGTCTGTAGCAGAAATATTTAGAATTATTGTGCAATATCATAAAAATGATTAAAATTTGATAAAAGAAGATGTAGAATATAAAAAAGTCCCACAGAAGTGGGACAGACTAAAATTTAGTCTTTGCGGTGGTAGTTGTAAAGATGGAGGAGAGCAGTCGAACCGCAAATAGCGGACAACAAGGGCACCCCAGCGCCAAAGTAGCAGATGCTGGCCACTCCGGAAAAAAAGATGGCAGCATAGGCCGAAAGTTTGTACTTCATGTTTACATTACCTCCTAAAATATGCTTATATAAGCATAGGAATACAACAATTATAACATAAATTAGAGTTGAAGTCAACATAAACAATAAGAAGAGGAAGAATAAATGAGAATATTAGGAATTGACCCAGGATTTGCTATTACAGGGTACAGTATAATAGATTATGTAGGAAACAAATTTAAATTGATTACATCAGGAGCAGTGTTAACAAAAGCAGGAGAGTCTTTCCCACAAAGATTATTAAAGTTAAACAATGAATTAGAAGAAATTATTGATACTTACAAACCAAATGCGATTTCAGTCGAAGAACTATTTTTCAACAACAATGCTAAGACTGCTATTAATGTAGCACAAGCAAGAGGTGTTATTTTAGTAGTTGGCTGTAGAAAAGGAATTGCAACTTATGAATATACACCATTACAAATCAAACAAGCAGTAGTAGGTTATGGAAGAGCAGATAAAATTCAAGTACAAAGAATGGTAAAAGCAATTTTAGGAGTGGATAATTTACCAAAGCTAGATGATACCACTGATAGTATGGCAGCAGCAATTTGCCATGCACATTCAGCTAAATTTGCAGCAAAATTATAAGGAGTAGTGAATGATATACTTATACTATGGTGAAGAAAGATATCTTTTAGAAAATAAAGTGAAAAAAATCAAAAAAGACTTTGGAGAGCAAGTCAAGGGAATTAACTATATTCAAATTGATGATACTAATGTAGAAGAGTTAATTTCAGATTTAGAAACTCCTGCTTTTGGTTTTCCTAAAAAGCTAGTTATTGCGAAAAATACAGGACTTTTCAAAAAAGAAAAGAAAGCATCTAGTAAATCAAAGACAGCAAAGGAAGGAAAAGAAACTAAAAAGAAAAAGACAGGTTCAGAAGAAAAATTACCTTTACCAGAAAAAATAGCAAACTATCTTCAGGCAAATGAGAAAGAGTTAAATGAGACAGTAGAATTGATTTTTATAGAGGAAGAAGCAGAAAAAAATACTTTATATCAAACCATAGAAAAAGTGGGGGAAGTAAAGGAATTTACACTTTTAAAATTGCCAGAATTAGTAGCAAACTTGAAAAAAATAGTAAGTGCCTATCAAGTAAATTTAGAGGACAGTACAGCAAAGTATTTAGTAGAATCTTGTGGAACAAGTATGCAAGATCTTATAAATGAAGTAAGAAAATTAATAGAATACAAAGGAGCAGGTGAAACGATTGCAAAAGAAGATATTGATAAACTTTGTATTAAGCAAATTCAAGCAGTTATTTTTGATTTAACAGATAACTTAGGTAAAAAAGAAACTCGGAAAAGCATTAGAAGTGTATCGAGGCTTGCTTGCTAATAAAGAGCCAATTCAAAGAATTTTAGTGACATTATATAACCATTTTAAAAAGTTATATATCATTAAAATAGCAGAGAAATACCATCAAGATGTAGGAAGTAGTATGAATTTAAAACCTAATCAAATGTTTTTAGTAACCAAGTATAAAACACAAGCAAGATACTTTGAAGAAAAAGATTTGCGAAATGTGTTGGGTGAAATCATAGACTTAGATGCTAATTATAAAATAGGACTAATCGATTTAGAGGTAGGATTAGAAGCAATTTTATGTAGATATTGTTCTAAATAAGATGAATAAAAAGTACCAATTTTTCTAATAATAAAAGAAAATTGGTATTTTTATTTTAGAAAAATGGAGTGGTATTTTTATGATGAATTTTAGAACAGACTTAGCTTTAGAAAGACGTGACTTATATCGTAAGGCAAATAATGTGGCAAATGAAATTAATGGATTGGAGACAGAGGAAGAACAGCTAGGAGAAACTATTAAAGTTACAAGAGTAAAGGTATTAAATCAAGAAGGAGAACAAGCTATTGGCAAAAAGCAAGGGAACTATATTACAATAGATATCAAAGATTTGAAAATAGCAGGAGAAGAAGATATACAAAAAGCCTCAGAAGCTGTTACAAAAGAATTAAAAACATTAATCGGAAATTTAGTTCAACCACAAGAAGATATTTTAGTAGTTGGGCTAGGAAATTTGTATGTAACTCCAGATGCTTTAGGACCAAAAGTAATACAAGATATTGATATTACAAGACATCTTTTAACCTATATGCCAGAAGTATTAGAACAAGATACAAGACCAGTAAGTGCTGTATCACCAGGAGTTTTGGGGACAACAGGAATAGAAACAGTAGAAATCTTAAAAGGAATTGTAGATAATGTTCATCCAAGATTAATTATAGTGATAGATGCATTAGCTTCTAGAAGCATTGAAAGAATAAGCAGTACTGTACAAATAGCAGATACTGGAATTGTACCAGGAGCAGGAGTTGGAAATCAAAGAAAAGAATTAACAATAGATACATTAGGAATACCTGTAATTGCAATTGGTGTTCCAACAGTAGTAGAGGCAGCAACAATTGCAGCAGATAGTTTAAACTTATTTATTCAGAAGTTACAAGAAGAAGCACATTCAAATGAGTTTTTAAATCAATTGCAAGAAGAAGATAAATACCAAATGATTAAAGAGGTACTACAACCAGCAGATTATAACTTTATTGTAACTCCAAAAGAAATTGATGAAGATTTGGCAATAAGAAGG
>JAAWNJ010000025.1 GCA_022798895.1 Clostridia bacterium | reverse complement strand
TAGTAGTTGCTCCAATTAATGTGAATTTTGGTAAATCTAAACGAATAGACCTTGCACTTGGTCCTTTTCCTATCATAATGTCTAAAGTATAATCTTCTAAAGCTGGGTATAATATTTCTTCTACACTTTTGTTTAAACGATGTATTTCGTCAATGAATAGCACATCAAATTCAGATAAATTGGTAAGTAATGCTGCTAAATCTCCTGGCTTTTCAATAGCTGGACCTGATGTAATTTTAATATTTGAGTTCATTTCATTAGAAATAATATTGGCAAGGGTTGTTTTTCCAAGTCCTGGAGGTCCATATAGTAAAACATGATCAAGAGGCTCACCTCTTTTTTTGGCAGCCTCAATATAGATTTTCATATTTTCTTTTACTTTATCTTGTCCAATATATTCTTCTAAAGTTTTAGGTCTTAAAGTATTTTCTATTCTTTCTTCTTGAATATCTTCTAATTCTGGACTAATTAGTCTTTCTTCATCCATTCTTTTGCCTTCCTTTTTGGTATTTTCTATTTCTTATCATGTCTAATGTTCTTTTCGTCTACCTCTATTATTTCTTCTTCTTTTGCTTTCACTCTAAAAATATCTTTGTATCCAATTGCCACGAATGCAATTATTAATAAAGCAAATGATATCGCTTTCCAAATACCACTTTCTAATAGAATAACTGCAAACATTCCTAAAGTAGCAGTAAGCCCATATAAGATAAACACAGCTTGTTTTTGTGTATAACCTTTTTTCATTAATCTATGATGCAAATGACCTTTATCTGCTTGAAACACTGCTTTAATGGACTTTCCTTTAATAATTCTACGTATAATAGCATACAAAGTATCAAAAATTGGGAAAGCTAGTATGATAATTGGAGCAATTAATACAATGGCTGTATAGGTTTTGGCTACTCCGTAAAATAGAAATAATGGCTAATGAAAAGCCTAAGAAGTTAGAACCAGTATCCCCTATAAAAGTTCTTGCTGGACTAAAGTTAAATGGTAAAAATCCTACAATTGCTCCACCTAATGCTGCGATTAAAAGTACTGCAATGAGTGGTGATTTATTTAGAGTGAAAATGATTAACAAAGAGAAACATGAAATTAAAGTAATTCCAGAAGACAAACCATCTAAGCCATCAATTAAATTAATGGCATTGGTAATTCCAATAATCCAACAAATAGTAAGTCCACAAGAAAACCATTCATTTAAGCCAATTTTGTCATCTAGAAATGGTAAATGAACATTTTGAATGCGAACTCCACAAGCTACTACAATAACAGCTGCAATAATCTGCATAATAAGTTTCACCCAACTTGGTATTCCTTTGGCATCATCAATAAAGCAAGTAATTCCTAATATGGCAATACCAATAAAGAAACCAAGCATTTTAAGCCAGTACTGTTCTTCTCCAAATAGGTCAACAGAGTGTTCTAGGTTCATAACAATTAATAAATAAATAGTTGACACTAAGAAACCTGAAATAACAGCCACTCCTCCTAGTCTTGGCATTGGCTTTTTGTTTACTCTTCTGTCATTTGGTATATCTATTGCTCCTACTTTTTTTGCTAGTCTCATTGTATATGGTGTTAGTACAAAAGCAGTAATAAATGCTAACAAAAATGCAATAGCGATGTCTCCCCACATAGTCCTTCCTCCTCTTGTTTTTCTATATTTCCCCTTCTTCTAATTTCTCTAGTGTAATACTTCTATTGGATAATCTATAAATAATCCACTTTCAATTACTCCTGTAATGGATTTAATATCTTCTTCTAAAGTTTCATATACTTCTACAAATTTTGTATCTAAAATGACATTGTTATTTTCTGTAAATACTGGCCCATCTTTTTTCTCTGCTTTTCTTAAAGTACATTCTGTAAGTCCTAAATCTAACAATGCTTCTTTCACACTGCTAATCGCTTCTGGATATACTTCAATTGGTATTGGAAATTTCTCATTTAGCTTGTCCACAAATTTGCTATCATCTACTAGGATATAGGTAATTCCACTATTTACCATATTTAGCTTTTCTTTAAATAATGCTGCTCCTCTACCTTTAATTAAAATATTATCTTGTTTGGATACTTCATCTGCACCGTCAAATGCCCAATCTGGCTTTGCTTCTAAAATGCTCATTGTTGGAATTTTTAATTCTTGGCATAATGCTTTTATCTCAAAAGAGGTTGGAATTGCTGTTATTTTTAATCCTTCTTCTTCCATTCTTTTTGCAATTTCTTTTGCTGCTAAATAGGCAGTAGAGCCCGAACCAAATCCTATTACGTCTCCATCTTTCGCTTTTGCTGCTACTTCTTTAGCTACCTTTTCCTTTTGCTCTTGGTTGCTAATTTTGTTTGGCTCAATTTCTTGCATAGAACTATTCATCCATTCCATAATTTATCCTCACTCTATTTTATCAAATTTTAATTGTATTATATCATTATCAACATTAGAAAGTAAAGGTAATTAAGGCAATTTTGAAAAAATGCTTGTCTTTTCGCCTTATCTAGTGGTAAAATATTAGTTAAACCGAATTTAAGATTTTCTACGCAATGAAATTGCTAGAAAATCTAATATTCGCCATAATTAATTTCTACGTCAAGTGCACTCTTACGAGATGCACTTTCCTAGAACTTAAAAAATTGTAAATGAAGGGAATGATAATCATATGGCAAAAGAAAACGTATTTGATACTTTAATGGAAAGAGGTTATATTGAACAAATAACCCACGAGGAATTAAAAGATGTACTAGGAAAAGAGAGTGTTCCTTTTTATATTGGTTTTGACCCTACTGCTGATAGTTTACATATCGGTCACTTTATTTCTCTAATGGTAGCATCTCAAATGCAAAAAGCAGGCCACAAACCTATTATTCTACTTGGTGGTGGTACTGCAACTATTGGAGATCCCTCTGGAAAAACTGACATGAGAAGAATGATGACACGTGAAGAAATTAATCACAATGCAGAATGCTTTAAAAAACAAATGGCTAAATTTTTAAGTTTTGAAGGTGATAACGCTGCTGTTATTGTAAATAATGGTGATTGGCTTTTAAACTTAAACTTCGTAGAATTTATGCGTGATATTGGTTCCCTATTTTCTGTAAATAAAATGCTTTCTGCCGAATGTTATAAACAAAGAATGGAACGTGGACTTACTTTTTTTGAACTTGGATATATGTTAATGCAATCTTATGACTTTTTACATTTATATGAAACTTATGGATGTAAATTACAATTAGGTGGAAATGACCAATGGTCTAATATTTTAGGTGGTGTTGACTTAATCCGTAGAGTTGGACATTCTGATTCTTTTGGTTTAACATTTAAATTATTAACCACTAAAGAAGGCAAAAAAATGGGTAAAACAGAAAAAGGTGCTTTATGGCTTGACCCAGAAAAAACTTCCCCATATGAATTCTACCAATATTGGAGAAATATTGATGATGCAGATGTAAAAACTGTTTTATCATTAATCACGTTCCTACCAATGGAACAAATTAATGAATTGTGTAGCTATCAAGATGAAAGAATAAACCAAGCTAAAAAAGTAGCAGCTTTTGAAATTACAAAATTAATTCATGGTGAAGAGGAAGCTAAAAAGGCTGAAGAAGCAGCCCAAGCTTTATTCGAAGGAAATGGCAGCTTAGATAATATGCCTACTTCTAAAATAGAAATCTTACCATTCTCTATTTTAGATGCCATGATACAAATTGGTTTTGCTCCTTCTAAAGGACAAGCTAGAACTTTAATTGAGCAAGGTGGTATTTCCTTAAATGATGAAAAAGTACTTGACACTACTTACCAATTATCAGAAAATGATTTTAAAGAAGGATATGCGATTTTGAAAAAGGGTAAAAAAGTATTTCATAAATTAGAAAAATAAAAAGAGGGTTTTCCCTCTTTATTTTTTTCTCTTTCTTTCTAAAACAATAACTACCACAAAAGCTACTATTCCTAGTCCTGTACAAGCTATTCCTAATTTCAAATACGGTACTTCATATTCTAAATAAATTTCGTGTTGCCCTGAACTTACTGGAAGCCCTATAAAAGCAGTATTCACATTGATTGTCTTTACCTCTTTTCCATCTACATATGCTTTCCATCCACTAGTATAACTTGATGCTATTTGTAAAATAGCATCTTGACTTAAGTCAAGCTTTCCTTTGATTTCTCGATTATTGCATGTTAATTCTTTTAATTCTCCTTGTTGTAATGTTCGAATTGCACTTTCATACTTGTCCATAGAAACTGCGATTACTTGTAGTTTTTCAAACTCATAAGTTCCTTTTGCACTAAACTTTAATTCTATTTTTCCTTTTACCTGTTTATAGTATCCCAAATTCAATAATACTTCAGGTGACTTTTGATAATAAGCAGAATTGATTTTGTCCTCAATTGTCTTGTTCACACTTTTTCCTTGAAATTTAGCATTAATATTATGTTTTTCTGTTCCCTGAAAGTTAAAACCAGAAATGTATACATATAATTCAGAATTTTGTATATTGCCAATATCTAAAAATATACTTTGATTTTTCTTTTTGGTAACAATATGCTTATCTTGTTTTATATTTTCTTCATCTATGATTGTATATGGTATTTCTTTATAAGATTGATGAATGTCCTGTAAATTAGTCTTTCTTTCTAATTTCTTATTTTGTATATCCTCTTCTTTATCAATTACAACTGTCTTTAAAAGTGCATCTTCCTTTTCAATTGGATTTAGCTTTTCGTAATCTTCCCTTAATATATACTGGTAATATGATACACCAATAGAAAGTGGAAAATTATTTTGATAGGTTTGCACCCCTCCAATATCCTCTTTCAAAGAGTAACCATAAGGAACATGATTTTGATGTTTTTCATCTACCACATAATATTTTGTTCCCAACAAAGTAGTTATTTTAGTTCTATCTTCCAACCCTCTTACATTTATTGTTACTGTATACCTATTATCTGCTAACTCTTTGCTTAGGTTATATACATATTTATTTCCCAATGAAAGGTATCCCTCTGTTGAAGGATATTTATGATAAATAGAAAGATTTTGCATTTGGTGTGGATTTTTAGCAATTCGATAAAATGATTTATCCTCTTGTAATATTTTTTGAATACTTTGAGAATAATCTTCATTATCACCTAATTGTGTATTTATCTCCTCTTCTGTTTTTCCTAATCGAATAAATTGCTTTGCATATCCTTTATCATAAGAACTATATAATCCATATGCCATAATAAAAATATTGCTTGCGATTAATAGCAAAATAATCATTTTAAATTTATCTATTTTTATATTTTTAAAAAATATGATTTCTTTTGCATTTTGATACAAAATACAAATTAACATTATCATTGCTATTAGTACTTGAACAATGCAAATAACAAAACTTGCTTTTAATTGCTTACTAAAAATGAGAACTGTAATGCCAATGCAATATACAGTTAAAAATATTCCCATATTTTTAAGCTCTTTGTGATTATATTTCTTGTCAAAACATAAGGTAATAATATAGGCTAAAATAAAGCTATATGCAAAACTCCAGCGATTATTTGGATAAGAAAATCCATTCATTAGAGAACCTATAAATGGTATTAGAAGCATAATTGTAGTAACTATAAAATATATGAAATATACTTTATTCTCTTTTCTTCTTGTCCATAAAATAGGCACCATCAACAATATAATAGATGACACACCTATAAATGACCAATTGTCTCCATAAGCAGAAACTAAATTTTTCGTAAATAAGTCTAAATAATACTTACTACTATATTGACATATTGTTTCTTCCCCACTTCTTGCAGAATTCATAAAAGCATATATTGTTGGAAATAATATGACACTAGCAATTAAAATGCCTATCACATAGCAAATAACAGCACTACTTAACTTTTTAAAGAAATGTTTTATTCCTTCTTTCCTATATTCACATAAATAGCTAATAATAGCATAAATCACAATAATAATAGTATTCATATAGAAAAAGTAATAATTAGCTATAGCAGAAAGTGTCACAAAAATCATAAGAGGTATTTTCTTATTCTCTCTTAACAGTTTATCTATTCCCAATAGCAGTAAAGGTAGCAATATCATAGCATTCAAAAAGTAAGGATGTCGCACTCCTGCAAATAGAGTGAAACTGGAAAAAGTATAAATAATGGCTCCTATTAGAATATTATAATTTCCCTTATTTTTATTATGATATTTTCCATAGGCAATAAAGGCAAGACCAATGCAAAACATTCTTAACACAACTAAAAAGCAATAAGTATATTCTAAATATTGCATTGGAAATAATAAGCTAATATAGGCAAATGGGTCGCCTAACACATAATAAGAATATTGTCCAATCACATCTAAGCCTAACCCCATATTCCATGAAAATAGGGTTAGACCTTCGCTTTTTCCTGTGATAAAATTTCTGATCATTTCATTAAAATCTTTTAAAATAATATAATGTTGTTTAATACCATCTATTTGCCAAATAAAACTACGTTTATTTATGATAAAAATAGAAAACACAACAGCAGATAAAATACAAAAAATCCCAGTATATATCCAATATATTTTAGTTTTCTCATTAAAAATCTTTTTCATCTCGTTCTCCTGTTTCTTTTCCCATTTCGCATTCTTAATGAACTATCCATTACTTTTTCAAAGAGTTATTGTAAATTTCAATCGCACTTTCAATATCCCCATCAAAAGTTACTTTACCTTTTTCCATCACCATTCCTCTTTGACAAAATTCCTTTGCTACGCCAGTAGTATGTGTTACAAATAATAAAGTTACATTTTCATTTGCTACAATTTCATTAACTTTTTTAACACATTTACGTTTAAATTCTTCATCTCCTACACTTAATGCTTCATCTATGATCAAAATTTCTGGTCTAATATTCACATTAATAGAAAAACCTAATCTTGCTTTCATACCACTCGAATATGTTCTAACAGGTTGGTCAATATATTCTTCTATTTCTGCAAAATTAATAATCTCTTGTTCTAGCTCTCTAATCTCTTGATCTTTTAACCCTAATAATTGACCTTTCAAATAAATATTTTCTTTTCCTGTAAACTCTGGATCAAATCCAGAAGTAAGTTCTAATAAAGCACTTACCCTTCCCTTTACTTCTATTTCTCCTGTAGTTGGAAAGCATACCCCTGTTATCATTTTCAAAATGGTAGATTTCCCTGCACCATTTCTACCAAAAAGAGCTACTGACTCTCCTCTTTTTATTTCAAAATTAACATCATTAACAGCTTTTTTCTCAGTGTACTTTATCTTTTTACAAAATGTATAAAGTAGCCTTTTTTTATCATTTTTAAACAACTTATACATTTTCGTTACATGATTAAATTTTATAACAACGTCTTCCACTCTTCCTAGTAGATGTCAGCTATAACAACTGACATTTTCTCCTTGCTACTTATTTAGGTTTTCGTAAGGATTTACCTATAAACCTTTAGTTTAATACATCTGGAACTTCTTTTCTCAACTTTTTATACGCCCAAATGGCCAAAATAAGCATTATCATAGTAACAATGGCAAAGTATAATAATCTTTTAGGTTGTTCAAAAAACCATACTTGGTTAATAAAACAATTCCTAAAGCCATTTGTCAAAAAGGTAACAGGATTGAACATCAACAGCTTCTTTACCCATACTACCTTAATTGTTTCTGGGTTCCATAAAATCCCTGATAGCCAAAATACGGCTGTCACCATTGATTTTACTAAATTTCCGAAATCTTTACTCATAGAAGAAAGAAGTGATGCAAATAAACTCCAAATAGTAAAGAAAATAAACATCATCAGCATATAAAATGGTAATTGAAGAATATAGATAGTTGGTGGGTATCCCATACAAATAAATATAACCATCATAATTCCTACTAAGACTAGATGTACTATAAATTTAGAAATACTAATAAAAGTAGGAATGGTAGAAATTGGAAATTTCATTTTTGTAACTAAATAACTATATTTCCTAATCGTATCTGTTCCAGCAGTTAACATATCACTCATATAAAACCAAGGAACTACACCTGCAATTAACCACAAAAAGAATGGATAACCGATTAACATCTTTTCCTGCTCTTAATCCGATTTCAAAAGTAAACCAATAAACAAATATTGTAACTGCAGGCTTAATAATAGCCCAAGCCCATCCAAGAGCTGCACCTCTATATGTTTTTACTAAGTCTGCTTTTGCTAATTTAAATATCTGTTGTATATATGCTTTATGATCTTTTATAATTTCTACTAAGGCCTTCACTTATCTTCTCCTTAATTATTTTCCTGATTTGGTTCTGGAATTTGATTTACTCCATTAATTGGTTCTTGTAATCCTAAATCTTCTTTTATTTTAGTAGTTGAAATTCCCTCAGTTCTATCTAAATATACTACTTCACAGTATTCTTTTAAATAGTCAAATCTATCACTACCTGCCCAATCGCTTCCCATAACTACTGTGTCTATTTCATACTTTTTAACATCTAATACTTTTTGTTCCCAATTTTGCTCTGGAATAACTAAATCAACATATCTAATTGCTTCTAACATTTTTTTTCTAGTTTCATAATCATGATATGCTCTCTTTCCTTTAGTTGCATTAAACTCATCTGTAGAAAGTGCTACCACTAAATAATCACCTAATGCTTTTGCTCTTTTTAATAATCTAATATGTCCATAATGTAATAAATCAAAAGTTCCATAAGTTAAAATCCTTTTCATACTACTTGTCCTCCTATTTTATTTAAATAATTCTTCAAATTCCTTTAATGCATTATCATTAAAACTTTTAGCATCAAATTTCTTTAAATCTTCTAATTTATTTTCTAAAAAGTCGTTCATTCCTTGGATTAAACCTTCTTCCGAATTTTCTACTAAATATCCATAACCTTGTTCTAGAAATTCTTTTGGTCCTTGTATGTTTGTACTAATTACCTTTTTGTCTAATATTAATGCCTCCATAATAGTCATTGGTAATCCTTCATAGTAGGAAGATAATATAAAACAATCTGATTTGCTTAGTATAGGATATGGGTTTGATAAATTTTGTATTAATACAATATGATTGTTTGGTGCTTTTTTTACCAGCTCTTCTATTTCTTCAAATTGTTTTCCATAACCACCTATGATAATCAAGTAAACATCTGGGTTCTTTTCTTGTACTACATTAAATGATTTGATTAGTCTATCTAATCCTTTTTCTTTTGAAAATCTAGCTATATTAATAAATTTCTTATATTTTGGTTCATTCAATATTTCTTCTAATTTTTCTACACCCGTATTAGAATAGGTATCTTCTGAGAATTCAATTTCTTCATCTTTTCTTCCTAATATGACTTCAATATTATTAAAGTTGTGTACTAATTTTACTTTCTTATAATCTTCTTCCTCAATTAATGGTTTCATTTCATTCTTTAAAGATTCTCTAATTAGTACAATATTATCATATTTTTTATAAGTTTCTAACAAAGAATTTTTGTGAATATTTGACTTTGTTTTGAGTTCTTTTGCCAAATCATTATGCACAAATATTGTTTTTTTCGCATCTGACATTCTAAACAAATGCATTACATTCTTTTCATATCCTGTAAAGTGTATTGCATGATCAATACGGATATTAGGAAATGCTCTTTTTAGTTCTCTTGCAAAAATATTATCTACTTTTTGTTTGATATAGCTAGTATTGATATTAAAATGGAAATACAAGATACTTGCAATATACTCGCTCATTGTAGTATTTCTTCTTCCTTGTATCACAATATAGTCATTATCTTTAAAAAAGTTTAGTTCTTCCTTATTTTTTCTTACCTTTTTAGCAAAAACTGTTAAAATATAATTTCTTTTTGTTAAATCTACATTTTTAAAAATTCCCTTTAATGCTGTGGTAATTCCATTTCTTAGTAAAGCTCCACCAAAAATGAATACATTTTCTTTTTGATTACAAAAGTCTTTCCCTTGTATCACTTTAATTGCTTCACTTTTTTCTTTCTTAAATATATAATCACATACTTTTTTAGTTGTATTAGCAGAGTCATAATTACAAAACTCTTTTTGAAATTCAGAATATTCTTGTTTGACTTTGTTATCATTTATGACTTTTATTAATGCTTCTACATTTTCTACAATATCAAAAGGTAGTTTATCATATTCTAAGTACATTCCTCTATCCTTCAAATATTCTTTTTTATCATAAGCAAATAGTACAATCTTTCTACCAGTATTAGCAAAATCAAAGAACACACTAGAATAATCTGTTACAAGCATATCAGCAATATTTAAAAATTCATATGTTTCATATCCCTTTGGAAATTTTTGTATATTTTTAAATTTTGCAAAGTCTAGCATCGTATTAACATAATTATGCAATTTCACATACATAATTGTATCTTCATTTAGTGAACTATCAATTTGGGTTAACAATTCTGCAATATAATTGCATTGTTCTATATTTTCTTTCTCTTTTAAAGTTCCTCTCCATGTAGGCATATAAACAATAACTTTTTTTCCTTGAATTCCTAGCTTTTCTCTAATATTTTTTCTTGCTTCTTCATTATAGAATATATCATTTCTTGGATAGCCTAATAAAAGGTATTCCCCTTGATAGAAATTATCTAACATATAGTCTTTTCGCATTTTTTCAAACATGAATTCATTTTGATATAATAAGTAATCTGCCATAAAGAAATTTCTTTGGGTATTTCCTAATTCTTGTGGAGCACTTTTTATATTTCTTCCCATCATTTTGAGTGGTGTTCCATGCCATGTGTTAACATATACTTGTCCTTCTTTTTTGATAAAGTAACTTGGAAATGTAGAGTTATTAATTAAATATTTTGAACTTGCTAAAAGCCTGCAGTACTTTCTAGAATGTATTTTGACTAATTCTACATTATTTTTTATATTCTTTTCTTCTAGAAATTTCTGTATACTATTATAGGTCTCTTTATTGCAAACTACATACTTTTTATAAGTAGCATAAAAAGCATCTTGATTGATTTCTTGTAACATATAATATACATTTCCTGATATGCTAGTTCCATCAAAAGATTGAAAAACCATTTCATTCTCAGAAATTTTTAATTTTTCATAATATTTTGTATATATAAAATTGGCTTTTACAAAATTATCAAAAAGCAACTTTTTTACTGCCCTAAATCCTTTTTTTATTATTCCCATTCTGCTTGCTCCTTTAATCATTAAAAATTTTATTTACTACCCTTTTGGTTGCTTGTCCATCATCTAAATAGTTATATTTTTCATGAAATGCTTGATATTTTTCATTATATACAAAATCTTTTGTATTTTCAATCAATTTTAGTAATTCTTGCTCTGTTTGTGCAATTTCTCCTGGTAGTTCCGAAATATCAATATAAAATCCTCTTAATTCTTCTTTATATTCTTCTAAATCATACATATAAAAAAGGATTGGTCTTTTCAAATTAGCATAATCAAAAAATACACTAGAGTAATCTGTAATTAGGAAATCTGATATAACATATAATTCATTAATATCATCATAATCTGATACATTATAGATAAAGCCTTGGTATTTTTCAAAGTCGAAAGAATTTGCTACTAAATAATGTGCTCTAAACAAAATAATATATTGGTCTTGTAGTTTTTCTTGTAATAATTGAAAATTCACTTCTGTTTGATAGGTATATCCCATTCCTGATTGATGTTGATTATCACGAAATGTTGGTGCATATAAAATTACCTTCTTATCGCTAGGAATGTTCAAATTTTTCTTGATTTCTTCTATTTGTTCACTGGTATAATTATATAAAAAATCATTTCTGGGATAGCCTTCTTCTATCACTTTATTAGTCATATGGGTTTGTTCTAAATTCCATGCTGTGATAAATTTTTCACTTGCGAAATGAGAAGGTGATAAAATGTAATTAAATTTTTTAGCCTCTATTCGATAGCGATAACAAGTCTCTTTACTTGTATTCATAGCACTTCTCACATTTTTCAAATCATATCCTAATTTTTTAAGTGGAGTTCCATGCCAACATTGTACATAAACTTGATTTTTCTTAGGGAAGATATGCCCTGCTATTGTATAGTTAGATATCCAATATTTTGCTATAGCTAAATATTTTTCATAGGTTTTTCCACCATATGGAATAACAATTGTATTTTTGTTTTTTGTCAGAAATTGATAGTTTTCTGGGTTCTTAAATGCCCATATATATTGATAGTCTTTATATTTTTCTTCTTTTTGCATATATTCATAAATTGCCTTTGGGCTACAACTATATGATTTTCCTTTAAAGGCAAAGAAAATAACAGTATGGCTGTTTATCTTTTTACCCATTCCTCTTATTTTAAATCGTATTTTTTTTAAAATACTGTTGGCTTTTCTAATTCCGCTTCTAAAAATCACATGCTTTTTTAAAAAGTCTATTAACTTCACTTTTACTTTTTGTATCATAGATAATAATATCTCCTTACTACAGTATATATTCTACAATTCTTTTTGTATTTTCTATATCGTCTGTTTCAATATATTTTCTTCTAAAATTTTCCCATTCTTTCTCACAATAAGATTTTGTTTCTATTGCTTTTACAATTTCCTCTATATGATGAAAAGTTACACTTGGCATTTCTTGCTTTAATGGAATATTTAACCCTCTTTCCTCTTGATATTCTTGTATATCATATAAATAGAAAAATATTCTTTTTTTCAATACGGAAGCTTCAAATGCTGTAGCAGAATAGTCTGTAATTATATAATCCGCTACCTTTATTAAATCCATAGTTTGGTACTTGTTATCTATTAAAAACTGTTCTTCTACTTTTGTTCCATCTAAAGGATGTAATCTAATAATAAGGTTATATTTATCTTCTTGAAAGGCACTAATAATTGGTTCTATATTTATCTCTTTTCCTTTTCTAAATGTAGGTACATATAAAACTGTTTGTTTTGTTTTTAGTTTTGGATATTGTGCATATATTTTTCCCACTTGCTCATCTATTTTTCCATCTTTTCCTAGTAAATAGTCTACTCGTGGCATTCCTAATGTTAAGATTTTACTTTCTTCTGTTTGAAAAGCCTTGGCATATACTTTCTTTGTTGCCTCACTTGTACAAGTAATATTGGTGTAATTTTGGTGCATTTTCATAATTTTAGCAATATTACTTCGGTTTCCTTCTTTTTTGTTAGTTACTTGCAAGCCAAATTGCTTAATTGCTCCCATTGCATGCCAAATTTGTATAATTTTCAACTTCTTTTTGTGGTGCAAAATGCTCACAGGAATTACATATCCATTGATAATACATACTTTAGCAGTAGCAAGATGATACATACATTTAATAAGATAAAAACAATAACCAATTCTTTTCATAAAACCTTTTGGAACTTTTTTACATAGTATTATTACTTTTTTTGATTGGTTGCTATTTTTTATTTCTTCTTCAATTAGTTTAAAATCAATATTTGGTTTGTCTGATTGCCTACTTAGCATAATTATCTTATTTTCTTGCATAGGAAATAGCTTGATAAAAAAATATATTAAATTCATAATTGCTCTTGCAATATATAATATACTATTTTGAATCATATTTTTATAGTTTCCTTTTCTACTAAGCTTTGTGTAATCATATCATTAATTATTTGATATTGCAAGTTTTATAGTGCATTGCTTAAATAGTTTTCTGTTTCTTAATTTAACTAGTAATATCTATAATTTCATTGCTTTTTTAATCTAGCTACAAAGAACCCCTCTGTATTTTTAGAAGGTAATATTTTAATAGCTTGCTTAGTACTTTCTGTCTGCCCCTGTTGTATCTCTCTTAGTTCTAATTCTATATTTAATAATTTCAGATTAAATTGTTCTAAAGCCCATTCTAAAATTTGTTCATTTTCTGCTAAGTTCAATGTACAAGTAGAATACACCATTGTACCATCTGGTTTCAATGCCTCTATAGCACTTTTAAATAATTTTTTTTGCATTTTAACTAATTCACTTACTTTTTTCTCTGACCAACTACGATATGTTTTAGGGTCTGTTGCTAAAAATCTTCCTTCCCCACTGCATGGAGTATCTAACAAGACTTTATCAAAAGCTTGAGAATATTTAGAGCCAATTCTTTCTCCATAGTCATTACTGACTGTTACAATACTTGCTCCTTGTGCAGTTACATTGTATTGCAGTCTTTCACAACGGATTTTATCAAGTTCATTGGCTAAAATTGAACCTGTATTTTGCATCATTGCCGCCATTTGTGTTGTTTTGCTTCCTGGCGCTGCCGTTAAGTCCAATACTTTTTCTTCAGGTTTTGGATTTAGCACTAATGGTGGGACCATACTAGATAAACTTTGTAAATAGATATAGCCTTTTTCAAATATATCTAACTTTTGGATTTCTTTTTCTGTTACATTTTTAATAATGAACGCATCTTGATACCATGGCACTCTTTCAAACTTGATATTTTTTTCTTTAAAACATCTCATTAGGCTTTGAATATCATATTTTAAGGTATTTACTCTTAAAGTGGTATATCTTTCTCCTGCCATACCTGATAAAATCTTATCTACTGTCAAAGGAGAAAACAGCTCATATAGATTATCTACAAAAGCTTGCGGTAATTTTCGTTTTACATCTAAGGCTGATAACATCTTTTTTCCTCCTATCTGAATAGTGTTCTTTTTGTAAAGCCTTTTCTTTCTATTTACTTTCCTGTTTTTCTTTTAATAAATCTCTAATTTCTTCTAACAGAAGAACATCCTCACTTTTCTTAGGAGCCTCTTCTACTTTTTCCTTTTTCTCTTCATGTTTTAGTTTTTCAAATAATCGTACCATAGTGAAAATGCAAATAGCAATAATTAAAAAATCTATAACAGTTTGAACAAATGAACCATATGCTATTTTAGAACTTCCTATCTCTAGTGCCAAATTTGAGAAATCTAAGCCTCCAATGATAATGCCAATAAGTGGTGTAATAATGTCATTCACTAAACTAGTAACAATTTTTCCGAAAGCTCCTCCTACAATAACACCAACTGCCATGTCGACTACATTACCTCTAGAAATAAACTTTTTAAATTCACTTGCTTCTTTTTTCATCTTTTTTAAGTTCTTTTCTGCAAGTTGTTCTAACTCTTTCTTTTTTGCACCATTTTGTTCTTTTGCATGATCGTCTTCTTGCTCTTCAGTTATATCTTGTTTTTCTTCTATTATGTCTTCTTCATTTTTCTGTGCATTTATTTGTTCTTCTAATTCTAAATTTTCTTTCATTTCCTACTCCTTGCAATATTCATTTATTTTATCTTCGATATTTTAGAATTTCTTTAATATCTCTAAAGCTTTTTCTCTATCCATATCTATATCCTCCTATTTTAATTTGCTTTTTTAAATTCTTCTACTTGACGAACCATATGCCCAATATTTCCTTCTCCTGCAAACTTCTAATTCCATATCATTAAATGGATATTGGAAGTTCATTAAGTGTGCTAATGAAATATCTTGATTGGTAATTCCTGTTTCTTCTTGTAATTCTCGATAAGCTGCATGTAATTCTTCTTCCCCTTTTTCAACATGACCGCCAACTAAATTAAATTTCCCTTTAAAAGGCTCTTTTGCTCTTTGGCACATTAATATCTTATCTTCCTCTTGATTATATACTAATATTACATTTAGTTTCTTCATACTTTATTCCTCCTAAAGTTTCAATTAACAGCCTGATTATATCACAAGTTTTGTATGGTTGTCTATGGGCATGAATATAAGCAATTTTCTCCACAAAACAACCAGCAGAAGGACGTATAAAACGCCCCTCTGCTGGTTTTAATGTATTTCTATTTGTTCTTTTTCTCTCATCATTTCACAGATTAACTCTGCTGATTTCTCTACACCTAGTTTATCACTATTAATACAAATATCATAATTCGAATAATCTTTCCATTCCTTTTCTGTATAATGCTTATAATGATTTCCTCTCAACTTATCAATTCTTTTGATTTCTTTTTCTGCCTTTGCTTTATCAAAACCATAAATCTCTGTTGCTCTTTTCACTTTATCTTTCATATCACTATAAATAAATACTTTTAAAATATCATCTCTATCCTTTAAGATAAAGTCTGCACATCTACCAATAATAACACTAGATTCTTTATCAGCTAATTCTTTGATTAATTCTGTTTCCTTTAAGAATAACTCATCACTATTATTTAACCCTATATAATACCCATTGTTAAAATTACTTAGTTTAGGCATTTTTTGCTCATTTTCTTCAATATATTCTTCAGATAGCCCTGTTTCTTGTGCTAGTTTTTCAATAAAATCTTTGTCATAAAATTTGATACCTAATTTGTCAGCAATTAACCTTCCTACATATCTTCCACCAGAACCATATTCTCTAGCTATTGTAATAACAACATGCCTGTTTAATTGGTTATCTGTACTAGTATCATCTACTAAAGCTTTGCTTTCAACTTTTTTGTTCCCTAGTTTTCTTAATTCTAATACTAATAGTATTACAGCAATTGCAAAAGCTAAGCCATCTGCTACTGGGCCCGAATAGAGTACTCCTTGAAGTCCAAATAGCTTGCCTAAAATAATCATGGCTGGAATTAAGAATAGTACTTGTCTAGATAATGACAAAATTGCACTTTTTACGCTTTTTCCGATTGCTTGGAAGAAGATACCTGCTGGTATTTGAATTCCATTACAAATACACAATAGTAGATAACTCCTAAAAGCAATACATGCAAATTCCATATAGTTTTCATCTCCGCTACCAAAGATAGAAATTAACTGCTCTGGAATAGCTTGGAATAAAATAAATGCTATTGTACTAATGATAACACTGCATCCTAAAACTGTTTTTAGTGTTTTCTTTACTCTATCATATTTTCCTGCACCATAGTTATAGCCAACTATTGGTTGTGAACCTGCTGCAATTCCAATAATAATACTATTTAAAATTTGGCTTATCTTCATCACAATACCAAATACTGTAATTGGTATTTCAGAACCAAATTTTGACTCTGCTCCATATTGTCCTAATAAATTATTCTCAAATGCCATTACAACAACAAAGCTCATTTGAGTAATAAAACTGCTAATTCCTAATGTAGATACTTTTTTAAGACTACTCAATTGTGGTTTAAAAGTTTCTTTTTTTACATCAATAGATTGGAATTTTCTAATATATAAAATATTCATTCCAAAAGTTAAAATTTGGCTAATAATTGTTGCTATTGCTGCTCCTTGTACTCCCATTTTAAATACGAAAATAAAAATAGGGTCTAATATAACATTAAGGATTGCTCCTCCTACCATAGAAGTCATTGCATATTTTGGATTTCCATCTGCTCTAATAATAGAATTCAAGGTAGTCCCTATTATCATAAAAGGTAACCCTATAGTAATAATATATCCATAATTCAAAGCATATTCTCTTAAATTGTCAGTACATCCAAAGATATTTAATAACTGTGGTAAAAAGATTAATGTAATAGCACATATCAATACTGCAACAACAATAGATAATAAAATTCCATTTGCTACACCTCTACTAGCTTCTTCCTTTTTCTTTTCTCCCAATTTCAAACTTAAATATGCTGATGAACCATCTCCAAACATAAGTGCAAATGCCAAACAAACTATTACTAATGGAAATACTACATTTGTTGCTCCATTTCCTAAATATCCAACACCCCATCCAATAAATATTTGATCTACAATATTATATAGTGAGTTTACTAATAGAGAAATAATACAAGGTATAGAAAATTTCTTGATTAATTTCCCTATTTTTTCTGTTCCTAAAATATTTTCTTCTTTTTCCATATGTTCCTCCTTCTATTTTCCATCTTCTTTTTTGTCTTTTGAGCCACATAAAAAACACCCTTTTAGGTGTTTTTTGCTACATTACAATTAATTCTAATTTTCATTTTGCAAAATTTATATGAGACCTAACTATTAGTTTTCAGATTTTGCAACTACTTCTTTTCCATCATAGTATCCACAATTTGGACATACTCTATGTTGTAATACTTTTTCGTGGCAATGTGGACAATCAACTAAATTTTGATTTTCTAATTTCCATGTAGATCTTTTTAAATGTGTTCTTGCTTTTGACCATCTTCTTTTTGGTTGTGCCATTTTAATTCCCTCCCTTAACTGTCTATTTCTTTATATCTATTTTTAATTTTGTTAATTTGTATTGTTACATAAAATTATGTACTATAAGATTATACTCGTTTTTGATTTGTTTGTCAACCGATTTCCACTTAATTTTCAAGATATTTTTGTTACTACTCTTCAAAAGTAATTCCATCTATGCAGTTTTCAAAAATAAATTGTTTTATTTTGTTCTTCTCATTAGCCTCATAAAACTCTGATAATAAAATGTTAAATTCTTTCAAGCAATTATCTGGAACTTTAATAATTCCACATCCATTTTCTATCATAATCTTATTAGCACAAATTGTGCTTGTTCTTTTATTACCGTCCCAAAATAACTGACTTCTCATCCCATATAACATATATTCTATCGCTCTATCTGTTGCATTCTCCATTTGCATAATTTTTGAAATTTGTCTTTCTATCTTTTCTTTCTCGGGAATTTCTGGAATATAATTTGTTCCTGTTATTTGAACATTACCGATTCCTTAAAGTTCCCCACGAAATACTTTCATTTCTTGAAACAAGACCATTTACTTGACAAATAAAATCCAAATTAAATTCATCTTGAATATTATCTATCGTATATTTCCAAGCATCTTTTAAATTTAAAATACATTGAATTTCATCAATTTTTAAATTTGGAACATTCACACCTTCTAAAATCGTTTTTGTTTCAGGAAATGTGATATTTAATCCTTCCATTCTTGCATTTGCATATATATTATCTACTAGATTTCTTTTTGCTAAAAATATATTTTGTTCTAATGTTAAATGATATTTATTTTCCATATCTTATCCTACCTACTTGTTATTTTATAATATTCTACTATAGTACTTAGAAAATAGCAAGATTTTGCTTTATAAATTTATCTCCTAACCATGCAAGTTGCTATTTTATGTTAATTATGGTATAATATATCTAGATGTGAGCTTAAATTGATGGAGATTAGTTTCTCAGTCACGTATTCAGTGTATTACTGGATAATATTCTTCATTATTTTTGCACATTGAAAATTTTAGAAAAGGTGGTTACTAACATGTTACAGCAGGCGTATTTAGCACGCAAGGTCAGCGAGGATGCATTTCTTTCGCTCGACAAAAAATTCAGTGAGTACCAAAAAGAGCATCCGCGGTCGACTTCTTACATTCTCGACCTTTCTTACAATCCTGACGCGGAAGAAATGAAAATCCTTGCATTGCACTTTTCTGACGCAGGATATGATGTCTTCTGCACTACCTCTGAAAAGTTTGAAATCGACTGGACTTTTGCAGAGGAAGGACGTACAGGCATAATCAATATTCGCAATGCGTGGCTTACATTCACCAGAGATGCTAAGAAAAATGAAGAATAACATCTATACCAAAACAACAGAGCGTATCCAAAAGGATTCGCTCTGTTTGGCTCTTATAGCATAACTATTTTCTTATCTAGGTTGTTTAATTGCTGCTTGAGCTGCTGCTAATTTTGCAATTGGAACTCTAAATGGTGAGCAAGATACATAAGTTAAGCCAATATTATGGCAGAACTCAACTGTTGGTGGGTTTCCACCATGCTCTCCACAAATTCCTAAGTGAATGTCAGGACGTGTTACTTTACCCATATCTACAGCCATTTTTACTAATTTTCCAACACCAGTTTGGTCTAGTTTAGCAAATGGATCTGTTTCATAGATTTTCTTTTCATAGTAAGAACCTAAGAATTTTCCTGCATCATCACGGCTAAATCCAAATGTCATTTGTGTCAAATCGTTTGTACCAAATGAGAAGAATTCAGCTTCTTTAGCAATTTCATCAGCTGTTAATGCTGCTCTAGGAATTTCAATCATAGTTCCTACTTCATATTTTAAAGATACACCAGCATTTGCAATTTCTTCATCTGCTGCCTTTACAATAATGTCTTTTACATATTTTAATTCTTTCAATTCACCAACTAATGGAACCATAATTTCAGGAACAACATTCATTCCTTCTTTATTTACATTAATAGCTGCTCTAATAATTGCTCTTGTTTGCATTGCTCCAATTTCTGGGTAGGTAACATCTAGACGGCATCCTCTGTGTCCCATCATTGGATTGAATTCGTGTAAGCTTACTACTACATCTTTTAATTCTTGGAAAGTCATTCCCATTTCTTTTGCTAATGTTGTTATTTCTTCGTCTGTGTGTGGTAAGAACTCATGTAGTGGTGGATCTAATAGACGAATCGTTACTGGATAACCTTTCATAGCTTTGAATAAACCTTCAAAGTCACCTTGTTGCATTGGAAGAATTTTAGCTAGAGCTTTTTCTCTTTGCTCTGCTGTTTTAGAAACAATCATTTCACGAATAGCCGCAATTCTTTCTGGAGCAAAGAACATATGCTCTGTACGACATAGTCCAATACCTTGTGCACCAAAATTGTATGCAACTTCTGCATCCTTTGGAGTATCAGCATTTGTTCTAACTTCCATTTGACGATACTCATCAGCCCATCCCATTAATTTAGCAAAGTCTCCTGATACTTGAGCTTCTACTGTATCAATCTTTTCACCATATACATTTCCTGTTGAACCATCTAATGAAATATAATCACCTTCATGATATACATTTCCTTGTGGATCTTTAAAGTTTCCTGCTTCTTCATTTACAATTAATTCTCCACAACCAGCTACACAGCATGTTCCCATACCACGTGCAACAACGGCTGCATGTGATGTCATACCACCACGAACTGTTAGGATACCGTGGCATACATTCATTCCATCGATATCTTCTGGAGATGTTTCAAGTCTTACTAAGATTAAATCTTTGTCTCCCTTTTCAAATAGTTCTACTGCTCTATCAGCTGTAAATACAACTTTACCTGTTGCAGCACCTGGTGAAGCAGCTAGTCCTTTTGCAACTGGCTTAGCAGCTTTTAATTTAGCTTGGTCAAAGTTTGGATGTAATAGTTGGTCTAATTGGTTTGGCTCTACTCTTAAAACTGCTTCTTTTTCTGTAATCATTCCTTCATTTACTAATTCTACAGCTATTCTAAGTGCAGCATTTGCAGTTCTTTTACCATTTCTTGTTTGTAGGAAAAATAATTTTCCTCTTTCAATAGTAAATTCCATATCTTGCATATCTCTGTAATGATCTTCTAATAAATTAGCATATTTAACAAAATCAGCATATGCAGCTGCATTTGTTTGCTCTAATGTAGCAATTGGTTGTGGTGTTCTAATACCTGCAACAACGTCTTCACCTTGTGCATTCATTAAATATTCACCAAATAAAGCTTTTTCTCCTGTTGCTGGGTTACGTGTAAATGCAACACCAGTTCCACAGTCATCTCCCATATTTCCGAAAACCATTTCTTGAACGTTAACGGCTGTTCCCCAACTTCCTGGGATATCATTTAATCTTCTATATGTAATAGCTCTTGGATTATTCCATGAACGGAATACTGCCTTTACAGCTTCTTTTAATTGTTCTGTTGGATTACTTGGAAATTCACTTCCATGTTCTTTTAAGTAGATTCCTTTGAAAATTGCAACTAATTCTTTTAAATCTGCTGCTGTCAATTCTGTATCTTGTTTTACTCCTCTTTTTTCTTTCATAGCGTCAATTTCTTTTTCAAATAGTGGTTTTGGTATTTCCATAACAACATCACTAAACATTTGAATAAATCTTCTGTAACTATCATAAGCAAATCTTTCATTTTTTTGTGCCATGCTTGTTGCAACTTCTTCATTTAAACCTAAGTTTAAAATAGTATCCATCATACCTGGCATTGAAGCTCTTGCTCCTGAACGTACTGATACTAATAATGGATTTTCTACATCTCCAAATTTTTTGCCTGTCATTTCTTCTAGTTTGGCTAATGTAGCAAAAATTTCATCTTCGATTTCTTTTGCGATTTTTTCTCCATCTTCATAATATCTTGTGCAAGCCTCTGTTGTTACTGTGAAACCTTGTGGAATTGGTAAACCTAAGTTAGTCATTTCTGCAAGATTTGCTCCTTTTCCACCTAAAAGTTCACGCATATTTGCGTTTCCTTCTTTGAATAAGTAAACATACTTTTGACTCATAAAGAACCTCCTTTAATATTGTTATATTATTTAAAATAATATACATTTTGTTTCCCGAGTAAATTCTACCCTAAAACTGACCTTATTATATCGATAAACCCTAAAAAAGTAAAGCATTTTTTGAAATTTTAAAAGTATAAGAAAAGTGGCTTCGCCACATGTGCAGGTTTGCTTTGCAAACCGCACGAACTAAGGAAACTTAACCTTGTTGTACACGGAAAAATCTGCGATTTT